>JBFHNV010000015.1:0-45098 GCA_041593595.1 Gammaproteobacteria bacterium
CGCGGGCGCTGGATCGACGCGGCGCTCGCCTCCATGGTGCAGTCGAACCGCCGCGGCGCGGCGTGCCTTCACGAGCACGGCGCCACGGCGTGCACCGACGTCACCGGCTTCGGCCTGCTCGGTCACCTGGTGGAGATGGTGAAGGCCTCCGGCGTGGACGTGGAGATCGAGCTGGGCGCCGTGCCCCTGCTGGACGGCGCCCTCGAGACGGTGGCCATGGGGATCACCAGCTCCCTGCAGCCGCAGAACCTGAGGCTGCGCCGGGCGGTGCGGGACCTGGAGCGGGTGGGCGGCGATCCGCGCTTCCCCCTGCTGTTCGACCCCCAGACCGCCGGCGGGCTGCTGGCCAGCGTGCCCGGGGAGCGGGCGCAGGCCTGCGTGGCGGCGCTGAAGGATCTCGGCTACCCGCGCACCGCCGTCATCGGCAGGGTGCTGCCCGAGAGCAACCAGCTGGAGCCGGTTACCATTCTCTCCTGATCGGCCGCGATGGTGGTCTCGCCATGTTCACGAGCCGGGTGATCCACGTGGTGAGCGCCCACGCCGAAGGCGAGGTGGGTGACGTCATCGTCGGCGGCGTCCCGCCGCCGCCGGGCGACACCCTGTGGGCACAGTCGCGGCACGTGGCCGCAGACGGCGCGCTCAGGGACTTCGTCCTCAATGAGCCCCGCGGCGGCGTGTTCCGCCACGTGAATCTGCTGGTGCCCGCGAAGGACCCGGCGGCCCGGATGGGCTTCATCATCATGGAGCCGGAGGACACCCCGCCCATGTCCGGCTCCAACAGCCTGTGCGTGGTCACGGTGCTGCTGGAGACCGGGATCCTGCCCATGGAGGAGCCGGAGACGCGGCTGGTGCTGGAAGCGCCCGGGGGCCTCATCGAGGCGGTGGCCGAATGCCACAACGGCCGCGTGGAGCAGGTGCGGGTGCGCAACGTGCCGTCCTTCGTGGATCGCCTGGACGCCCGGCTGGAGGTGGCCGGCATCGGCACCCTCAGCGTGGACGTCGCCTACGGCGGCGACAGCTTCGCCATCGTGGACGCCCGAGCGCTGGGCTTCGCGCTCACGCCGGACGAGGCCCGCGACATCGCCACCACGGGGGTGGCCATCACCCGCGCCGCCAGCGAGCAGCTGGGCTTCACCCATCCGGACAACCACGACTGGCGCCACGTCTCCTTCTGCCAGCTGACCGCGCCGGTGGAGGTGCGCGGCGGCGTGAAGACCGGCAAGAACGCGGTGGCCATCCGCCCGGGCAAGGTCGATCGCTCCCCCACCGGCACCGGCTGCTCGGCGCGCATGGCGGTGCTGCACGCCCGCGGCGAGCTGGCGGTGGGCGAGCCCCTGCTGTGCCTGTCGCTCATCGATTCGCGCTTCCACTGCCGCATCGAGTCCGAGACCCGGGTGGGGGATCGCCCGGCGGTGGTGCCGTCCATCTCGGGCCGCGCCTGGATCACGGGCATGCACCAGCACATGCTGGACCCCGCCGATCCCTGGCCCCGGGGCTACCGGCTGAGCGACACCTGGCCGCGCATGGACTGAAGGATCACCGCGATGCCCCGTGACGACGACACCGGCGGCGGCGATCGGGCGCTGTCCCCCGAGACGCTGGCGGCCCAGGCGCTGGGACGCGTGGAGCCCGTAACCCGCGAGCTGGTGCCGCCGATCCACGTCTCGTCCACCTACGAGCGCGACCCGGACGGAGGCTACAGCTCCGGGCGCGGCTACTCCCGGCCCCACAACCCGACCTACGACGCGCCGGAGGCGCTGCTGGCGCGCCTGGAGGGCGGCTGCGCCTGCATGCTCACCGCATCGGGGATGGCAGCGGCCAACGCCGTGTTCATGGCGCTGCTGCCGGGGGACCACGTGGTGGCGCCACGGGTGATGTACTGGGCGCTTCGCAAGTGGCTCACGGACTTCGCCATGCCCTGGGGCCTGGACGTGGAGTTCGTGGACATGGCGGATCCGCACGCCCTGGCCGCGGCCATGCGTCCGGGGCACACCCGGCTGGTGTGGATCGAGACCCCCGCCAACCCCACCTGGGACGTGACGGACATCGCCGGCGCGGCGAAGGTGGCCCACGGTGCCGGAGCGCGATTGGCGGTGGACAGCACCGCGGCCACGCCGGTGCTCACGCGTCCGCTGGCGCTCGGTGCCGACCTGGTGGTGCACTCGGCGACGAAGTACCTGAACGGCCACAGCGACGTGCTGGCGGGCGCGGTGGTGACCGCGCGCGAGGACGCGTTCTGGCAGCGCATGCGCGCCTGGCGGCGCGACGCGGGCAGCGTGCCCGGGCCCTTCGAGGCGTGGCTGCTGCTGCGCGGCATGCGCACCCTGTACGTGCGGGCGGCGCGGGCCTGCGCCAGCGCGCTCGCCATCGCGCGGCACTTCGAAGGCCACCCTCGCCTGAGCCAGGTGCTCTACCCGGGGCTCGCGAGCCATCCCCACCACGCCCTGGCGACGCGCCAGATGCAGGGCGGCTTCGGCGGCATGCTGTCCATCCGCCACCGGGGCGGAGAGGCCGGCGCCATGGCCACCGCCGCGGCGGTGAAGGTGTTCAAGCGCGCCACGTCCCTGGGCGGCGTGGAGAGCCTGGTGGAGCACCGGGCCAGCATCGAGGGGCCTTCCACGCCGGTGCCCGCTGATCTGCTGCGCCTGTCCATCGGGCTGGAGGACCCGGCGGATCTCGTCGCCGATCTGGAGCAGGCGCTGGCGGCGTCGGCAGGTGTCGCCGCGGGGCCTGACGCCGCCGTCGCCGCGGGCGGTGCGCCCCGGCCGGCCATGGCCCCGGACGGCGCGGCCGGCGATGGCGAGCAGACCGCGGACGGCCACGGCCCGGTCGGCCACGGCCCGCAGACGGCGCACGGTGAGGGCGCCGCGGTGGAATCGCGCATCGCTCTCGTGCTGGAGCGCCAGGTGGGCCCGCTGGTTCGCGAGCGCGGCGGGGATCTCGGCCTCGCGCGCTTCGCCGACGGCGTGGCGGAGGTGGTCTTCAGCGGCTCTCCCGGTGCCAGCGTGTCCATCGAGCGGGAGATCGCGGCCATGCTGCGCCACTACGTGCCCGAGGTCACCGCGGTGCGGCTGGCGGCCGCTGGCCGTGGCGTCGTGGCCTCGGCGCGCGAGGGGACCGATGCCGGCTCCGACAGCGACGCCACCCTCGCGGCGCGCCTCGAGCGCCTGCTGGCGGAGCAGGTGAACCCGGCGGTGGCG
The DNA here is from genome assembly GCA_041593595.1 of Gammaproteobacteria bacterium. Taxonomy (GTDB): domain Bacteria; phylum Pseudomonadota; class Gammaproteobacteria; order HK1; family HK1; genus JBFHNV01. Next base: position 3,201 of record JBFHNV010000015.1, read on the forward strand.
GCCCACGGCGGCGCCATCCGCCTCGCACGCATGGACGGCGCCACCGCGCACCTGATGCTGGAAGGCGGCTGCCAGGGCTGCGCCATGGCAGACGTGACCCTGCGCCAGGGGGTCGAGATCCTGGTGCGCCGTCACCTGCCGGAGATCGCGGCGGTGGTGGACGACACGGATCACGCCGCCGGCACGAGCCCCTACTTCCGCACGAAGAAGGGCTGACCTCGCGACCCGGGGCCAGGGGGCTGTCCCCGAAGGGGACCGTCCCCAAGCCTGTCCCTTCCGCGAGCCGGGACAGTCCCCGTCGGGGACAGTCCCTTGTCGCCCGGGACGGTCCTCTTCGGGGACAGTCCCTTGTCGCCCGGGACGGTCCCCTTCGGGGACGGTCCCGGTGTGCTAGCTTCGCCCCACGTCGAGCCAGTCGCGGGGGTCCCGAGGGGCACGCCATGCACGGACCGGGCCCGGATCTCCGCCGGGTGCTGCTGTTGATCCCGTCCACGTCGTACCGGGCGCGAGACTTCCTGTGCGCGGCGGCACGGCTGCAGGTGGCGGTGACGGTGGGCACCGACCATGCCCCGGCCCTGGCCGCCGCCGGGGACGGGCACCTGCGACTGCAGTTCCACCCGGTGGGCGACGGCGTGGCCCGCATCGTCGAGTTCGCGCGCCGCCACCCGCTGCACGCCGTGGTGGGCACCGACGACGCCACCGGGGTGCTGGCCGCCGCCGCGGCCCGGGCGCTGGGGCTCGGCCACAATCCGCCGGACGCCGTGCGCAGCGTCCAGGACAAGCACCGCTTCCGGGAGGCGCTGGAGCGCGCCGGGCTGCCGTCACCCTGGTTCCGGCTGGTGGACCTGCACGGCGACCTGGACGCCGCGGCGCGCGGCGCTCACTACCCGTGCGTGCTCAAGCCGCTGCACCTCTGCGCCAGCCAGGGAGTGATACGCGCCGACGGGCCGCGGGAGTTCGTCAACGCTGCGCGACGCATCCGGCGCATCGCCGCCGGCGCGGCGCCCCGCGTCGGGCCGCGAGGCGAGCGCTACCTGCTGGCCGAAGGCTTTCTCCCGGGGCGGGAGGTGGCGCTGGAGGGGATCCTGAGTGACGGCGTCCTCACCGTGCTGGCCGTGTTCGACAAGCCGCTTCCCATGGATGGCCCCTTCTTCGAGGAAAGCCTTTACGTCTCGCCGTCCACGCTGCCCGTGGCGGCACTACGAGAGCTGGCGTGCCAGGTGGAGACGGCGGCACGCGCGGTGGGCTTGCGCCGCGGCCCGGTCCACGCGGAGGGGCGGGTGGACGGCCATGCCGTGTGCCTGCTGGAGATGGCGCCGCGCTCCATCGGCGGCCTGTGCTCCCGCGCCGTCCCGATCGCGCCCGGCGTGTCACTGGAGGAGGTGATCCTGCGCCAGGCCCTGGACCTGCCACCCGCCGATTCCGAGAGCGGCCCGCCGGCTTCGGGGGTCATGATGATCCCCATTCCCCGCGCAGGGCGACTGGCCGGCGTGGACGGCGTTGCCGACGCGCGGGTGGTGCCCTACGTGGAGGACGTGGTCATCAGCATGGCCCGCGGTGACGCGCTGGTGCCGCTCCCGGAGGGCAATCGCTACCTGGGCTTCATCTTCGCCCGCGGCCCGCATCGCGACGCGGTGGAGGCGGCCCTGCGCAGCGCCCACGCCTGCCTGGAAATCTACGTCGCCGGGTGAAAATGAAAGGCGTCGGAGCCTTCATGTTCAACGGAGAAGCGTTCCAATCCCTGTTCACACCATTCAGGCGAGCTCGGTGAGCAGCGCCGACCAGCGCTGGCGCTCGCGCTCGGGCCGGAACAGGTGCGCGCGGGTGGCGGCGTGAGTGCGCACGTGCTCGAGGAATCCGGCCTCGCGCTCGGCGCGCGCGAGCAGCGACGCGAGGGCCGCGGTGTCGCCCGCCGGGTAGTACGCAGGGTGTTCTTCGCCCAGCAGTCCCACGTTGCCGGAGATACCTGACGCCAGCACCGGCAGGTCCGCCACCACGGCTTCGGACACCACGTTGGCGCCACCCTCCATCCGCGAGCTCATGACCATGGCGTGACAGCGGGCGAAGCGGCGCCGCACCTCGCCGTGGGGCACCTCGCCACGCCACAGGTAGCGCGGGTTCTCCGCCATCTCGGCGCGGGCCGCCTCGGCCCACGCGGTGTCGTGGGCCTTGCCCAGGTGAACCACCCGCAGGCGCGACGACCCCGGCAGCGTGCGCGCCGCCAGTGCCGCGCGCAGGGGATCCTTCTCTTCGCGCAGGTGTCCCACCACGCACACGTCGAAGGTGCGGCGCGACGGCCGGCGCGGCCCGGGCAGCGGCCGCGCGGACTGGTGGATCACCCGCAGCTTCGAGGCGAAGCGCGCCGGCACGTCGCCGGCCACCAGATCGTGCAGGCCCACGAGGCGGTCGGCAGCGGCCATGGAGGCCAGCGTCTCCTCCGGGTGGCTGTGCTGGAAGCGGTACACGTCGGTGCCCGCCAGCAGCACCACCAGCGGACGGCGCGGCCAGCGCGCGCGCCACGCGGCGACGGCCTCGCGGCTGCGCCAGGCGTGGATCGCCACCAGCAGGTCGGCGTGGCCGGCGTCGAGGGACTGCGCCACGCGCACCCGGTGCCCCAGATCCTGCAGCAGCCGTGCCTGTCGCACGGCGGTGACCCGGTTCCCGCTGCGCGAGCGTGCCGCGGCCGGGGTGATCACGGTAATGTGCACGGCTCGGCGTTCAGCCCTTGAAGGACCGGCAATGGAAGGCATCCCTCCCACCCGCGAGGTGGCGGCGTGCGAGCTCGAGGCGAACATGCGCGATGCCCGCGCGCGCACGCTGGAGCTGGTGCACGGGCTGGACGCGGACCAGCTCATGGGCCCACGCCTGCCCATCGTCAATCCCATGCTGTGGGAGATCGGTCACGTGGCGTGGTTTCACGAGCACTTCATCCTGCAGCGCGCCTGCGGCCACGGGCCCCTCGACGCCCGCGCCCAGGCCCTGTACGACTCCATCGCCATCCACCATCACCAGCGCTGGGACCTGCCCCTGCCCACGCTGGACGACACGCTGGCCTACATGCGCCGCGTGCACGACGCGTTGCTCGCGCGCCTGGACGGCGGCACCGCCAGCGCCCAGGACAGCTACCTGTATCAGTTCACCACGTTCCACGAGGACATGCACGACGAGGCCTTCACGTGGACGCGCCAGACGCTGGGCTATCCCGCGCCGCGGTTCGCCGCGGCGTCGGACCCGGGCGCTCCCGCGGACGCGGACGCCGGCCCCCTCGCCGGCGACGTGTCCGTGCCCGGCGGCGAGTTCCTGCTGGGCGCGCCCGGCGACGCGCCTTTCGTGTTCGACAACGAGAAGTGGTGCCACCCGGTGACGCTGGCGCCGTTCCGCATCGCCCGTGCGCCGGTGACCAACGCGGAGTTCACCGCCTTCGTGGCCGACGGCGGCTACGCGCGGCGCGATCTCTGGGACCCGGCGGGCTGGACGTGGCGCGAGGGCGAGGGCGCCGAGCACCCGGTGTACTGGCAGCGCGATGGCGAGGGTGGCTTCGGGCTGCGCGTGTTCGACCGGGTCGTCGACCTGCCGCCCCACCGGCCGGTGATCCACGTCAACTGGCACGAGGCGCGTGCATGGTGCCGCTGGGCGGGGCGGCGCCTGCCCCGGGAGCGCGAGTGGGAGGCTGCCGCCCTGGGCGAGCCGTCGGCGGACGGCATGTCGCTGGCCGACGGCAAGCGCCGCTACCCCTGGGGCGGCGACGGGCCGGATCCGGCGCGCTGCAACCTGGACGGGCGCGCGCTGGGCTGCGTGGACGTGGCGGCACTGCCCGCCGGCGACAGTGCCTTCGGCTGCCGGCAGATGCTCGGAAACGTGTGGGAGTGGTGCGCCGACGCCTTCACTCCGTATCCGGGCTTCACCCCCGACGCCTACAAGGAGTACTCCCAGACCCTGTTCGGCCACACCCGGGTGCTGCGCGGCGGCGCCTGGGTGACCCGCTCGCGCATGGTCACCGGGCTCTACCGCAACTTCTTCGGGCCCGAGCGCCGGGACGTGCTGGCGGGCTTCCGCACCTGCGCAGCGGACGACGGCCGCTCGTGATCGAGTCCATCAGCGCGGTGACGCTGGCCACCCGCGACATGGCCCGCGCGGTGGACCTCTACCGGCGTCTCGGCTTCGAGCTCGCGAAGGGCGGCGCGGATGCGCCGTTCACGAGCTTGCCCACGGGCGGGCGCGGTCGGCGTTTCGCAGGCCCGAATGCCGCGTCGACGTGGCGGCCGGTGAACGGCGCCGTGCCGAGCGGGTGAAGCACCCGCGCGATCGGCTCGTCCGGCTCACCGCGGCTACTCCTTGAGCATCCTGAGCAAGGTCGGCGCATTGCGGAGCTTGTCCAGCAACGACATCTCGCTGACGATGGATTTCGTCACCGACAGGTAGTCGGAGATGACCCATGCCTCGACGCACCAGCCGTCCTCGCGGAACACCACCTCGGCCTGGGTAGAGGCGTGGATGCGGGCGCCGGTGCCCGGGAGCCCGTAGAAGGACCCGGTGTGGCGGCCCTCCATGCGGGTGCGAAAGAACACGGTGTTGCCGGCCGGGGTCAGCCGGTCGATGTGGATCCGCAGGTCGGGGAACGCGATGCGGATCGTCTCCACCAGGGCCTTGTACTCGCCCGGCCCGGTCGCGTCGCCGCTGCTCGCGTCGTGGCGAACGAAATCGGGCAGGAATACCTCGTCGCAGATGTCGAGCTCGCCGGCGCCCCACACGCGGGTCAGCACCCGCCTGCAGGTCTCCATGTTGCGCTTCTCGTTCTCGGTCATGGCAGTTCTCTCGCGCGCCACCCGGAGAGGAGGCTAATTCATGATGGGGCCGAACTGCCAGCGGGCAGGCGCGCGCCGCGAGCCGCGTTTCGTTGCTCAGTCGCCGCGCAGCGCGCGGCGGATCTCGTGCAGCACCGCGTCGTCCCCGTGCTGCGAGTCGGCGATGGCCGGAAAGCGCGGCCAGCCGCTGTCGACCCACTCGCGCCCGGCGAAGGTGCGCGGGCTGTCGTAGCGGGGGATCACGTGCCAGTGGACATGGTGGTCCACCATCATCAGCGCCAGGTAGTTCATGATCCGGTGGTCGAAGTGCCCGCGCACCGTCGCCTCCAGCCGCGAGACCACGTCGGGCAGGGCCTGCATCTCCTCGGGCGTCACTTCGCCCAGGGTGAGGGCGTAGCGGTTGAGGGAGATCACGCCGGCGGCCAGCGTCGGCTGCGCCGGGCGCACGGACCAGGACCAGTGCGCGTTGGCGTACACCAGCAGGTCGTCGACCCGGAACTTCTCGCGGAACGCCTCGAGCGTGGTCTGCTCGGTCATGGCTTCGTCTCCCGGGGCCTGCCCTGCAGTGATGATAAAGGGGACCGTACACGGGTCCCGCTCGCGGCGACCACTACGCAGGGGTGCGCCGCACCAGGGACGGTAGCTCGGGTTCATGGCGAAGATCCGTTCGAGCCGCCGGGCGCAGCGCATCGGCGCGCGCGCTCGAGGCGGCGACGCGGGCGCGGCGCCCGGATCCGGCGGCCTTGCGGGAGCGACGGGTCCGGGAACGACGTGCTGGCGGTGCCGTGCACGGGGTGCGAACAAGCGATGACAGGTGCACCGTTCATCGGTCGTCCACTGTGACGCGGTCGATGCGGCGCCAGGGTTGCTTCCAGATGACCCCCTGCCTGCTCGAGTGCCCCCACGCGGCGCCCAGGAGGGTATCGCCGTCGGCCCGAGTGGCCTCTCCCATCGGGCCGCCGGCAGTGACCGCTCGTCCACATGCCGGCGTGCATGCCAGGTGCCGTTGCATGCGTCGCGTGCCGGCAGGCGGAAACCACGTTGCGCTGCACGTGCAATGGGCGCAGTATTTTTCGGGTATTTGGGCATCCAGCCCGGGCCAGGCCAGGAGCAGCGTGTGTTCGGCGACCGGCGGACGGGACGGATTCGTGGGCACCGGGCCCACACTCGCGCGACGATCCGTGCGCTCGCGCTCGGAGTGGTCCTGGCCCTGCCCTGGCCCGCTCCGGCAGCCGAACGCGAGGACGTCGAGATCGCGCTCAGCCTCTCCAACATGCTACGCGCCGGGCGCAGCGTCATCGCGAGCAACCAGACCCTCATCAACGATCCGGACGTCGGCGACAAGGGCCTCGGCGGCGAGGTGGTGCTCGCCGAGGCCGTCAAGACCTACCGAGCATTGACGGGCTCCGATCCGCTCTCCATCGACCCGGACACCCGCGAGGGCCGCCTGCTGTCGGCCCAGATGAGGGCGATTCGCGAGGTGATGGACGGCAGCCAGGGCGACATCAACGCCCAGGGCATCGGCTTCAAAGGGTTCGTTCCAGCGGTGTTCGCGCGTCTGGTCAACGAGCGCTTTGCCCAGCTCGTCGGTTACGAGGCCGAGGTCAAGGTCACCGCACCCGCGAGTCTCGTGCGCAACCGCAAGTCACGTCCCGACGAGTGGGAGGCCGAGGTGATTCGGAGCAGGCTGAGCGCACGGGACTGGCCCGACGGCAAGCTGTTCCACGCCGAGGCGAAAAAGGACGGCCGCGAGGCGTTCCGCGTGCTCGTGCCCGAGTACTACAGCGAGGGCTGCCTGAGCTGCCACGGCGAGCCCAAGGGCGAGATCGACATCACCGGCTACCCCAAGGAAGGCGGCAAGGCGGGCGATCTGGGCGGCGTCATCAGCATCACGCTTTACCGCTAGCGCGCCGCGACCCACGCTCCGGAGACACCCTGTCGGACAAGGACGCAACATGCTCATCGAGGCGTCGCCGTGATGTCGCGTTTCTCCATCTCCACCCGGCTCGTCTTCCTCTCTGTCGTGCTGATCGGGGTCCTCCTGGCATCCAACGCCCTGCTCGGCCGGGCGCTGTCACGCAACGCCGAGGCGCTGGCTGCGGAGGCGGAGATCGTGGAGGCGCTGCGTGTCGCGAACAGCGCGAACAAGGCGTTCGGAGATCTCAAGTACTGGCTCACGGATCTCGCCGTCAGCCTGCTGGTCCTGTCCGAGCAGCAGGTCGCCCTGGCGCGCGCGCGCGTCGACGCCGCGCTGGAGGAGCTGAGGAAATTCGACGCCGAGACCGCCGCCGCCGTCGCGCAGGAGGTGGAGGCCCTCCACGACCAGGGTATGAGGGCGGTCGACGCCTACACCGACGAGCGGCGCGTCATCGGCAACTCGATGATGGCGGCCAGCCGGGTGCACATCGCCGCCGTGGACCGGCAGCTGGCCCAGCTGGCCGACCGCTTCCAGGCCGACGCCATCGCCAAGCGTGACGCCGCTCTGGCCGGAGCGGAGAACGCGGTCGACAGGTCGTTCACCATCGCAGTCGCGGCGAGCCTGGTCGGGCTCGTGCTGGCGTGGCTGGTGCTGCGCTCGATCACGGTTCCCCTGGGCCGGCTCGTCGCCGCCATGTCCGCCATCACCTCCGGGAAGCTGGATACCCAAATCCCCGCCCCGGGCCACGACGAGATCGGGGCCATGGCGAGGACGCTGGCACTGTTCCGGGACAGCCTCTCCGAGCGCGACCGTATGGCGGCCGAGCAGGCACGCGCCGAGGCCGCGGCACGGCATGCCCAGGCCCAGCTGCTGACCGCCATCGAGAGCATCTCCGAGGGGTTCTCGCTCTACGACAGCGAGGACCGGCTGGTGGTGTGCAACACCCGTTACCGGGAGATCCTGTATCCGGGGATGGGCGACCTGGTCGTGGTCGGCACGCCCTTCGAGACCATCGTGCGCCGGGCCGCCGCCGAGGGCCTGATCCGGGACGCCATCGGCCGGCGCGAGGCCTGGGTGCAGGAGCGTCTTGCCCGGCACCGCTCACCGCCGCGGGTGCCGTTCGTCCAGCGGCGGGGCGACGCGCGCTGGATCCGGGTCAACGAGCGCCCGACCGACGACGGCGGCACCGTGGCCGTGTACACCGACATCACCGAGGAGAAGCAAGCGGAGGAAAAGCTGCGCCTGGCCAAGGAGGAAGCCGAGCGGGCCCTGCAGGAGCTGACGCAGGCCCAGCAGAGCCTGCTGCACGCCGAGAAGATGGCCTCCCTCGGCCAGCTCACCGCGGGCGTGGCCCACGAGATCAAGAATCCGCTGAACTTCGTCAACAACTTCGCGACCCTGTCGCTGGATCTGTTCGACGAGCTGCGCGGGGCGCTGCGTGGGCAATCACGGGATCCATCTGAGGATGACCCGGAAGAAATCGCGGAGATCGTCGATACCATCGGCGGAAACCTGCGCCGGATCGCCGAGCACGGCAGGCGAGCGGACAGGATCGTGACGAGCATGCTGGCGCACGCACGTGGGGGCGCCGGCTCGGCGCAGCCGACCAGCCTGAGCATGCTCATCGATGACAGCCTCAATTTGGCCTATCATGGCGAACGCGCCAGGAACCGTGCGTTCAATATTTCCATCGAGCGCGAGTTCGACCCCGACATCGGCGAGCTCGATCTCTATCCTCAGGAGATGACCCGCGTCTTCATCAACCTGATCACCAACGCCTTCTATGCCACGGAGCGCCGCAGGCGGGAGCTCGCCGAACCGGGTTACGAGCCGGTTCTGAAGGTGTGCACGCGACGCACCGAGGATCGCGTCGAGGTGTCCATCCGGGACAACGGCATCGGCATGCCGGTGTCGGTTTGCGAGAAGGTGTTCGAGCCCTTCTTCACGACCAAGCCACCTGGCGAGGGTACGGGGCTCGGTCTTTCGTTGACCTACGACATCGTGGTGCAGCAGCACCATGGGCAAATACAGGTGCAGTCCAAGGAGCACGAGTTCACCGAGGTGACTGTCTCCCTGCCGCATGGAGCGGCGCCTGCCCCTCCGACATGAGGTTGAACATGAATCCCGCCACCATCCTTGTCGTCGACGACGAGCCCGATCTCGAGCAGCTCGTGATGCAGCGCTTTCGCCGGCAAGTGAAAAGCGGCCAGCTCAAATTCCACTTTGCTGCCGACGGAGAGCAAGCCCTCTCGCTGCTGGAGTCGGAACCCGACGTCGACCTGGTGCTGAGCGACATCAACATGCCGCGCATGGACGGGCTGACTCTCCTGGACTGTCTCAAGGAGGTCGACCGGCAGCTGAGGACCGTGATCGTCTCGGCCTACGGAGACATGCGCAACATTCGCACGGCGATGAACCGCGGGGCATTCGACTTCGTCACCAAGCCCATCGAGTTCGAGGACCTGGAAGCGACCATCGAGAAGACGCTGAACGACCTGCACACCTTCCGGGAGATGCAGAAGCTGCGCGACTCGGCGGAGCGGGCCAAGATCAACCTGTCGCGCTACTTCTCGCCCGACCTGGCCAGGGAGCTCTCCGAGAACGCGAGCTTCCTGGGCCTGGGCGGCGAGTGGCGCGAGGTGTCGTTCGTGTTCACCGATCTGACGGACTTCACGCCGCTCATCGAGAATCTCGAGCCATCGGTGGTGGTGCCGCTGCTCAACGAGTACCTGAGCGGGATGACCCAGATCGCGTTCCGCCACGGGGGCACCATCGACAAGATCGTGGGCGATGCCGTGCACGCCATCTTCGGGGCGCCGCTCGACCAGCCCGAGCATGCGGAGAACGCCGTTGCGTGCGCCCTGAGCATGGACGCGTTCTCCGAGCAATACCGGCAGGAGAAGGCGGCTGAGGGGATCGCCCTGGGGGTCACCCGCATCGGCGTTCACTCGGGAAGCGCCATCGTGGGCAACTTCGGCGGTGAGCTGCTCTTCGATTACACCGCTCACGGCGACGCGATCAACACCGCGGCGCGCCTGGAGGACCTCAACAAGCGCCTCGGGACCCGGATCTGCGTGAGCACGGACGTCGTGGAGCGGGTCGCCCAGTTCAAAGGACGGCCCGTGGGATGGGTGGCGCTGAGAGGAAAATCTCAGAAGATCAAGGTGTTCGAGCCCCTCGATGCGCAGCGCGCCGGCGATCCCGCGCATCGCATGTACCTCGACGCCTACCAGCAGCTGGAAGCCGGCGACCCGTCGGCGTGCCAGGCCTTCGCGGCGCTGCTGGCGCACGATCGCGACGATCCGCTGGCCACCTTCCACCTCAAGCGGCTCCTGGCGGGGGAGGTGGACGCCAACATCGCGCTGCCGTAACTGCCTTGGGTTCCGGGCGTGCGGAAGCGCTGTTCGAGATTCCGCGCGTGCACGGCACGGGTGAGGCGCGCCACACGCACGTGTCGGTGGCTTCCGGGTGATGCGCGGACGTGACGGCCCATGCGTTGGAGTGGTCCGTGGGCGGTCGCAGCGACGCGTACGCCGTCGCCGGCGGCTGATCCGCAAAGCGCGGCTCGTGCAGCACCGCCGGGACCGCCTCAGGCTCGGCGTCGTCGCGCCGGCGAGCCACCTGCCGTCGCGCGCGTGGTGTCGCCTCGGCCGGCCGCGGGTCCAGAGCCGGTGTCGAGATCCTCGACGTATCCTCGCGACTCGGCATCCGGTCCGGGCTGGTCAATTCCATGGTACGCCAATCCACCATGAAGCGACTGCGAGAATGGTCGCGAACGCGGAAGATCGCCATATGGGTCCTGGCGACCGTGCTCCCCGTCACTGTCCTCACGCTCGGATTGGAGGGCGCAGGTCGTCTGTACATGCACCTCAGGCATGGCGTACCCGGCAAGAGCTACGGCCTGTGGAGATACGACGACACGCTCGGCGCGCAGCACCGCGAGAACGCATACAACTCGCATACGCAGACAAACGATTTCGGCTTCAGGAATCGCGAATCTGTCCTTCAGCCGAAACCCGTGGGCACGTTGCGGGTGATTGCCTATGGTGGTTCGACCACGTTCTGCTACAACCTGTCGGATTTCGAGACGTGGCCATACCAGCTCGAATTGCTGCTCCGTGAATCCGAGCCATCGCAGCACCAGGTCCTCAACGCGGGCGCCATCATGTGGTCCATCGGTCACGCCTATGCACGAGCGAAGAAGGACGTGCCGTTGCTCAGGCCAGACCACGTGATCATCTACTCCGGAATCAACGAGCACGCGAATGCCGCTTTCCTGGCGGCAGACGCGATGTCGATGAAAGCGTTGGTCCAGAGCGGCCATTTCGGCGCGTATGCGACCAACCTCGACCAGAACCGATGGCTGAAACGCAACCTCGTCACGGTGAGACTGCTGGACTATCTCATCGTGCCCTGGTTGAGAAGGTCGAGCTCGATCGAGGCTGCTTCCGCAGACGACCGGGAAGCACCGACCCGAACGGACCCCTTCATCCTCGAGAACTACCTGCACGTCCTGGGCCAGTTCATCGACCTGAATGACTCGCACGGCGCCCGGACGGTGTTCGTGATTCAGGCGCATGACGGCCACAGGGCCCGCAACGAATACCTGACGGGCTACTCCCGTGCCGGGGCCATGCTGGCGAAGTCCAGGAGCGCGACGGTCGTGGATGCGACGCATGCGATTGTCTCGTACGAGGGATCGCCGCGTGATCTGTTCTCCTCCACGGGTGTGCACTATTCGGCGCTCGGTGCGCGGAGACTCGCCGAGCTTCTCCACCAAGAGGTCTTCGCCCTGACAGCCGTCGACGATTGACCCGCGCCGCCGGCAGGCCGGACGTGGAGGAGAAGGCGCTCATCTTCTTCTCCAGCCACGGCTCCTACCGGGACCGCACCGTGGCGTTCGCCGACACCGACGACGGCCAGCCCGGCGGCGGCCGGCTTATCACCAGCAACGACCCGACCCCAGGGATCTTCGCCGGGCCTCCCGAGCTGCTGGTCGGGCTGCGGGAGGAGCTGCCGAGGTCCGGCGGCGGGTTCTGGGCCGACGACCCGCTGCTGCAGCGCGAGGGGCAGCCGTACCTGGGTTCCAGCACCAGCGAGGAGCTCTTCGCCAGCACCACCAGCGTCGGCGTGCTCCTCAACGGGCTGCCGATCGGCGCGCTCGCGCTCGGCAACCCCGGCGGCAGCGGCTACCGGCTCGACATCCCGGACGCGGTGCTCGACGCGATCATGTCGGACATCGTCGCCTCCGGCGGCATCGACGCCGGATTTCTCCGGCATCAACCGCTGCGGCAGCATTGACAGGGACCTTCGCCAGGACGCGGCCCGGCCGGGACGCCGAGGCAACCGCTCAGGGCTTCCGTCCGCCCCTGGCAACGAGTATTTCCACCGCGCGCAGCACCGTCGGGTCGGAGCCGGGGTCCGCGTGGATGGCGGCGGCCGAATCCGCAGCCACGTCGGGTTCGAGCCCGCGGCCTTCCAGGTCCCGTCCCGCGGGGGTGTAGAACCGCGGCGTGAAGGCATTCGGCCGCGGGACCTCCTGCAGGTGGATCCTTCGGATCGAGACGATGCCCGCGGTCGGCGTCCCCACCAGCACCGCGCGCCGGTGATCCTGCAGGGCGCCAGCCACGAGCTCCGCGGCGGCCGCAGTCTCGCCGTTGACCAGCACGGCCACGGGGACGCCGGCGGCATCTTCGTACTTCGCGGACAGCTTCACGCCCTGGCCGGGTGCTTCCTCCTCGACGTAGACGATGACCGATCTCGGGTCCAGGAACAGGTCCGCCACCCGTACCGCCTCGGACAGCAGGCCACCGGTGTTTCCGCGGAGATCGAGGATCAGCCCGCGCAGCCCGGATCGCGGCGGCCGCGCCAGGGCGCCCATCACGTCGGACGCGGTCTCCCGTTCGAAGCCGGGGATGCGCAGGTAGCCGAACCCGCCGCCCAGGTCCACGTACCGAACCGATTCGGGCGCGGCCAGGCCCGGCGCCGGCACGGCTGCGGCGAGCAGGCCCGCGAGCGCCGCGGCCCGCACCATCCGTTGCCCGGCGCCGGTGTCCACCGCTCAGAACAGCTTCCCGGCGATTTCCTCCAGCTGCGCGCCCATCGCCTCCTCGCTGTCCACGTGCTTCGGGCGCACCACCACGCGGTGCGCGCCGGCGTCCAGGAAGGCGCGCACCAGCTGCGGCTCGGGCTCCTGGCCGAACACGGTGATGGTGATGGACGCCGGATCGCGCCCGGCGTCCTTCGCGCGGGCGTCCAGCTCGGCGCGGGCGGTCTCCACCTGGTCGGGCGTGATGCGGTTCGGCAGCCAGCCGTCGGCGCACGCCACCACCCGCTCCAGCACCTTCGGCGCGAGCCCGCCCAGGATCACCGGCGGGTGCGGCTGCTGCGCGGGCTTCGGGTACACGCGGCAGGGCGGGAAGTCCACGAAGCGGCCGTGGTACTCGCCCGCGTCGTTCGCCCAGAGTGCCTTCATGGCCTCGATGTGCTCGCGGGCCTGGCTCCAGCGGTAGCGGAAGTTGCCGCCCATCAGCTCCACCTCCTCCTTCAACCACCCGGTGCCGACGCCGAACAGGAAGCGTCCGCCGCTGTGGTGGTCCAGCGACGCGATGACCTTGGCCAGCACCAGCGGGTGACGCTGGGGCACCAGGGTGATGCCGGTGCCGAGCAGCAGCTTCTCCGTCGCCGCCGAGGCCCGTGCCAGCGCCACGTAGGGCTCGTCGAAGTGGGAGTACTGCCAGGGGATCTCGCCGCCGGTGGACGGGAACGGGCTCGCGCTCTCCACCGGCACCGCCGGGTGCTCGGCGTACCACAGGGAGTCGAAACCCAGCGCCTCGGCCTTTCTCGCCATGAAGGCGGGGTCGATGGTGTAGGCGGGCAGCGGGGTGGCGAGTCCGATGGGCATGGTTCGAGGTCCTCCAGACGGGTGGGGGGCAGGTCCTGACTCCCGTTACGGCGGGAAACGTGCGTGCAGCCCGTCGGGGAAGTCAAGAGGCAGGACTTCCCATCCACTCCCCGTGCGCCTTGATGCAGGGGTAGATGCGCATTGCGTCCCGCTTGCCGTCCACCTCCATTGACGGGTGTGCCTGCCACGCGGCGCATGCCCCACGGCGCGACCAGCGACTTCACCGCTCGGCAAGAGGCCTGCAGCTGGAGGGCCACGAGGGACGGCCAGCCGCGAGACCGATGAAGGTGCACCACGATTGTGCCGGAAGCGGGGACACATGCGTCCCCGCGCTTGAGCGAGAATGAGCACGAGTCCCCGTTCCCACCTGCCGGAGTCAGCACCATGCAAGCCCACGAGATCGAAGCGGCCGCCCGGCGTCTCGACGAGGCCGAGCGCACGCGGGAGCAGATTGGCCTGCTCTCCCTCGCGCACCCCGAAATGACCCTGGACGACGCCTACGGGATCCAGGACGCGTGGATGCAGATCAAGCGCGCGGCCGGCCGCACGGTGATCGGGCGCAAGATCGGCCTGACCTCGCGGGCGATGCAGGCAGCGCTCGGGATCGACACGCCGGACTCGGGGCTGCTGCTGGACGACATGCGCATCCCCGACGGGGCGCAGATCCCGGCCGACCGGTTCATCCAGCCGCGCATCGAGGCCGAGATCGCGTTCGTCATGCGCACCGCGGTGGAAGGGCCCGACGTGACCGTGTTCGACGTGCTCGACGCCACAGACTACGTGTGCCCCGCGCTCGAGATCCTGGACACGCGCATCCTGCGCCAGGACCCGCAGACAGGCCGCGCGCGAAACGTGCTCGACACCATCGCCGACAATGCCGCCAACGCGGGCATCGTGACCGGCGGCCGTCCGGTGCGGCCGCTGGAGCTGGACCTGCGCTGGGCCGGCGCCATCGTGTCGCGCAACGCGTGCATCGAGGAGACGGGGCTCGGCGCCGCGGTGCTCAATCACCCGGCCACCGGGATCGCCTGGCTCGCCAACCGTCTGGCCGAGTACGGCGATCGGCTGGCGCCCGGGGAGGTGGTGCTGTCCGGCTCCTTCATCCGGCCCATCGAGGCACGCCGGGGCGACACCATCGTCGCCGACTTCGGACCGCTCGGCACGGTGAGCTGCCACTTTTTGGCGAGGTAGCGGCGTCGTTTCGTGGTCCGCATCCGGGCTATTGCCAGCCATGGCCTGATGGCGTTCGCAAAGCCGAGCGCGACGCGGTGTCAGGTGTATGCGGCTCCCCAAGCGCCGCCGCCGCAAGCATGTCGAGACGGCGATTACCGAGCCTTCGCGGCCAGCACCCGTCCCCCTTCGAAGAACTCCCAGAATCCCCCCTGGAGTGCACCGACCAGGCGGCAGGAGTACACGATCGATGCGAGCAGAACGGCGTCCGGCGGCTGAACGCCGAGTGCCACGAAAACGCCCACTGCGGCGACTTCCACCGGTCCCGCCCCGACCACGGAAACGGGGATGAGCAGCGCAAACATGCTGGCAGCCACGGCGAAAACCACCTCGACGGGAGCAACTATCACGCCGAACGCCGTGGCGGCGAAGAACACTGCACCTCCCATGCAAAGCTGCATCAGCAACGAGACCCCCACGCCGGACGCCAGCGACCCGGGGCGCGTGCGAATCGCCCGCGCCAGCGACTCCAGCTGCCCGCCCCGTGTGAATCGACGGATCACCAGCCAGCCGGCTAGCAACACCGCAACAGCTACGCCCACACTGGCCCAAATCACGGCGCCACCTGCAAGGTTCAATGGAGACGCGAGCGTGATGTAGGGCAGGCACAGCAACGCGACCACTCCCGCCGCGAGCGCACCGACGACGCGATCGACAATCAACGCGGCTGTCAAGCTGATTCCACTCACCCCGGCGACCAGCGTGCTCACCTTCAGGAAACGGGAAACCTCCATCCCGACCGACATCGGCACGAAGAAGAAGTAGAACAACGACTGCAAGTGGATACGATGCGCATCGAGCAGGCCGATGGAGATCCCGAAAACGCCCAGCAGCGAACGCATCCTGATTGCAAAAAGCGTCAACGCAAGCTGATTGACGAGCAGCGCGACAAGGAGCGTTCGCCACGCGTGCCCGACGTCGTGAAATGCCGCCTCCTCCTTGAGCATCAGCACCAGCACGACCAGTCCGACGGGCGCGCCGATGAGCTTTAAAGCCAGGGTCACCCGCGACCGGAGTCTGCTCTGCGACGTCGACAAGGCCGTGCCCGCTCGCCCTTACTTGACCATGATCTGCCGCAACACGTCCGCCAGCAACCCCATCGAGAAAATTACCACCGACAGCATCAGACACCCGAGCCCGAGGTAGTACGGCGCGTTGATGCCCAGCACGGCGCCAGCCAGGAAGAGCAGCACTGCCGCGAGGATCATGATCGCGCTGAACAACGCGAATATCTTGATGGGATCGTAGTAAATGATCGCCTGCACGATGTATTGCATGGTACGGAGAGAATCCTTGAGAAGCCGCACCTTGGTCTTCCCGACCCTGCCCCGATAGTCGGTTTCGATGAACCGCACGAACCGTCCCGTCATCATGTACGCCAGTGTCTGGGACGTCGTGAAGCTGAACGTGTCGCAGAGATGATCCAGGTAAGAATCCACCGTCCCCTTGCTGAAGACGCGTAGACCCGAATTCGCATCCGGCACCTCTCGCCCCGCCGTGAATTCCACGAGGAAGCGAAGCAGCTTGCGCAGCGGTCCCTTGTACATGCTTCCGCCGTAATGGTGGCCGCTTCTTGCCGCCACGACCATGTCAAAGCCCTTTCGGTACTCCGCAAGGAGCCCGGGAATGCTTTCGGCCGGATAGGTGAGATCGGCATCGAGAATGACGATCGTATCGTATGTCGCCGCCTTGATGCCGTCCTTCAGGGAGCGACCGTAACCGACGTTGTGCGGATGGCCGAGCACGCGGGCGCCGGCCTGTTCGGCCAGCTCCGCGGTTGCGTCGGTGGACCCGTCGTCCACCACGAGGATCTCGTAATCGTCGATACCTGCACCCGACATCACCGAGCGAATTTCCTCGAGCGTGCCGGCGATCGACGTTTCCTCGTTATAGGCTGGAATGACTATGGATACCATTTCGTTGTATTACGCAGACAGCGGATTGACCAATAATTCGGTGCGTGAAGCGATCGACCGCTCGTGCGAGCGGCACGACGTAGCGGTCGAACACCTCGATTTGCGCGTTCACGGATTCGCTATCGAGGGAGTGATGCCGCTTGAAGCTGTTCGCCCACCAGCCGACGGCGCCGACCGCGTTGAAATATCGTCGCAGCAGGAATCGGGCGTTCCCGGGAAGCAGACCATCGATATCGCGAAGACGATAACGCCTTTCGTGTCCTGCCAGTCGATCCATCTCGTTGTAGAGGAATCGAAACGCAGGTACGAATAGCAGCAGCTTGCCTCCTTCAGGCAGGCAATCCAGCATGTTGCGCATCGCGTTTGCATCGTCGCGCACGTGTTCCAGGACGTTGACGCAGAGAATCGTGTCGATGTGCCGATGCCGGATGAGGCTCCCGAACTCGATGCTCGTGATGTCGCCAACGATGAAATGATCGCCTGGATACCGCTGCCTGGCCATCTCTACGCATCCTGCGTCGATGTCCAGGCCCGTGTACTGCGTACCGACGGGAAGAAACCGGCGGTAGGTGCCATGACCCAATCCTACCTCGAGGATGGAGCGGCCGAAGTGCCCCGCGAACGTCGACAGGACCCATCGAGTGTAGTTATCGGCCCGCTCGATCGCGCTGGAGTAGGTGCGAGCGCCCGTCTTCAAGTCTGGTTCAGCCATAGTCCGAAGCACATCAGTCCGAATAGTTTGAATCCGTGGTCCCGTCTGCCAGCGAGCTGGTCCTGCCAGAGCCGGTTGACGGCGTCGGGCCGGAACCATTCCCCCAGCTTCCGGTCGTTCAGGATCTCGCGCGCAGGCTCTCTCAGGGGGCCGTTCAGCCATTGCGTGAGCGGCGCGTTGAAGCCTTGCTTCCGGCGCGCAAGCACACGGCGGGGCAGTCTCGCCTCCTGGCTCAGTCTGAGGATGCGTTTGCTCTCGCGTCCTCGCACCTTGAAGTGGACCGGGAGCTGCGCCGCCAGCTCGACGAGCCGGTGATCGAGGAACGGTGCACGTGCCTCGAGGGAATGCGCCATCGTGGCCCGATCGACCTTGACGAGAATATCGTCCGGTAGCCACGTTTTCATGTCAACGTACATTGCCTGGTCGAGGAAATGGCAGTCCTTCACTTCCTCATGGTGTTCCGCGAAGGCCTGAAAGGGATCATTGTCTTCCGCGAGCACGTCTGCGGCCCAACTGGGTTGCATCAGTTCGAGCAGTTCTGCTCGTGACGCGATTTGCCGCCAGGAGAAATGCGCGCGCGCGGGCGGCAGCCGCAGCCCCGCCAGAAACCGACGTAGCTTGAAGTCGAAGCTCACTTTCGAAAAGCTGACCGGCCAGTACCGATCGACGATTCCATGGGTCATGGACAGGAGCCAGCGGGGGAGCCCGTGAAGCTGCCCGTGCAACACGTCTGCTCGATAGGTCTCGTAGCCGCCAAAGCATTCGTCGCCCCCGTCTCCCGACAGCGCGACGGTGACGCTCGAGCGGGCGAACCGGGCGAGATAGTACATCGGCAGGAACGATCCATCGGCGAGGGGCTCGTCCGCGGCACGCACCACGCTCGCCATGATGTCTTCGGTGCCTGCGTCGAGAGTCTCATCGGCATGATCGACCGACAGGACTTGGGCCGTCTCGCGTGCCTGTTCCAGCTCGCTGAAGGTCGCGTGCGCGAATCCGGTGCTGAACGTCCGAACGTGTGAGGTATGCCGCGCACGTGTCATTGCCGCGACCACGGTCGCGGAATCGATGCCGCCGCTCAGGAATGCTCCCAAGGGCACATCGCTGATCATCTGGCCCTGGACGGCCCGGTCCACTGCCTCGCGGACCTCCTCGGCGGCGAGCGCGAGTGTCAGCCCTTCCCGCTTGGACCGGAACTTTGCAGCCAGATCCCAGTACCGTCGCACCGCGGGTGCGCGATCGCGCTCGACGATCATGGTGGTAGCCGGAGGAAGTCGTCGTATACCGCAGTAGAGCGAGCGTTCGCCGAGGGTGTAGTTGATCGCGAGGTACTGTGCGAGCCCGAGCGGGTCGACACGGCGGCCGATGCGACGATCCAGCGTCAACACCCGCGGCTCCGACGCGAACAGGAGCTGCCCGGGGGCGGGCTCGGCATAGAAAAGCGGCTTTTCGCCGAGCCGATCGCGTGCCAGGAAGAGACGGTTGGCAGGGCCGTCCCAGATTGCCAGCGCGAACATGCCCACGAACCGCTCGACGCATTCGGCGCCCCACGCCTTGTAGCTTTCGAGGATTACCTCGGTGTCCCCGTCCGTCTTGAAGGACGAGCCCGTCGACTCGAGCGTGCGGCGAAGCTCCCGGAAGTTGTAGATTTCGCCGTTGAAGACGATGACGTAGTCGCCCGTTCGGTCATAGAGGGGCTGATCGTTGCTATGTCGAGTGTCGATGACGGACAGGCGGCGGTGCCCCAGCACGACGGGGCCCTCTTGCGCGAGACCTTCGGCATCGGGTCCCCGGTGGACCATGCGATCCATCATCTGACGGACCAGCTGCACGTCGGGGAGACCGTCCCACGCCAACCATCCGACGATTCCGCACATTAACCCGCTCCGATCGATGCCGGCGTTCCAGCGCGTCCGACCTCCGTTGTGGGAGGCGAGTTACGGCTCCGCCCTATTCAGGTTTCACGGCCACCACGGTCCAGCTGTAGCCGTGCCGATGGTGAAGGCGGGCGTCGGTGAAGCCCGCGGATTCCACGAGCGAGACGGCTTCCTCATGCGCGTAGTACTTGGCATATGCGGGCTTCAGCTGGTCATAGATGGTGGCAACGAGCTGACGCCTCGTCAGCTTGAGGAGGTGAGAGCGGGCATAGTTCCGTAGCGGAAGAGGAAGCCACGCGCAGGCACGAACGTAGACCGCGAGCGGGAGGGCAAGCGCACGCGACAGCAGGAGAAGAAAGCCGGGAGGGAGTCTCGAGGTGATCAGGCGGATGGGGCGTACGATGGCCAAGTAGAGCTCGTTTCCCTCGCGGCCGTACAACCAGAGCACCACGCGACCGCCTGGCCTCAGCGCATCGTAGGCAGCGAGAAGTGTGGGCGCCGGATCCGGTATGTGATGGATGACACCGATGGAGAACACGAAATCGAGTGCCTTGTCTCCGGGGAGATCTTCGCCGCGCACGTTCAGGTAGGTCACCTGGTCGCGGAGGTCGACCGTATTCGCCTCGAGCACCTCGAAAGCGCTCGAGGGTTCCACGGCGATGACGTGGGATGCACCGAGCGCGACGAGCATCCTCACGATTCTTCCGCTTCCGCTCCCGATATCCGCCACGCGACAGCCGCGCAGCTCCTCCGGCGGGAAGAGCGGCGCGATCATTTCCCGTAGCAGGTCGCTGTCCGCGTAGTAGCCGGAGTCAATATCGTGGAATGTCTGCCATTGCTCTCCGAAGTCACGCACCGTCCGCGATGCGAGGGTGTCCCGGTCACTGGTTTCGATCACGGGCTGATCCCCTGCTTCGGTTCGGTGCAAGTGCGTGGCATCGAGGAGGCACGACGGACCTTCACCGACGATCTTCGTTCGCAGCCGAGTTTACTCGCCAGCGGCAAGGAAGGGACGCCACGCCGGATCCGATACCGCACACCGACCCCCTGGTCTCGGGGCTGGCTCTGGAAATCCAGATGGGCGCGGGTCGTCGAGATGGACAGGTCGGGTGCGCGACGAGCACGAGGACGGATGACGATCGGATGTGCCGCAGACATCGAAACGTGCCGGATCCGGTGCGTGCGATGGGGAAGGGAGGGACGGGAGGCGCGAGCCGAGAAGTCAGGACTGGTCGCGAACCTCGTGAGCCGCATCGAATTGCAGGCGCGAAGCTGTCCACCGAGAATGAGAGTCATGGTCGATACCGGGTCGCCAGCGTTCCCTGCCCGCACTCTCCCGCTGGGCGCTCTGGTGTCCTGGCACTGCACTCGAGCCGGTGATGCCGAGCGTCCTGGCCGGCACCGGCAGCGCCGAGGCACAGCCACGGGTCGAGGGACCGGCAAACCGAAATGGCGATCGCCCGGGCACCCTCCGGCCACGGCCGATCGTACACGCGCTCGACCGCAGCGAGGCGAGTGTGGCTGTGTTCGAGGACATCGGACATGCTGATCTGGAATGCTCCTGCGCGGCCGCGACCGGGTGGCGGTGCAGATCGACCGGCACGCAAGGGGCAGCAACCCAGCGCTCGCGACGCACAGGGTCGCCATCGAATCAAGACGGTTGCCCAGGGCTGTGATCGAGCACGGCCGACAGTCCGCACGCCTGTTCTCCGCGCGGGGAATCTGGCCGCCCCCGAAAGCGATAGTATGACCGCAGTGTCCGAAATATCAAAGGGTTGGACGTTCACGATCTCGGGTCGCGCGTCCGCGAGCCGAGGGCCGGGCCGCTGCGAGCCGCGGTGGCGGCATCCGGGCGGCGACGGGATCGGCCATCACCGGAAGTGCACGCACTGGCCGGGGACACCGAGACGCGTGGTCCCGGTCCCGGCCGTTGTCGCCGGCCGAGCCCGCGCCGCGACCCGGACGCGTCGGTGACACGGCCCCGGCGTCCTGCAATCCGTGCCGTTGCCGCGATTCGGACAGCGCGGCACGGGAGACTCGTGGGCCGCACCTCGCTTGAGAAATCCACCGGCTTTCCGACGAGATTTCCAGCGGCACGGGCCACGGGCACCCACGATCGGCAACGGACACGCAAGCGGTGCACATGCAACGCCGGGCCCGACCCGCACGGGTCGGTCACAGTCCGGTTCCGGACCTGGAACCGTGACGAGCGCGGGCGGCCGCTCCACGCTTCACCCGGCGCGCGAATCGCGCGAAGATTCAATCCGGAGCAGGGGGGAAGGTGATGCGGCTCTGGACCGTGTGGCTGGTGCTCGCCACGCTGGCGCATTCAGTATTCAGATCGTTGTCGAGCCATGTGTCGGGCCGACGGGGGGTGGGCGATTCCACGCCGTGTCGCTCGACTGGCGACTTCGCGACCTGAGACCGGACGTG
The DNA here is from genome assembly GCA_041593595.1 of Gammaproteobacteria bacterium. Taxonomy (GTDB): domain Bacteria; phylum Pseudomonadota; class Gammaproteobacteria; order HK1; family HK1; genus JBFHNV01. Next base: position 24,993 of record JBFHNV010000015.1, read on the forward strand.
ATGGCGATTCGGCGTGCAGTCCGGAGATTCACGCAACTGCCCGTTCGAGCTGCGGTACGCGATGTCCGGACTCGTTTGCATGCACGCGGGAAGGCGACGGCAAGCTGGATCGATTCGCAGAGCCCCTGGCTCTCACAGATCGCGCCGGTCCTCATCGGCCTGCTGGCATTGGTCCTGTACGTGCGGGGCGTCGAGATCCAGGGCACCATCGATCCGACAACGGTCCAGGTCAACCAGGGGAGTCGCTATTGGTTGGACCTCGATGCGGTGGATTGGCGATTCCGGTTGCCCTTGGGTGACACATCGGAAACCCCGTTCCGATCGACCCTGCGCGTGACGGAAGACGGCATCGTCCTCGGTCCTGCCCATACCCAGCACGCGGAAATCGCCGAGCAGGGCCGGGGACGATTCTCGCATTGGCACAATACGCTCTATTTCTCGACGTCTGACGGCACCAATCCGCGGAGCAACGGGCGCAGGTACGAGGTGACCGCCACCTGGCGCCTCTCCCCGATGGCCCTGCTCGGTATCCTGGCCGCCTGCTGCCTGGTTTCACCAACCGCCCGGCGCTCGCTTGCGAATGAGAGTTCGAAGGCGCGTCGGATCGCGCGACACGCAGGCGCCCGGCCGTATCTGTTCGTCGGCCTGGCCATCGCGTTCATCGCGTACTACAACCACTACCTGATCGTGCGGCTCGATGTCGTGCCGTTGACCTGGCCCGACTCCGGCGGCTACCTCAATGGCACGGAGAGTCGAACCCCAGGATATGTGCTGCTGCTGGGCGCATTCAGAGTCCTGGTGCGCGACTGGGCATGGCTTCCGGCGTTCCAGCTCAACATGATGCTCTGCTCGATCGTCTTGCTCGGATACAGCGTTTCACGGGTCGCCAACCATTATCTTCCGGGTATCGCGCTACTGTTTCTGGTCGCGCAGACCGATCAGCTGTTCCACATGAGTCTCCACGTGCTCACCGAGGCAAGCTTCGTGGCATTCTTCACGGCGCATGTTGCGCTCGCGGTGCTCGCCCTTGCACGGTTCTCCTCGACGGTCCTGTTGGTTTCGGGCCTGTCGCTTCTCGTGGCTGCGGCGATCAAACCCGTCGCAATGGCGCTCGTCGTCCCTGCCGGGCTTGCCGCGATGCTCATGCCCGAGCGCAGGCGCGTCGCCGTCCTCTTGTTGCTGCTGCCCGCGCTCTGCTATCACTTCGGGCTCAGCACGTACAACTACGTGCATGGCAGATCGTTCGACACGTCCACGATTGGACCCGCAGCGCTGCTCGGTCACGTGGCCTGGAACGTCAAGGCCGATCCTTCGAGCCGTTATCCCGAGCTGTCCGCCGAGATCGAAGAGCGGATTCGGCCGATCCTCGCGCAAAGACCTGAGCGATTCGACTCGCTGGAAGCCTACGTCGCACACACTACACGCGAGTACAACGAGCTGTTGTGGAGGCACGCTTACGTCGTGATCGCAAACGCGGTGCTGGGCGAGGACAGGATTCGCAAGGTATCGCCAGCGCAGACTCGTGAGATCTCGAACATCGCGGGCACGCTGGCTCGCGAGGCAATATTGCGGGATCCGGCCCAGTATGCACGACATGTCTTCCAGCACTTCGTCGCGATGTGGCTGGGCTTGTTTCGACAAGGGGATCTGGGCGCCAGCGTGGCGTTGTCCACGAAGGACGCGATTCGCGAGTACCCCGAGCAGCTGGTCAGCCTGATAGGGGAGGGGAGAGTCGCGGCGGCGCTGGCGGGCACGGTGCCCGCTGCCCAGGAACAAAGATCCACGTTCCCGAAATGGCTGCTTCGGCACTCGATTTCATCCGGCGTGTACCGTGTTCTCTCCGAGCTGAGTTTCGCAATCAGCCTGGTCGGATGTTGCGTCCTGTTCGTCGCCAGGCGGCTTTCCGGCGTGGAGCGGGCGTGGTGCGTGACCGCTCTCTACGTGAACGCCTACATGAGTGGCCACGCGCTCGTGCAGGTCTACCTCGATCGCTACAACGAGGTGATGCAGCCCGCGGTGGTCGGGATGCTCGTGCTGGCGTTGACGTCCGCAGTGTCCCGTGCGCGAAGTCGATCGGCCGCGCGGGCGACGCCATCGGAAGGTCGCGAGTCCGATGCGGGAGAGGTTCTCAATCCGTAATGCCACCCGAGAGCGAGTGACGCTCGCACGGCGCGATTGTATCAAGCGCAGTGGGACACGACCTTACCGGAGCTCGTGTAAGTTTAACTCGCGCGGGCTGAATCGCTGTTCGGGATTGCGCCACCGGACTGTCGCGATGCGGACTTCGACACGGGCGTTCAGCGGCTAGCATGGCGCCACCGGTTCGGCGCCGTGCCGCCGGACGGAGAAACTGAAGGCAGCCTGCACCACGCCCGATGGCCACGACGCGACGACCCCGACCCCTCGACGTCGCCCTCCAGGGCGGCGGCTCACACGGCGCTTTCACCTGGGGCGTGCTCGATCGCCTGCTCGAGGACGAGCGTGTGCGCATCGAGGCGCTGAGCGGCACCAGCGCCGGGGCGATGAACGCCGTGGTCCTCGCCAGTGGCTTCGCGTCCGGGGGACGTGAGGGCGCGCGCCGCTCCCTCGGTCGATTCTGGGGTGAGATCAGCGGCGGATCCGCCGCCGCGACGCTCGGGCTGTCACCGTTCGACGCGATGTTCCAGCGCTGGGGGCCGCCCGCCTCGGTCATGTTCCGGGTCTTCGACGCGGTCTCCCGATTCGTCTCCCCGTATCAGGCGAACCCGTTCAACGTGAACCCGCTGCGGCGGACCCTCGAGCGCACCGTCGACTTCGAGCGGATCCGCCGCTGCGGTGAAGTCAAGCTCTTCGTGAGCGCGACCAACGTGCGCACGGGGCAGCAGCGCATCTTCCGCAACCCCGAGCTCTCGGTGGACGCGGTGCTCGCCTCGGCGTGCCTGCCGCTGCTGTTCCACGCGGTGGAGATCGACGGGGAAGCGTACTGGGACGGCGGTTACACCAGCAATCCGGCCCTCCTGCCGCTGGTCGCGGAGAGCCACCCCGACGATCTGGTCCTGATCCAGATCAATCCGCTCGAACGACCGAGTGTCCCGAGGACCGCCCACGCCATTGCAGACCGCATCAACGAGATAAGCTTCAACAGCAGTCTCGACCAGGAATTGAGGACGATCGCCTTGATCAAGCGGCTGCTGCAGAGCGAGCAAACTCAAGGGTACGAGTTCAAGGAACGGCGGTTTCGCAAGATCGCCTCGCTGCACCTGCATCGGATCGAGGCGCACAAGGAGATGAGCGGCCTGGGCGCATCCACCAAGCTGAGCACGGACCGCGGGCTGGTGCAGCGTCTGCACGACATCGGGTACGCGGCCGCAGGCGACTGGTTGCGGGACAACTTCCGCCACCTGGGCCGTCGCTCGACCATCGACCTGTTCCCGGACCCGGGCGAGCCCCGCTCCGCGACGCGAAGGACGCGCTGAGTGGACATTGCGGGCGTGCTGCTCGGGCTCAGCGTCCTGGTGGTGCTGGCCTACCGTGGCGTGAGCGTGCTGGTGCTCGCGCCGGTGGCGGCGCTCATCGCGGTGGTGCTGCAGGCGGACGCCCCGGTGCTGGCCAGCTACACGCAGGTGTTCATGCCCGCCGCGGGCGGGTTCATCGCCCTCTACTTCCCGCTGTTCCTCCTCGGTGCGCTCTTCGGCCGCTTCATGGAGGATTCCGGCGCGGCGCTCGCCATCTCTCGGCGCTTCGTCAGCTGGCTGGGCGAGCGCAACGCGCTGCTGGCCATCGTGCTCGCCTGCGCGGTGCTGACCTACGGTGGCGTGTCCCTGTTCGTCGTGGCCTTCGCCGTCTACCCGATCGCCACGGCGATGTTCCGCCGTGCCGCGATCCCGAAGCGGCTCATCCCCGCCACCATCGCGCTGGGGGCGTTCACCTTCACGATGACCGCGCTGCCCGGAACGCCGGCCATCCAGAACGCCATCCCCATGCCGTACTTCGACACCACCCCCTTCGCCGCCCCCGGGCTCGGCATCATCGCTGGCGCCATCATGCTCGCGGCAGGGCTTGCCTGGCTGCTGTGGCGCGCGTCTGCAGCCCGCACGGCCGGCGAGGGGTACGGAGACTTCGAGGATCGCGCGGAAGGCCCGCCGCTGCGGGAGATCCGGGAGCACGCGCAGGGCGAAGGCTACGACCTGATGGAGATCGGGTCCGGACCAGCCGCGCCCGCGCTCCCCCCGCCCGGGATCGCACTGGCCATCTCGCCCATCGTCGTGGTGGTCGTGCTGAACTACGTGCTGTCCGCACACGTCTTTCCTGCGATGGACACCCGCTACCTCGCGCAGCCCGCGTACGGCGCCACCACGGTGGCCTCCGTCAAGGGCCTGTGGGCGATCATCTGCTCCCTGCTCGCCGCCAACGTGCTGCTGGTGCTGGCCAGCCCGCGCCTGCGCGCCGGCCTCAAGCGCAGCCTCGACGACGGCGCCAATGCGGCCGTGGTGCCGATCTTCAACACCGCCTCCCTCGTCGGCTTCGGCGCCGTCGTCGCCTCGCTCGCGGGGTTCGCCACCATCCGTGACGCCATCCTGGGCGTCGCGCCCGGCAACCCGCTGATCTCCCTGTCCATTGCCGTCAACGTGCTCGCGGGCGTGACCGGCTCGGCGTCCGGCGGCATGAGCATCGCCCTGCAGACCCTGGGGGAGACCTATCTCGGGATCGCACGCGCCGCCGGGATCGCTCCGGAGCTGCTGCACCGGGTGACGACGATCGCCACGGGGGGGCTCGATGCGCTGCCCCACAACGGCGCCGTCATCACGCTGCTGTCCGTCTGCAAGCTCACCCACCGAGATTCGTATGCGGATATATTCGTCGTCGCGGTGGCGGGGCCCATCGCGGCGCTGGTCGCCGTCGTGGTCCTGGGGACGGTGACGGGCGCGTTCTGAGGCGGCGGGGCGGTCAGGGTCAGGGCTCGTTCGGGAGATCTCCGATGAACACGTTCAAGCGACCGGTCGTGCTGCTGCGCCAAGGCGTCGACGGCCGGGCCGCGGTGACGCGCGCCGCGGCCATCGCCCGCGCCGGCGGCGGCGAGCTGACCCTGCTGCAGGTCCGTGAGGAAGTGCCCGTGGGCTTCAAGCTGGTGTACCCCCCGGAGGTCTTCGCCGGCCTCGAGGCCACGCTGCGCAGGCGCGACGAGGAGCAGCGCGCCGCCATGGCCGCGGTGGCCGAGAGCGCGGGGGTGGCGGCGCACAGCGTCGTGCGCGAGGGCAGGCCCTTCCTCGTCGCCGTGCGATGCGTGATCGAGGAGGGCCACGACCTGCTCCTCACGCCGGCAGGCGGAGGCGAGGAGGAGGTGGGCGTCTTCTCGGCCACCGACCGACACCTGCTGCGGAAATGTCCCTGCCCGGTCTGGTTGGTCACGCCCCGTTCTGCGGACACCCTGCGCCGGGTCGTCGCGGCGGTGGACCCGGACGAGGACGACGCGGAGCAGTACCGGCTGAGCCGCGACGTGCTCGTCGCTGCGGCCGGGGTTGCCGCAGCCGACGGCGCCGCCCTGGACGTGGTGCATGCGTGGCACCTCTTCGGCGAGAGCATCCTGCGCGGGCCCCGGGTCGCCGTGTCCGACCCCGAGGTGGAGCAGCTCGCCGGCGCGACGCTCAACCGCCACGCGCGCGCCCTGGACCGGCTGGTCGACTCGATGCCGGCTCGGGTGCCCGAGCCGCGACGACATCTGGTGCGCGGTGTGCCCGCCGACGTCATCGCCCGCGTCGTAAAGGACGAAGGGGCCGACCTGCTGGTCATGGGCACGGTGGGCCGCTCGGGGGTGCCGGGGCTGCTGATCGGCAACACGGCAGAGCGGGTCGTCGACGCGGTCGCTTGTTCGATCCTTGCCCTCAAGCCGGCGGGCTTCCTGTCCCCCGTCGTCCCGGAAGGCACCTGAGCGGGACCCGGCTCGCGGCCCCCGATCCGGTGGCGTAGCGCGGCCAGCGGTGTTCCCCGACATCTTCCACGAGGTGGCGGCGATCCTCGCCGTGGCGGCGCTGGTGGGCGGCGCGGGCGTCGCGCTGCGCCAGCCGCTCATCGTCTCGTTCATCGCCACGGGGGTGCTCGTCGGTCCGGCCGGGCTCGGGTGGGTGACGGCGGCGGACCAGCTCGACCTGCTGGCCAAGCTCGGCGTCGCCCTGCTGCTGTTCGTCGTGGGCCTGAGGCTCGACCTTCACCTGATCCGCACGCTCGGGCCGGTGGCCCTGGCGACGGGCCTCGGCCAGGTCTTCTTCACGTCGGTGATCGGATACGTGATCGCGCGTGCGCTCGGAATGACGCCGCTCGTCGCGGTGTACGTGTCTGTCGCGCTCACGTTCTCGAGCACCATCATCATCGTGAAGCTGTTGTCCGACAAGCGCGAGATCGATGCGCTGCACGGACGCATTGCGCTCGGTTTCCTCATCGTGCAGGACGTCGTGGTGATCGCCGTGATGCTGGCGCTGTCGGCCTATGGTGTCGGCGTGGAGCATGAATCAGTCGCGCGCGCAGGTGTCGCGCTCCTCCTCAAGGGCACGGCGTTCCTCGTCCTCGTCGCGCTGGTGACCCGGTTCGTGCTGCCCCGCCTGATGCACGGGCTCGCGCGCTCGCGCGAGCTGCTCGTGCTGTTCAGCATCGCGTGGGCGGTGGCGCTCGCCGCGGTGGGCGACGGGCTCGGATTCAGCAAGGAGATCGGGTCGTTCGTCGCCGGTGTCTCCCTCGCGTCGACTGGATATCGCGACGCCATCGGGGCACGGCTCACGACCCTGCGCGATTTCCTGCTCCTGTTCTTCTTCATCGACCTGGGCGCGCAGCTCGAGCTCGCGGTGCTCGACGAGCAGCTGTGGCCGGCCGCGGTCCTTTCCGCTTTCGTGCTGGTCGGAAATCCACTCATCGTGATGGCGATCATGGGATGGATGGGCTACCGCAAGCGCACGGGCTTCCTGGCCGGTCTCACCGTGGCGCAGATCAGCGAGTTCTCGCTGATGTTCGGCGCGATCGGGGTCGGCCTGGGCCACATCAGCTCCGCCACGCTCGCCCTGATCACGCTGGTGGGGCTGGTGACCATCGGCCTGTCCACGTACCTGATTCTCTACTCCCACGCCATCTACGCGATGCTGGCGCCGTGGCTCGGACCCTTCGAGCGCGCGCGCACCGCCGTCGAGGAGGAACTGGGCGTCGCGCCGCAGGCGGTGCCGGCCCCCCCGGAGATCGTGGTGATCGGGCTCGGCCGCTTCGGCGCGGGGCTCGCCGAAGGACTCGTGGCGCGCGGGGCCCGCGTGCTGGGGGTGGACTTCGATCCGGATCCTGTGCAGCGGGTCGGCGAGCGCGGTGTCGCCACCGTCTACGGAGACGCCGAGGACCCGGAGCTTGCGGGGATGCTGCCCATCGCGCGGTCCCGCATCCTGGTGAGCACCCTCCCGGCAGCCGACGTGAATGCCGTGTTGCTGCACGGGCTCGCCGACGCGGGATTTGCCGGACAGGTCGTGCTGACGGCCTACGACCGGGCGGCGGCGGCGCGATACGAGGCGGCGGGCGTGGCCTTGATCCTCAACCCGTTCCGCGACGCGGGGCGGTCCGCGACGGATCGGCTGCTCGCGCTGGCGCGCGCTTCGACGCCGCACGCGGATCGGTCCTGAGCGGGACCGGCCCCCCGGCACGGCGCACGGCGCGCCGGACGTGCCGCGCGGTCGTCGCGTGGGTGCCGGGCACGGAGCACCTTCGCGACGTGTCTTGCCACGGCGTCATCCGGAGGCAGGCTGCCGAGGCTCGAAGCGCTCCAGCACGCTGCTCGCTGCTGCAGGGATACGTGCGACGAAGCGGGCGACGTGCTCGCTGGCGGCGTGCTCGCGCACGCGGTCCCACATCGCCTGCTGCCACTTCCGCTCCCTCGGCGTCGGTTCCGACTTCCCGGCGACCTCGAGAACCGCCGTCGCCGCATCGGTCTCGCCATCCAGGAGCAAGGCGGCGGCATGGAGGTGCAAGGCCTCCATGGCGTATCCGGCAGCCCCTGCCATCGGCGTCTCGCCGGATGCCATCTGGAGGAAATGCCCCGAGGCGTACTCGAGCGGAGTGCGCGCCGAGGAGGCGTCCCAGACGCGCAAGAGCAGGTACCGGCCCAGCTCCAGGCATGCGGAGGCGCGCCCGCCGACGTCGTTTGCGAGGCAGCACAGACCGTAGCATTCGAAGAGCAGCTCCTCGGCGATGTTCGCTTCGCCCGCCTTTAGCATGCGTCCCGCCGCGATGTGACATGTGCGTGCGTCCTGGCCGGACCGCTCCATCTGCGCGGCGTCGCCGAAGTCCGGCTCCAGCGCCGGCAGCGGCCCGAAGCGACGTGTCACCGCCGACTTCAGCACCATGTCCATGCGGCGGCCCAGGTCGCGTTCGAGCGTCTCATCGTCGCGCCATTCCAGGACGTGGGGCCAGCCGGCGAGCGCCGGATCGTCGGGAAACACGGCCTGGCCGGACCGGGCAGCTTGGCGCGCGCGATCCCGCGCGAGTAGCTTGCTGACGAGCAACGGCAGCGGACCGGCGTCCGCGGGAGGCGCGGCCTGCGGTTCGCGCACGATGATCGTGCGGTCTTCACAGGCCGCCGCGCGAATCTGGTCCAGCTCGAAGTTGACGCCTTCCGAGCTTCCCGATCGATGGATCACGATGAGCCTGGCGGCTGGGATCAGCGCGCGCACGCGCGCGCGCCATGACGCGTGCGCGATGACCACGTTCGCGAACGGTCCGTCGACGAGGCGGTGCGGAAGCCACTCGTCGGGATTGGCGATCGCCAGCAGGAAGGCCCGCTCGCGCAGCGCCGCGTCGACGCGGCGCAGGAGACGCCCGCCGGCCGGCTCGGACGTGACCAGGAAGTGAGGGGCCGTCGGGTCGTAGCGCACCGAGGGGTCCTCCTCCCGCCCAGCGTGGTGGCCCATCTCGTAGCTTCGCAGGAACAGGCAAAACGGTGCCCGCTCCTCCCAGGCGAGCGTCAGGCCCACCCATGCCGACATCTGGCTGATGAAGTAGTCCTCGAGAAACCGGATGCGGCTCAGCTGGCTGGCGCGCCGGGACGCGCGCTCTTCCGGGGTGCGTGCGGCGATGCGCTCGGGGCGCTCGCCGAGCATGGCGTGGATGGCGTGGTCCACCAGGACGGGAAATCGGCTCACGGTCACCACCCCTTCGCTGCTCCGTCTGCATGCTATCAGCGCGCAGCGCGATAGGTGAAATCAAGCCCCGATCTGCCCTGGCCGGCAGGTATTGGCCAGGGGCGAAATCCAAGTGGGTGCAGCCGCAGGCGTGGGGCAGGGGCTGCGGAAGGCTTCATGCTCGACCTCGTCCATGACGACTCACACGGGTCGACATGGCACACGCTTCTCGTACACACGCGGCCTGATCACAGGTATGCCCTGGCGGAAATGCGAGCGGTGCGCAACGGTGTGGTGTCGAATCGGCCCAACACGCCGACGAGAGTTCGAGCGCTGCCGGCGCCGTGGCCCGCTCGAGCACGGGTTCGTGCGCGTCGAGTGCACCACCTGTCGCCCCGAGCAGCTGGCGGCCTTCGGCTCGCCAAGTGCCGGGGATTCTGCTCGTCGTACGGCGCGCGGCGCATGGTCGAGACGGTAGCCGGCTCGGTCGAGCAGGTTGTTCCCGGGTTCCGGTGTCGACGCCGGAGTCATTTTCCCCACCTCGTCACCGGTTACCGGCCCGTCGGGGCGCGATTCGCCACTGACGGCATTCTGGACCGGTCGCGGCAGGGATCGAGTCCTTGGAATCGCCCAGGAGCGGCGATCTCGGGTCGAGCCATGCTTCGGTGTCCTCGAGGCCTGGCTTTTCACCGACCTCGACCAGGTGCACGAGGCACCCGGGCGCCGGCTGCACGAATACAGCAGCGTGCCTCCGCACGATTCCCCCACGGATGGGTTACCGCCAAGATCACCTGTCGATCGAGATCCAAGCCCGGTCGACGGTGATTCAACGGGTGGTGTCGGTCCGACTCCGACCAGCCGATCCGCGATCAGACCGCATCAACGAGCGCGGGCAGAGGGGCGGTACTCGAGATACCTGCGCTGCGTGGAAATATGGTCCGCCAGGTGCCTGGCGTCGTGCCAGACGCCGTAGATGAAGGAGGACGCCCGTCGCGACAGCCATGGCAACCCCAGGAAATAGATCCCGGGCTCGGCCGAAACACCGCGCTGATGCCTCGGCCTGCCGCGCTCGTCGAACGCGTCCACCTTCAACCAGCTGAAATCGACGGTATAGCCGGTTGCCCAGAGGATCGAGGTGATCCCGGCCTGCGCCAGATTCAACTCGAGGACCGGGTCGGACACGCACTGCGGGTCCGGATCGATCGTGCGGGCATCGGGCTCGTCCGGAAGGTCGAGGCCGTTGCGGGCGACATAGGCATCGGCTTCGTCCAGAACAGACAGGTAGTTGGCATCCCCTTGCGCAAGATTGCCCGCGAGATCCCGCGCAAAGTGCACCACACCGTCATCGAAAGTTCGGGTCCTGCCAAGGAGCGTGATCCCCCGCGCGGCAAGACGCCGGAAGTCGACGGTATCACCGCCATGGGCGCCGCTCACCGCGATGGTGACATGTTCCCTGCCGGGCTCCACGGCCACTGCATCCCACTTGCCGAGGACCCCCAGCCACCAGACGTAGTCACGCCCGCGGTAGCTTCGGGGAGGGCGGTCGTGCGGGCCGACCGACAGGTAGACAGGCTTGCCGGCACGCAGGAGCTCGTCCGCGATCTGGACCCCCGAAGACCCCGCTCCGACGACCAGCACCGCGCCCTCGGGCAACTGGTCGGGATTGCGGTAGGCGCTGGAATGGAGCTGCACGAGTCCTGCGTCTTCGGGAACAACGGCGGGGATGACGGGGCGTTGGAATGGCCCGGTCGCGGCGACCACGTTGCCGGCGTCGACCACGCCGTCCGACGTTTCGACACGGAAGCCGGGCCGGCCCACGTGCCGTTGCACCTCCCGCACCTCCACACCGCAGCGGACGGGGGCAGCGATGTGCTCTGCGTACGCGACGAAATAGTCGACAACCTTCTCCTTTGGGGCAAAAGAATCGGGGTCGATATCGGAGAACTCCATGCCCGGAAACCGGTCATGCCAGGCCGGGCCATTGGCCACCAGGGAGTCCCATCGTTCCGAGCGCCAGCGTTCGGCAATCCGGTGCCGTTCCAGAACGAGGTGTGGCACGCCGCAGTCGCTCAGGTGCTCGCTCATGGCCAGGCCGGCCTGGCCACCACCAACGACGAGCACATCTACGTGTTCGATGGACATTCCCGAGTCCCTTTCCCGCGTGTTTCCGTGGAAGGTGCCAGAGGCAGTTGTTCCAAGATGGCCTCCGGTATCTCTGATGCCTCGCTGCTCCTGACCACACCCGGCAGGTCCGGATGGCTGCAGAGAACACCGGTGCGTCGCCTCAGCGGCCCACCGGCGGCGGCACGAGCACGAAGTTCCCGACGTGCCTCTTCTCCATGAACTCCCGTTGCGCGTCCGCGATCCGCTCGAGCGGGAACACCTTCGCGACCAGCGGCCGGATCTCCCCGCGCTCGATGTAAGAGACGAGGTTCGCGAAGATCGGTTCATCCCAGGCGGTACAGCCGATCAGCGTGATGTCCTTCAGATACATGTCCCGCAGGTCCAGGGCAACGAGCGGACCGGCGATGGCGCCGGAGGAGGTGTAGGTTCCCCCGCGCCTGAGCACCTTGAGCATATTGCCAAAGCCAGGTCCGGCGACGTTGTCCACGACCACGTCCACCGCACCTTCTCCCAGCGCGTCCACGACGTTGCTTTCCCGCTCGACCACGGCGTCGGCGCCGATGGCACGGACCTGCGCCGCCTTGGACCTGCCACACATCGCCGTCACGCGGGCGCCCCGCCGCCTGGCAAGCTGCACGGTGGCGGAGCCGACGCCGCCCGATGCGCCGGCGACCAGCACGTGGGCCCCGGGTCCGACGCCGGCGCGATGCAGCATGTTCTCCGCAGTGCCATAGGCACACGGAATCGTCGCCAGCTCCTCGTCCGACCAGTCGCAGTCGACCGGAAACACCTCCGAGGCCGGAACCTTCACGAACTGGGCGAAGGCGCCATCGAAGTCCGAGCCCATCCAGACGTTCTCCAGGCTGTCGTAGCCGTGGGGGCGCATGCAGGCGCGCACGAGCACCCGCCGGCCGAGGAGCCTGTCGCTCACGCCCGCTGCGACGACGGCCACCCGCCCGCAGCAGTCCGTGCCCTGGATGAAGGGGAACGGCGTCGCCGCGTTCCAGCCCCCGTCGGCCATCGGCTCCGTCTCGCGCTCCTGGTTGCTGGCGGCGGCACCGGTGCCGCCAGTGACGCTCGACGAGTACCACCCGAGACGGGTGTTGATTTCCGTGTTGTTGACACCGGCCGCAAGGACCTGCAGCAACACTTCCCCGGGGCCCGGCTCGGAGATCGGCACCTCCCGGAACTCGAGCATCTCGTAGCCGCCGTTGCCCGTCGTGACCACCGCCATCATCGTCCCGGCACGGCCAGTCCGGTCGAGTCGGTGCGGCTCGATGTTCATGCTGCATCCCCGACCCGGCCGCCTCGCCCGGGTCGCCCTCGGTCCGACCCCCATCCGGGTGCGCGGGGCAGCGGTGCCACGAGCATCGTGTGCGCGAGGACAAGCCCGGTGATCGTGCTGTTCAGCCCGACACGGCCGTAGGCATGGAAGGTCCCGATCGCGATCAGGATGGCCGGCACGATCATCGGCGTGACGTGGAACAGGAAAAATCGCTCGCGACGCGCGGTGGCCGGACACGAACAGCGCGTAGGCCGCTGCAGTCCCGAGCGGCGTTGCGACCAGCATCGTGAGCACACCGACAGGAACGGCAGCATGATGTGCGTATTGCCGATCAGCGTTCCGGTCATGTTGTGCACGAGCCTGATCGGCGTCTCCCATCTTCTCGTCCGGGATGGTAGCAGACCGGTCCTGCAAGGCGAGGCCGCCGCTCTCCTGCGCAGAGGGCTCACCGTCGGTGACGCGGCCGCCGAGCAGGATGAGGGTGCGATCCAGCGACGGGCGGTGGTGGTGAGCCACTCGGCGGCTGTCACTGACCACGCGACCTGCGCGGACCGGCCTTGTCCCACCACGGATGCCGCGGCAGGCGGAGACGGGAGGAACAGGCGGAAAGGCCGGCAAAGCCGATTCGAAATGGCAGTTCAATCCGCTTCACTGAGCTGGTAGTGCGCGTCGTCGAGCCAGCTCTGGTCGATCGCGACGCCCCATCCCGGGCCGTCCGGAATCGCCGCCTTGCCGTCCACGCCGGTGAGCGCCGGGTCGAGCAGGCCGACCTCGATGGCGCGGTCCGGCGCGTAGCACCCGTTCGCGTCCGCGAGCAGCGCCACGTCGTCGCCGAAGTCGCCGCCACGCTCCGTTCCGGCCGGCGACGCACCGGATCGCCGGCGCATCGATGTGGTATACCCATGCCGCAACCCGAGCCACGGCGGTATCACCGGGCGATGAACATGACGTCGCTTCCCACGACGAGCACCCTTGCGTTCCAGGCCAGGATTCGCAAGTCACCCTTCTTCGATGCCATGCGCCGGCACGGGTGCCACTCGTTCAGCGTCTACAACCGTACGTACATCGCGATGGGCTTCCACGACCCCGAGACCGAGTACCGCGATCTCCTGAACGGGGTGGTCCTCTGGCCGACCTCCGGGCAGCGTCAGGTCGAGATCACGGGCCCGGATGCCGAACGTTTCGTGCAACTGCTGACACCGCGCAACCTGGCCGATCTGGCCGTCGGTCAGTGCCGATACGTGTTGATCACGGCCGATGACGGCGGCATCGTCAACGACCCTGTCTGTCTTCGACTCGCCGAGGACCACTTCTGGCTTTCCGCGTCCGACAGTGACCTCTGGCTGTATGCGCGCGGCGTCAACGCGGTCGCCGGCATGAACGTCGCGATCCGTGACCCGGACGTCTCGGTGCTGCAGGTGCAGGGCCCTCGCTCGAGCGACGTGATGGCAGACCTCGTCGGCGACGATATCCGGACGCTTCGCTATTACCGGTGCCGCGAGTACGTCATCGATGACGCGCCGACCGTGGTCTCGCGCACGGGCTGGAGCAGCGAGCGGGGCTACGAAATCTACCTTCGCGATCCGCGCATGGGCGATCGCCTGTTCGACCACGTCCTCGCCACCGGAGCACCCCACGGCATGCGCCTCGGCGTGGTGTCGCAGATTCGTCGCATCGAAGGTGGGATGCTGTCGTATGGCGCCGACATGGGACTGACCGAGAATCCGTTCGAGGTCGGCCTGGACCGGCTGGTCGATCTGAACAAGCCGGCAACGTTCATCGGCAAGCAGGCGCTCGCGCGCATCGCTGCTGCCGGGCCCAGCCGACGCCTGGTCGGCGTCTCGTTCGACGGGCCGCGAATCGACGACTTCATCCGGCCATGGCCGCTGCGGATCGACCAGGAGGAGGCAGGTCGCGTCACCAGCCTGGCGTACTCGCCGCGCCTCGAGCGCACGATAGGCCTGTGCCTCGTACCGATCGAGGTCTCGTCGCCAGGCACCGGGGTGGAGCTGGTCACGCCCGAGGGGCTGCGACCCGGAGTGATCCAGACGCTCCCGTTCGTGCCACCGAATACGGTCAGCGCGTCCACCTGATGGCATTCATTCGAGCGTCGAACCGGACGCTCGCCGTGCCGTTCATGTTGGCACGGGTCATGCATGAGGTAACGCAGACAGGTCTGGACGTGTGGAGGCCAGACGATGCGCCCTCGCGATCTGAAGGAGCAGAACCGGCGCTTCGCCCGAGGCGGCGGCGTCAGTGCCAACAACCGACGGCAACAATTCATGCCGGCGTTCAAGGACGCCCGCACCCAGCGGGTGGTCCTGTCACGCTTTCGCGACGGCCGCGTCGCTCCGTTTCACACGCTCGAAGGGTTGCCCGAGGAGTGGGTCGTGAATCGCGACCCCGACGGTCGCGTCCTGCGTGTGCGGGAAACCATCATCGCCGGCTTCGTCCGCGACGACCTGTTCTACACCCGCGAGGAGGCCGCGGAGGCCGTTGCCGCATAGCGGCTCACGCGGACGCGCGATCCCGGTCGGAAAGTCTTACAACGTCGTTGAAAGTTCCCCGCGGTCCCTCGTCGACGCGCCCGACCATCCCCGGTCGCGCCTGCCCGCGACGTATTCTTTGTCGTTGATAACCCGCGAGAAAACGGGACGGACGGCGGGGGTCAGCTATTGGCACGAGTCATGCTAGGTCCCAGGTGCGGGCTCCACCGCAACAGCACTGGGGAGCAGGATCATGCGTATCTCGTTTCTGTCGGAAGTGCCGGAATCCGTACTGGCTGCCCTGCCGCCGCAGGAAATCGACCGGCTCGATCTGATGCTGGACGACATCGACGCCACCTCTGGCCTCGACCTGGACGGGGATGACGACTTCGACGTCCGGGGCGGGTACGACTCCTGACGAGGGACGCTGTCGCGGCGCACCCGGGTGCCGAGTGGGGGTCGCAAGCCGTCGGTTGCGTGCGCCGTGAACGGCTGTGTTGGCGCGACGCGCCCGGCACCCCAAGCGGGCGCTGAGCGCCGGCTCCCCGCGGCGGCGCGGCGGCAATCGAGGCGTGGGTCCGGGGACTGTCGGTTCTCTTTACAGCCCGCCTGCGGCCGCCGGCGCGCCGATTCGCAATATCTTCAAGAAGTTGCAAGGAACGCCGGCGACGTGATGGCGTTCGCGGCCCGCGCGGACTGTCGGAAGTTCTTACACCGCGAGCCGTCCACGTCGCAGTGGCGCCGCGGGCGTGCATCCCATGATCTTGATTCCGCTCCGGAAATCTCCGGCTGGCACGGCTCCTGCTTGATCCATCGTGCCCGGCACCCGTCCGGGGGCCTGTTCCACTCATGAACCCGCCGGAAGGATCCGGCATCCATGACCGACGCAACTGCGGGTAGCCGGTGCGGCCATTCGTGGCCTGCGGCGCGTCTCCTCTCCCCACACCCGGGCAAGTCACCTCACCGGCTGCACGCGGCGGGCTGGCCGTCGCGGCCCGCCGGGCGCCTGCCGTTCCCCCGCCAGCGTCCATCCGGCCAGCGCGGCTCGCGCCGCCGGCTGGCTCCGCGACGTTCCCGAACCCATGAAACCAACAGCGAGATCCGTATGAACTCCACTAGAGTGTCGTCGTCTCCCGCCGCGCGCGTTGGCCGTCCGCGGCCCGTCGCGCACCTGGCCCGGCTTGCCGGTGCCGCGCTCCTGTCGCTCGCAGCGGGCGCGCACGCCGTGCCGACCTACAACAGCACCGCGGCGAGCGTGGCCTACACCGACGGTAGCAGCACCGGGCTGGTGTCCGGCATCGTGTCCGCGGAGCACAATCGTCCCTACACCGGCCAGCGCACCGCCGGCTACGCCGGGCAGACGGGCACGGTCCCGGCCACCGGCCTGCCGGTGCTGACGACCGGTGCGTACGCGCGCTCCGACGCGGGGGGCGGGACGTGGGTCAACGTCGATGCGGCCTTCCAGACCGCGTTCCTCGTGGGCGCCGGCACGTCCGGCCTCGCCAACGGCGCCGCCGTGCGGCTACAGGTCAGCCTGCAGCTGGACGGATCGACGAGCGTCACCAGCGGCGACGACGCGGGCTACGCGGGCATCGACTATTCGTTTGACATCACGGCGCCGGACCGGGCCGTGTTCAGCCCCGGCGACGGCTGGTTCGTCCCGACCATCGCGTCCTTCGGCGCCAGGGTTCGGCACGACATCGACAACTACGTCACGTTCTTCCTGAGCCCGCCGGGCCCCTACCACAGCACGTCCTACACCTCCTCCTGGGGCTGGTCCAGCAACGTGGGCTCTGCCGACGGGCCGCAGGTGGACAACGGCGTCACCGTGCCCGGGAACTTCTCCTCCTCCAGCTCGCGCAGCTTCGATACGGGACTGGTCCTGTTCGACTTCGACACCTTCGTCGGGGACGTGATCAACATCAGCAGCTACCTGGACGTGTGGGGCGACAGCTACGGGTCCGGATCGCGGGCCACCGCCGACTTCCTGAACACGCTCCAGGCCAGCTTCGACTCCCCCTTCGCGCCCGGCATCGTGCTGCTGGCGCCCGGCGACGCCGGCGGCGTTCCCGCTCCCACGCCCGCCACCGCGTGGCTGCTGCTCGGCGCCCTGCCGGTCCTGGCGCGCCGCCGCACCACGAATGCCCGGGCGGGGCGCCCGGTCGCCGGCGGCCGCCGCGGGGTGCGCCCGGTGACCGGGATGACGATCGGGGGATCGTCGGGATAGCCGTTTCCGGCGGGGTCGACCCCGTCGAATGTCAAACGGCCCCCGAGGCGAGGGCGGGCTGCGTCGACGGCTGCGACCAGCCCCGGGGGGTGGTCACGACTGGCAGCACGGGCACTGCTCGCCTGCCGTGGGCGCAGCTTGGTCGGGAGCGGAGCCGCGAACGCACGTCGACGCCCGCGAGTTGCGCGAGCCTTGCAGCGTTTCGGCCCAGGCCCCTTTTCTGGGATCATTCCTGCATGCCTGTGCCCGCCTTCGGCCTCAACCGCCTCGACTGGCGCTCCCCGCGCCACTTCGCCGCCGACGCCGCGCGTGCCGAGTTCCTCGGCTGGGACTGGGCGCTGATCCCGGCATCCTCGCTGCGCCTGCGCGACCCCTACGTGAACCTGGCCTTCGCGGCGGAGCGCACCGCGCGCATCGGCCTCGGCGTGCTGCTGGACAATCCCGTGGTGCGCCACCCGGCGGTGCTGGCCTCCTCCGCGGCCACCGTGGACGAGCTCGCGCCCGGGCGCACGCTGCTCGGGCTGGGCGCGGGGGACACCGCGGTGCGTCTCGTCGGCGCGAAGCCGGCGCGCATGGCGGAGCTGGAAGCGGCCACGGTCCTGGTGCGCCGCCTGCTCAGGGGCGAGGCGGTGGACGTGGGCGCACGGCACGAGGCGCGGCTGCCCTTCGCGCAGCCGGTGCCGGTGTGGATCGCGGCCGGCGGCCCGAAGACCCTGCGCCTGGCCGGGCGCGTCGCCGACGGGGTGTTCCTCCGCGTGGGCCTGCACCCGGCGAACCTGCGGGCTTCCTACGAGGCCGTCTGCGCCGGCGCCCGCGAGGCGGGGCGCGATCCGCGAGCGCTGCGCATCGGCCTCATCTTCCACGTCGTGCTGGACGACGACCCCGCGCGCGCGGCGCTCGTCGCCCGATCCATGGCGGCCGGCTACTACGAGTACTCGCCCATGCTGTTCGACGCGCCGGGCTTCGAGTGGAACGGCCCGCCGATCCGCGAGCTCAGGCGGCAGGTGTGGCCGGACTTCCACCACCACGACGACCTGCAGGCGTCCGGCCGGCTGGTGCGCTTCCTGCCGGACGCGGTCGCCGATGCGTTCGCGGCGCACGGCGATGCCGAGGCCGTCGCGGCGCAGCTCTCGGCGGCCCTCGCCGCCGGCGTGCCCTGCGACGTCCTCGTCGCCCACCCGATGCCCACGCCGGCGCCCGACGGCCCGCGGCCGGACTACATGGAGCGCTTCGCCCGCGAGATCATGCCGGCGCTGCGATGACGGCGCCCGCCGCGTCCCATGATCCGTGTTCCCCGGACAGAGCGAGTAAACGGCCACGTTGCAGACCCGGACGATATCGTGCCGTGGTGAGATTATCGTGAGCTCCGCAGCTAGCGGCGGGGCGGTCGGGCCGGCGTGAAAGCCCGTACCGCCCTGGCGGTCGTCCTCGCCGCGCTGCTGGGCGCCGCCGTGTGGGCGGCATCGCCGCTGGTGAGCGGGCACGAGGAGCCGTGGGATGGCGATGGCCTCTTCTACATCGGGTCCCTGGCGGCAGCGGGTCTCATCTCGGGCCTCTCGATCCCGAAGCCGCTCTGGACGCACTACGTGGGCAGCGTGGCCGGCCAGCTCACCTACCAGCTCGTCTTCCTGCCGCTGGGTCCGCTGCTCCTCCTGGGCGTTGTCTTTCTTCTCGGTTACTCGTTGCTCTTCCTGGCCGGGGCGGCGATCGGTTCCGCACTGCGGCGTCACTTCGATGCCCGAACGACTGCCGCCTGATTCACGGCGGCCGTGGACGCGCGCGGCATCGGCGCTCTTCGCACGAGGCCGGCCGCGCATGCGGGCAGCGGGAGACGCCAGGCGGCGCGGCTCCACCATCGCAACAGGGAGCACCCACATGGACTTGCACTACCGCACCCGCCGCGACCTCGGTCGTTGTGCAGCCGCCGGCAAGCCCGGACGTTGCGCGATGCAAGGCGGAGTTGCCCCGGGATGAAGTTCGACGTCTTCGGTCGGGTCGTCGAGGACTTGAGAGCCGCTGATCGGTGGTCGGCGTATTACCTTGGCGGCGAGGGCAAGCGCCGCCCCGCGCGCGACATCGTGATTCCTTCCGATCTGGATGAACCGGAGATCCGGCGTTACCTGGACGATCTGTGCCACGAATGGGCCACGCCGGACAATCCGCAGGTCACGCCGCTGGATTAGGGTGCCTGCGGTGTCGCGGCTCACCGTCCCCCGAGGATCCCGAGGTCCAGGGTCTGCAACGAGAACGGAATCTCGACCGTGGTGCGGTCGAGCTGCGTGGCGCCGATGTCCTCCCCGAAGATCGTGAACACCTGGTCGCCCACGGCGTCGGCGACGAACTCGCCGTCCGCCTGGAATCTCGGGCCCGAGAGACTCGGGATGATCAGACGTGTCGGCGACTCGATGGGCGCGGTGCCGAGGTTCTCCGCCTCGATAACGAGCTGGTAGCTCGCCAGGGCGTTGCCGGCGTCCATGACGATGGAGCCGCCGTCGATGATGAAGTTCGCCTCCACCCGGGCCGGGCGAGATAGGAAAAATTAGGCGCCGATCTGCCGTGGCCGGCGTCGCCCGCGCCGCTTTGTAACGCCGCCGTTACAGCCGCTGCACATTTCTTTACAAGACAGGAATGAACGTCTGTGGACATGCGGGCGGCGGATTGAACAGTGTTCGGTCCCGGGGAGTGGAGCACCGGGGAGCACGGGTCATGGCGGTTGCGGATCGGGTGCGCGAGGTGCGCGCCGTGCCGGGTTGCGGGTGGACGGGCACGGATCGGCGCAGGCCTACACACGCCGCGCCCGCCGCCCACGGCGCGCGCCGGACGATGGGCGCAGCATGGCAGGCAGAGTTCCCTGCCCCGGAC
>JBFHNV010000016.1:0-44021 GCA_041593595.1 Gammaproteobacteria bacterium
CGCGGGGAGAGGGTTGGGGTGAGGGGCCACACCACTCCGCGCGCCCCCCTCACCACAGCATCTTCCTCAGCGTGCCGTCCCGATCGACGAACTGGTGCTTGAGCGCGGCGCCCGCGTGCACCAGCACCAGGGCGCCGGCGCCGTAGGCGGCCCAGTAGTGGATCTCGATGGCCAGGTCCCGCACCGTGTCGTTCTTCGACACCAGCGCCGGCACCTGGAACAGCCCGAACATGGAGATGCCGTCGCCCGCGGAGGTGGAGATGAGGTACCCGGTGGCCGGGATCAGCACCATCAGCACGAGGAAGCAGGCGTGCACCGTGCGCGCCGACGCGCGCTCCCAGGGCCTCAGTCCCGCGGCGAAGGCCACCTTCGCGTTGCCCAGGTACCAGCCGGCCTTCACCGCGCCCAGCGCCAGCGCCAGCATGCCCAGCGCCTTGTGAAGCTCGAGCGCATCGTGATACCAGCGGTCGTAGTAGGACAGCCCCACCATCCACCAGCCCAGCGGCACCAGGGCGATGATCAGCAGCGCCACCGCCCAGTGCAGCAGGCGCGTGACGATGCCGTAGGAGGTCGGGCTGTTGGTGAGCTGCACGGGACAGGCCTCTCGTCGGCTGCCTGAGGGCGGCGGAATGCTACGTGCCCCCCGCAGCCACCGGGTCCTTTCGCGCGAACCCATCCCCCGCACGCCGCCTACCTGGTCGCGTGATCGAACGCGCCGGTCTCGATGAACTGCACCGTCTGCCGGATGGCCTCCGGGTCGTGCATGATGAAGGTGTGGCTCGCGTCCACCACCACGTGGTCGCGCATGCCGGCCACGCGGGTGCGCGCCACCGCCACGGTGCCGTCGTCCTCGCCCGGGATCAGCCAGGAGTAGAGCGGGTTCAGGGAGACACGCCCCGCCACCACCCCGAGCGGGAAGTCCACCGGTCCGAGGCGTGCGGGCACGCTGTCGGCACCGGTACCCAGCTCCTGCCCCGCGGGACCCGTGACCAGCTTGAACAGGGCGCAGCCCCCGAGGGCGTCCACCACCTCGCTGCCGCCGTTGGGCGGTGCCAGCATCACCACGCGGCCGACGGGCTGCTGCGGATGACGCGCCCGCAGGTCGCGCACCAGGATGCCGCCCAGGGAGTGGGTGACGAAGTCCACGGGGGGACCCGCGGCGCCGCCGCAGCAGGCCTCGAGGGCGGCGCGCAGCCACTCGGTGAGCTCGGCGACAGGGTAGCTGCCGGACGGGTAGTCCAGGTTCACCACCGGCCGGCCTGTCCCTCGCAGCGCCTCGGCCAGGTCCGCCATGGAGCGCCGGGTGCGATTCAGCCCGTGCAGCAGCACCACGGGCGGACCGGCGCCTGCGGGCGCCGCCGGCGTGTCCGCGGCGGGGCGCGCGCACGCGGCAGCGGCCAGCAGGACCAGCGGGGCGAGCAGCCGGACGCGGAGCGAGGTCACGGCGGCGATATAGCAGCCTGCCCCGGCAGGATCCAGGGCGCATAGAATGCCCGCGCCGCTGCACGCCCACGGGGACGACACATGCCGCTGAACTTCGCCATCGTCGGGATCGGACGCATCGCCGACGAGCAGCTGGCGCCGGCCCTCGCTGCCGCGGAGGACGCGTGCCTGTGGAGCGTGCTGAGCCGCGACGCCGGCCGCGCGAAGGCCTTCGCGCAGCGCCACGGCGCGCGCGCCGCCACCCCCGCGCACACGGATCTGGACGCCCTGCTGGCGGACCCGGATCTGGACGCGGTGCTCATCGCGAGCCCCGACAGGCTGCACGCGGAGCAGGCCATCGCCGCCGCCGGCGCCGGCAAGCACGTGCTCTGCGAGAAGCCCATGGCCACGGAGCGCGACGACGCGCTCGCCATGGTGCGCGCCTGCCGCGACGCGGACGTGCGCCTGGGCGTCGCGTACCACATGCGCTGGCACGCCGGGCACAGGGCGCTGGCGGGCCTGGCGCACCGGGGCGGGCTCGGGGACCTGCGCCACATGCGGCTGCAGTGGGCACGGCGCCACCAGAGCGATGCGAACTGGCGCGCGCGCCCGGAGGTGGGCCGCTGGTGGGGCCTCGCCGGCGTCGGCACCCACTGCGTGGACCAGGTGCGCTGGTTCATGACGCCCACCTGCGGCGAGGTGGCCGAGGTGAAGAGCGTCATCAGCAACGCCGTGTGGGGCAGCCCCCACGACGAGACCGCAGTGCTGGCGCTCAAGTTCGAGAACGGGTCCACCGCGGAGATCTGCACCTCGGTGCTGTTCGACGCGCCGCGGCGCATGGAGGTGTACGGCAGCGAGGGCCATGCCCTGTGCGACAACACCCTGGGGCCCACGGGTGACGGTGAGATCGTCACGGGTGCCGGCCCCCTGGCCTACACGCCGGTGAACCCCTACCTGGGGGAGATCGCCGACTTCGTGGCGGCGGTGCGCGAGGGGCGCGACCCGGAGGTGGCGGGCGAGGAAGGCGCGCGCAACGTGGAGATCCTGCTCGCGGCCATAGGGGCCGGCTGAGGTCCGGGCCGATGAGCACGCTGCGGGTGGACGCGCTGCGGTCCTGGCTGTTCGTGGAAGGGGCCGACGAGGCGGCCCTGCGGCGTGCCGGCGCCGGTGCCGGCGACGTGCTGATCCAGGAGCTGGAGGACTTCACGGCGCCCGCCGAGCGCCCGCGGGCGCGCGACCTGTCCGCCGGCGTGCTCGCCGCGTGGCGCGCCGCGGGCAAGGTGGCCGGGGTGCGGGTCAACCCCCTGGAGGGCGACGGCCTGGACGACCTGGCGGGCATCATGCCCGGGCGCCCGGACGTGGTGCTGCTGCCCAAGGTGGTCAACGCGGCGCAGGTCCGCGCGCTGGACACCGCCGTGACGCGACTCGAGGGCGAGCTCGGCATCCCGCCGGGCGCGACGGCGCTGGTGCCCAACGTGGAGACTGCGCTCGGGCTCCTGCACACCTTTGCCATCGCCACGGCGAGCCCGCGGGTGGTGGGCGCCCTCGTGGCTTCCGAGGACATGGCCGCGGATCTGGGCGCCGAACGCGGCCGCGACGGGGCGGAGCTCACCTACGCGCGCGCCCGCTTCCACCTGGAATGCACCGCCGCCGGCGTGCTCTCCATCGACTGCCCCTACACCTGGTCCGACGCCGAGGGCTGCGAGGCGGACACCCTCGTCGCGCGGCGCCTGGGCTACCGGGCCAAGAGCACCGTGGTCCTGGAGCACGCGGCGATCATCGACCGGGTGCTGACGCCGTCCGTGGACGACGTGGCCCGCGCGCGCCGCATCGTCGCCGCCTTCGAGGCGGCGCGCGAGCGCGGCGCGGGGCGGGTCGAGGTGGACGGGTCGCTGGTGGAGCTGCCCATCTACCTCAACGCGAGGCGGCTGCTGGCGCGGGCGCGGGCGATCCGTGGCGAGGATTGATGCTTGCGCGGACCCTGGCGTTCGGGAATCAACCACAGCGGCACGGAGGGCACAGAGAATACGAATGGAGAGCTCTTGAGGGGATGCAGTCCCTCGAGCTCCCATACACTGCCTGAGCCTCGTCCAGGGTCGCTGTGCGAATTCAAGAGCTCGATCGACTGCGTCCCCTCGATCGCCCAATCCCCTCGATTTTCTACTCCGTGCCCTCCGTGCCTCTGAGGTTCAACCCTCAGGCGTCGCATGCCGCCAAGCGACTGCTCGCCCGGCCGGACATCAGTCCGCGAGCTCCGGGCGGTTGCGGAAGTGCTCCAGCGCCTGCGGGTTGGCTAGCGCCTCCTTGTTCTTCACCGCGCGCCCGTGCACCACGTCGCGCACGGCCAGCTCCACGATCTTGCCGCTCTTGGTGCGCGGGATGTCCGGCACCTGCACGATGCGCGCGGGCACGTGTCGCGGAGTCGTGTTGGCGCGGATCTGCTGCTTGATGCGCTTCTGGAGGTCGTCGTCCAGCTTCACACCTTCGCGCAGCACCACGAACAGCACCACGCGCACGTCGCCGTCGTGATCCTGGCCGATGACCAGGGACTCCACCACCTCATCGAGCTGCTCCACCTGGCGATAGATCTCGGCAGTGCCGATGCGCACTCCGCCGGGGTTGAGGGTGGCGTCCGAGCGCCCGTACACCACGAGCCCGCCGTGCTCCGTGATGGTCACCCAGTCGCCGTGGCACCACACGTTCTCGAAGCGCTCGAAGTAGGCGGCGCGGTAGCGGCTGCCGTCCGGGTCGTTCCAGAAGCCCACGGGCATGGAGGGAAAGGGGCGCGCGCACACCAGCTCGCCCTGCTGGCCGCGCACGGGCCTGCCGTCGTCGTCGTAGGCCTGCACGTCGAGACCGAGCCCGATGCACTGCAGCTCGCCGCGCCACACGGGCAGCGCCGGGTTCCCGAGCGCGAAGCAGCCCAGGATGTCGGTGCCGCCGGTGATGGACGACAGGCAGACGTCGCGCTTGATGCTGTCGTAGACGAAGTCGAAGCTTTCCGGCACCAGCGGCGAGCCGGTGGACAGGATGCTGCGCACGGTGGCGAGCTCGTGGTGGTCCTTCGGCACGTGCCCCGACTTCTTCACCGCGTCGATGTACTTCGCCGAGGTGCCGAAGATGCCCATGCCGGTGGCATCTGCGAGATCGAACAGCCGTTCGGGCCCCGGATGGAACGGCGAGCCGTCGTAGAGCACCAGCGAGGCGTCGCAGGCCAGCGCCGAGACCATCCAGTTCCACATCATCCAGCCGCAGGTGGTGAAATAGAACAGGCGATCGTCGCGCTTCACGTCCGTGTGCAGGCGGTGCTCGCACAGGTGCTTGAGCAGCGTGCCGCCCGCGCCGTGCACGATGCATTTGGGCACGCCCGTGGTGCCCGAGGAGTACATGATGTACTGGGGATGGTTGAACGGCACCTGCCGGAACGCGATGTCGCCCCCGGGCTGCCCGGCCAGCAGCTCGTCGAGCCGACTGGCGGCGCCCAGCCCATCGAGGGACGGGCGATCGCTCACGTAGGGCACCACGATCACGTGGCCCACCGATGGGATCTCCGCCACGACCTTGCGCACCTTCTCCAGGCAGTCGTGCTGCTTGCCGCCGTAGAAGTAGCCGTCGACGGTGAGCAGCACCTTGGGCTCGATCTGACCGAAGCGGTCCACCACGCCGCGCGCGCCGAAGTCCGGTGAGCAGGACGACCAGATGGCGCCCAGCGCGCTGGTGGCCAGCATGCCGATGACGGTCTCGGGCATGTTGGGCAGGTAGCCCGCGACCCGGTCGCCCTCGCCCACCCCGTGGCCGGCGAGTGCCTGCGCCAGGCGCGACACCCGATCGTGGAGCTCGGCGAAGGTGAGCTCGCGCACGACCTGGTCCTCGCCGTGGAACACGATGGCGGTGGCGCCATCGCGCCGGCGCAGCAGGTTCTCGGCGAAGTTGAGCCGCGCGTCCGGGTACCAGCGCGCGCCGGGCATGCGATCGCCGTCCACCAGGACGCGTTCGCCCCGGGTCTCCGCCACCACGGCGTACTGGTCCCAGATCTCGTTCCAGAACGCCTCCATGTGCTCCACGGACCAGCGGTGCAGCTTCCCGTAGTCCGACAGATCCACCCCGTGCCGCTCACCCGCACGCTCCGCGAAGGCGGTCACATTGGCGCCGGCCACACGCTCCGGCGAAGGCGTCCACAACGGCTCGGCCATCAGCTCTCCTCCATTTTCAAGTGGGTCCGTCCCTCTTGATTACCTCTTGATTATCGTGACGGGACGGGGCGCTTGGTGCCGTCCTCGTTGAGGGCCACGAAGGTGAACACGCCCTCGGTGACCTTGACGTCACGGATGGCGTCGCTGCCGCGCTCGCGGCGGCGCACCCAGGTCTCCACGTGCACCGCGAGCGAGGTGCGCCCGACCCGGGCGGTACGGCAGTAACAGCTCACCAGGTCGCCCACGTACACGGGGCGGTGGAAGCTCATGGCCTCGATGCCCACGGTGGCCACCCGGCCGCGAGCGGCCTGGATGGCGTAGCTGCCGCCTGCAAGGTCCATCTGCGCCAGCAGCCAGCCGCCGAAGATGTCCCCGGATGCGTTGGTGTCCGCCGGCATGGCGATGGTGCGCAGCTCTGGCGCCCGGTCCGGAGGCTGCTCCGCGGCGCCGTGTCCTCCCGTCATGAGTGCACGCCTGCTTGTATTCGACCTGTGGATTCGTAGGCTTTGACGCAGGCAAGCATACGTTGCCGCGCCCGGAATCTCATCCGCGCCCCTGGACCGGAGGCCGCCCATGCCCGATAACCCGCGCAATCCCTTCGAGACCGACCTGGACCGCTGCCCGGCCAATTACCAGCCGCTGTCCCCCCTGAGCTTCCTAAGGCGCGCGGCCCGGGTCTACCCGGATCAGCCGGCCCTCGTTCACGGCGCCACCAGGCGCACCTGGGGCGAGGTCTACACCCGCTGCCGACGGCTCGCTGGCGCGCTCGCGGCGCGGGGCATCGGCACCGGCGACACCGTGGCGGTGATGGCACCCAACGTGCCCTCCATCTTCGAAGCCAGCTTCGGCGTGCCGATGACCGGGGCGGTGCTCAACACGCTGAACGTGCGACTGGATGCCGCCGCCATCGCGTTCATGCTGGATCACGGCGAGGCGAAGGCGCTGATTGTCGACGTGGAGTTCGCGCCCGTGGTCCGCGAGGCGCTGGCGCGCAGCGGGCGCAGCCTGCTCTTGATCGACGCCGACGACCCGCTGGCGGAGTCCGGGGAGCGGGTGGGCGAGGTGGAGTACGAGGACTTCCTCGCGGGCGGCGATGCGGACCACGACTGGTCGCTGCCCGACGACGAGTGGCGCGCCATCTCGCTGAACTACACTTCCGGCACCACCGGCAACCCCAAGGGCGTCGTCTACCATCACCGCGGCGCCTATCTCAACGCGCTGTCCAACGTGGTCGGCTGGAACATGGGCCACCATCCCGTGTACCTGTGGACGCTGCCAATGTTCCACTGCAACGGCTGGTGCTACCCCTGGAGCCTCGCGGCAGTGGCCGGCACCAGCGTGTGCATGCGCAAGGTGAGCGCGAAGGGGATCTTCGACGCCATCGCCGAGCACGGCGTGACGCACTTCTGCG
Organism: Gammaproteobacteria bacterium; assembly: GCA_041593595.1. Taxonomy (GTDB): domain Bacteria; phylum Pseudomonadota; class Gammaproteobacteria; order HK1; family HK1; genus JBFHNV01. The sequence goes on from JBFHNV010000016.1 coordinate 7,027, forward strand.
GTGCCCCCATCGTGCTCAACTTCGTGCTCAACGCGAAGCCCTCCGAGCGCCGCGACTTCGCCCACGCCGTGGAGATCATGACCGCCGCCGCGCCGCCGCCGGCGGCGGTGCTGCAGAAGATGGAGGCCGGCGGCTTCCACATGACCCACGCCTACGGGCTCACCGAGACCTACGGACCGGCGGTGATGTGCGCCTGGAAGCCCGAGTGGGACGAGCGCTCCCCGGAGGAGCGCGCGCGCCTGAAGTCCCGCCAGGGCGTGCCCTATCACGTGCTGGAGGATCTCCAGGTGATCGACCCGGACACCATGACGCCGGTGCCCGCCGATGGCGAAACCCTGGGCGAGGTCATGTTCCGCGGCAATATCGTGATGAAGGGCTACCTGAAGAACCCCACCGCCACCCGCGAGGCGCTCGCGGGCGGGTGGTTCCACTCCGGCGATCTGGGGGTCATGCACCCGGACGGCTACATCCAGCTCAAGGACCGCTCCAAGGACATCATCATCTCCGGCGGCGAGAACATCTCCTCCATCGAGGTGGAGGACGCTCTCTACGAGCACCCGGCGGTGCTGGAGGCGGCCGTGGTGGCGCGCCCCGACGATCACTGGGGCGAGACCCCCTGCGCCTTCGTCACCCTGAAGGAGGGCGCCGGCACGGTCAGCGAGGAGGACATCGTCGCCTTCTGCCGCGAGCGCCTCGCCCGCTACAAGGTCCCGCGCACGGTGGTGTTCGGCGACCTGCCCAAGACCTCCACGGGCAAGATCCAGAAGTTCGTCCTGCGGCGGCAGGCCGCGAGCCTGCCGCGAGAGGACGCGGCGCGCCGGTGAGCCCGGGACGGTGCCCCATCCGCGGCCGGTGGTGAGCGCCTCGTCCGGCCGCCCACGGGCAGCCCGGGGCCTGCGGCCACGGGCTGGGTACGCAAGTGCCTGATTTTTCGACGCGCCGGGGTCGCCTCTGCAGAAGCCTGCAGCGGTCCGGGCCGGAGACGGGGCGCAGCGGTGAATTCCGGCATTCTGCTAACGAATCGACGGCACGCGCCGATATAGTGCCCTGCCGCCACTGGAAGAAGACGCCATCCCACCGGCGCCGCCGGCCTGCATGAACGACGATTCGGCCCCCCACGACGTGGCGACGCTCCGGACGGCTCCCGGAGCCGTTCCCGCCCGGCCCGCGCTGCCGCTCGCGCACCGCGTGGGCGCCATCGTGCTGCTGGCGCTGGCCTACTTCGTGGCGGGCAAGACAGCGCTGCTGCTGGCCATTCCCCCGGGCTACGCCACGGCGGTGTGGCCCGCTTCCGGGATTGCCCTCGGCGCCCTGCTCCTGGGCGGGCGCGGGCTGTGGCCCGGTGTGGTCCTGGGATCGTTCCTCACCAACATGGCCACCGTCGGTGGCGGGGAGGATGCGGTCCTGCGCGCCGTGGGGGTGGCCACGCTGGTCGCCGCCGGGGCGGGCGCCCAGGCCGTCGTGGGCGAGCGCCTGACCCGCCACGCCCTGGCCCGTGACCCAGGCCTCCTGACGCCCAGGTCCACCATCTCGGTGCTCGCCCTGGGCGGGCCGCTGGCCTGCCTGGCGAGCGCCTCGGTGGGCGTGACCACCCTCTGGGCCGCCGGCCTGCTGCCGGGCGAGGAGGCGGCGTTCAACTGGGCCACCTGGTGGGTGGGAGACACCATCGGGGTCCTGCTGGCGCTGCCCCTGATGCTGGCGGCCCTCGCGCGCCCGCGCGCGGTGTCCACACCGCGCGTGCGGGGGCTGGCGCTGCCCCTGGTGGTGACCCTGGTCGCCGTGATCGCGGTGTACCTCCTGGTCAGCCGCCAGGAGCAGGCGCGGGTGGCCGGGGACTTCGAGCGCGAGAGCGCGGTGGTCGCCAACGCCCTGGATCGCCGGCTCGCCGTCTACGAGGAAGCGGTGCGCGGGGTGCGTCGGCTCTACGCCACCAACAAGAACGTCAACGCGATCCAGTTCGCCTCCTTCGTGCGTCACACCCTGGAGCGGGAGCCGGGCATCCAGGCGCTGTCCTGGAATCCGCGCATCCTGGCCAGGGACCGCGCGGCGCTCGAGGCCGCCACCCGGGCGGAGGGCTTCGAGGACTTCCGCATCACCGAGCGGGCGCCCGACGGAACCCTGCTACCCGCAGCCGAGCGCCCGGAGCACGTGGTGGTGCGCTACATCGAGCCGCAGGCCAGCAACGAGGCGGCACTCGGCTTCGACATCGCTTCGAACCCCGCGCGTCGCGCGGCGCTGCACCGCGCCCGCGACAGCGGCGAGCCCCAGGCCACCGCCGGCATCACGCTGGTGCAGGAGTCCGGTCGCCAGATGGGGATCCTCCTGCTGGCGCCCGTCTACGAGGGTGGCCGCCTGCCCGACGACCTGGCCGAGCGCCGGGAATCGCTGATCGGCTATGCGGTAGGCGTGTTCCGCATGGGCGACGTGCTGGCCTCCGGGCTGCGGGGCCTCGACCTGATGAACGTGGACGTGAGCCTGCTGGACGCAACCGAGGGCGAGTCGCCGCTGGCCCGGATCCTCGTGGACGGCAGCGGCGGGCAGCGGCTGGTAGCGCCCGAGGTTCCGAAGCCCGCCACGCCGCTCGTCTCGGTGCATTCCCTGCATATGGCCGGGCGGCAGTGGCGGCTGGAGCTGCGCGCCACGCCCGCGTACGTGGCCACCCATCGCTCCCTGGCCGCCTGGAGCGTGCTCGCCGGCGGTCTGTCCCTCGCCGGCCTGCTGGGCGCCTTCCTGCTGGTTCTCACAGGCCGCGGGATCATGGACGAGTCGCGCGCGCAGGCGCTCGAGACGAGCAACGAGCAGCTCGCCGACGCGGTGCGCCGCCACCAGGCCAGCGAGCGTGCGCTCGCGGAGGAGAAGGAGCGCGCCGAGGTCACCCTGCACTCCATCGGCGACGCGGTGATCACCACCGACGCGGACGGTGCAGTGGAGTACCTCAATCCCGTGGCCGAGCGGATCACCGGCTGGCGGACCGCAGAGGCCCATGGCCGCCCCATCACCGACGTGTTCCGCATCATCAACGAGGAGACCCGCGAGCCCGCGGTGGACCCGGTGGAGCGCTGCCGCCGGGAGGGTCGGGTGATCGGGCTCGCGAACCACACGGTGCTGGTCAATCGCAGCGGGCGCGAGTTCGCCATCGAGGACTCGGCAGCGCCCATCCGCGATCGCGACGGCGACATGATCGGCGTGATCCTGGTGTTCCACGACGTCTCGGAATGGCGGCGGATGGCCCGCGAAGCGGCCTACCACGCCAGTCACGACGCGCTGACGGGCCTGGTGAACCGGCGCGAGTTCGACCGCCGGCTGGAGCAGGCGCTGGCCAGCGCCAAGCAGTACGGCACGCACCATGCCCTGTGCTACCTGGACCTGGACCAGTTCAAGATCGTCAACGACACCGCCGGCCACCGCGCGGGGGACGAGCTGCTCAAGCACCTGACCGCGCTGCTCTCGCGGCACGTACGCGACCGCGACACGGTGGCGCGGCTGGGTGGCGACGAGTTCGGGCTGCTGCTGAGCAACTGCCCGATGGACAAGGCGGTGGAGATCGCCGAATCGCTCATCGCCGCGGTGCGGGACTTCACGTTCACCTGGCAGGGCCGCAGCTTCGAGATCGGCGCCAGCGCCGGGCTGGTGGCCATCAGCGATCAGACCGCCACCGCCGAGGAGCTGCTCGCGCACGCGGACGTGGCCTGCTACGCGGCCAAGGATGCGGGGCGAAACCGGGTGCGCATCTACCGCCCCGACTCCGGCGGCGCCGACCCCCGCCACCGGGAGATCATGCGCGCCGCCGACATGCGCAACGCCGTGGACAACGATCGGTTCCGGCTGCACGCGCAGCCCATCTGGTCGCTGGCCGAGGACTCCGGCGACGCGCCGTCGCGCTACGAGCTGCTGGTGCGCATGCTCGACGAGGACGGCCAGGAGATCCCGCCGGCGGACTTCATCCCGGGCGCCGAACGCTACGCCATCATGCACCACATCGACCGCTGGGTGATTCGCACCGCCTTCCGCGACCACGCCTCGCTGTTCCCGGGGCGCTGGCCGGTGCCGCTGGCCATCAACCTCTCGGGCAACTCGCTGAACGACGAAGGGCTGCTGGCGTTCCTGCGCGAGCAGATCGAGATCTGCGCCATCAATCCGGCCCAGGTGTGCTTCGAGATCACGGAGACCGCGGCGGTGCGCAACCTCAGCGCGGCGTCGCGTTTCATCACCGCCGCGCGCGGCATGGGTCTGCGCTTCGCCCTCGATGACTTCGGCAGCGGACTGTCATCCTTCGCCTACCTGAAGTCGTTGCCGGTGGACTACCTCAAGATCGACGGCTCGCTGGTGCGCAACGTGGCGCACGATGCGAACGACCGGGCCATGGTGGCGGCCATCAACCAGCTCGCCCACCGGCTGGGCATCGAGACCGTCGCCGAGTACGCGGAGAGCGAGGCGTGCGTGGCGACGCTGCGCGAGCTGGGCGTGGACCACGCCCAGGGCTTCGCGCTGGGGCGGCCGACCGCGTTGCCCCTGGCGGGCTGACCGCGACGCCCGAAGCCCCTGGAGGGGCCTGCCCGCGAGCGAGCGTGCGCTCGCGACGGGGATCGCCCGACGCCCGCCGGCGGGCGGCTACCCGGGCTTCGGCGGACGCGGCTCGCGACCCATGGCGTAGAACTCGTCGTTGGGGCGCATCGCCAGCATGTTGGCCATGCGGTTGGACAGCGCGAAGAATGCGGCGATGGCCCCGATGTCCCAGATGTCCTCGTCACCGAAGCCGGCGTCTCGCAGCCGCTGGAAGTCCGCATCGCTCAGGTCCCTCGAGCTGGCGGCTACCTTGACCGCGAAATCGAGCATGGTCTTCTGACGCGCGCTGATCTCCGCCTCGCGGTGATTCAGCGCCACCTGCTCCCCCAGCCGCGGGTGCTTGGAGAAGATGCGCAGCAGCGCACCGTGTGCCACCACGCAGTACAGGCAGTCGTTCACGGCGCTGGTGGCCACCACGATCATCTCGCGCTCCGCCTTGCTCAGCCCCTCTTCCTTCATCATCAACGCGTCGTAGTAGTCGAAGAACGCGCGGAACTCCGCGGGCCGGTGCGCCAGGGCGAGGAACACGTTGGGCACGAACCCGGACTTCTCCTGGACCGCGAGGATGCGCTCGCGCATGTCCGGCGCGAGGCTGTCCAGATCGGGAACGGGGAAGCGGCTGGCGGGGTGGCGGTCGGTCACGAGGGTCTCCCGGCACGGAACCGTGCGAGCAGCAAGGGTAGCGCATCGGGCGCGCCCGGCGCCGGGGTCACGGTTCCCGGCCCACCTCCACACCGCGGGCGCGGGCGAAGGCGCGCATGTGGAAGCGCACCTGCTCCGGCCCGTAGCGGGCGTGCGGCGCCACCGGGCATGCGCCGCGCGCCAGGCAGCCCTCCTGCAGGCAGCGTCGCCCGGCGGGCGAGGCCAGGTGGGCCGCGCAGGCCGCCACGTCGTAGCCGTCGGCGGTGAACGCGTTCACTGGGCAAGCCGACAGGCAGGGACGCCCGTCACACGCGCCGCAGATGTCCGGCAGCGGGCCGCGGGCCGACACGCCCGAGAGCCGCGCCGCGAACCCCAGCGCGCCGCGATAGGCGTGCCACAGCCCGTGCTCCGGATGCATGAGGATGCCGATGGGCGACGGGGCCACGGCCTCGGCGCGTGCCGCCCAGCGCTGGAACGGCAGCCAGGGCGGGCCACGGTGCGGGTACAGCGCCACTGCGCCCAGGGCGCGCGCGAGCCCTTCCAGCACGCGCTCGGTGAAGCGGTCCAGCGGGTCCGGCGCATCACACCATTCCGCGGACGCACGAAACGCATCGAAGCCGTCCGGACCCGCCGTGCCCACCAGCACCAGGGTGGCGGCGGGTACCGGCACCCCGTCGCCGGGCTCGCAGTGGAAGGCGCCGCGCGGCACCAGTCCCGCAGCGCGCACGCGCGCGTTCACTGCCTCGAGGTCTGGCGCTTCGTTCGCCGTCATGGCGTCACGGCTCGGTGCGATCCGGCACCGAGTATACTGGCGCGCCCTGCTGCGAAGGCGCCGGCACCCGGTGCACCGAGGAAGGTTCCATGTCGCTGCGATTCGCCGCCGTGCCGCTGCTGCTGGTCCTGGCCTCCGTCGACGGCCATGCCGCCGACGGGGAAGGCTCGTTCGCGGTGAAGGGCGTGGGGCTGAAGAAGTGCAGCGAGTACGTGCAAGCGGTGAGGGATCGCGACCGGGAGTCGATCGCGGCCTACGTGGGCTGGCTGTCGGGCTACATCACCGCCAGCAACCAGCAGATGGACGGCACCTTCGACCTCATGTCGTGGCAGTACATGAACACCCTGGCGGCGGCCCTGATGAGCTACTGCGACCGCAACGCGGACGATCACTTCGCCTCCGCCTCCGTGCGGCTGGGCGCGCACCTGCACGGGCAGCGGCTGAGCGAGAAGTCGGAACGGGTCCCCGTCGAGCACGACGGCGCCACCCACTACGTCTACCGGGAGGCGCTGCGCCGGGCGCAGGCAGCCCTGGCGGATCAGGGGTTGTACGCGGGCGAGCTGGACGGGCAGCTCAGCGACGCCACCCGCGCCGCGCTGGAGCGGTACCAGGCCGACAAGGCGCTGCCGGTCAATGGGGTGCCCGACCAGCGGACCCTGCTCAGCCTGTTCGGCGGCAAGAGCCCCTGAGGACCGTGCCATGTCCGCAGTGAGCCCGCTGGCGGCCCGCCCGCCCCTGTCGGCCACGGCACGCCGCCTGGAGGCGCGGCTGCGCAATCACGTGGGCCGTGCCATCGCCGACTACGCGATGATCGGTGACGGCGATCGGGTCATGGTGTGCGTGTCCGGCGGCAAGGACTCCTACGCGATGCTGGATCTGCTGCTCGCCCTGCGACGCGCCGCCCCGATCCGCTTCGAGCTGATCGCGGTGAACCTGGATCAGAAGCAGCCCGGCTTTCCCGCGCACGTCCTGCCCGAGTACCTGCAAGGGCTCGGGGTCCCGTGGCACGTGATCGAGCAGGACACCTACAGCGTGGTGAAGCGGGTCATTCCCGAGGGACGGACCACTTGCGGCCTGTGCTCGCGCCTGCGCCGCGGAGCGCTGTATCGCTATGCGGCGGAGAACGGCATCCGGCGCATCGCGCTCGGGCACCACCGCGACGACATCCTGGAGACCTTCTTCCTGAACCTGTTCCACGGCGGCCGGGTCAAGGCCATGCCACCCAAGCTCTTGAGCGAGGATCGCCGCCAGATCGTGATCCGCCCGCTGGCCTACTGCAGCGAGCGCGACATCGCCCGCTACGCCCGCGCCCGCGACTACCCCATCATCCCCTGCGACCTGTGCGGCTCCCAGGAGAACCTGCAGCGCCAGGCCGTCAAGCGGATGCTGGCCGAGTGGGAACGCGTCTCCCCCGGACGCGCCGACGTCATGTTCCGCGCGCTGCAGCACGTGAGCCCGTCCCAGCTCGCAGACCGCGCGCTGTTCGACTTCGCCGGCCTGGACGATCTGCAGGAGTCGTCGCCGGATTGAACCGTCTCGCGGTGGAATTCGACCGCAGAGAACGCAGAGGGACGATTCCAGTCTTCCCTACTCCCCGTATTCTCTGCGTTCTCTGCGTCTCTGCGATAAGAGTGGCGCTGGACCGCGCTACTCAGTCGTATGAGCGGGTGTCGTCGATGATCTTGCCGTCGTTGGGGAGCGAGCCCGGCGCCACGAGCTCCGCATCGGCGCGCAGCTTGGTGACGTCGCGCATCGCGCTCTCCAGGGACGCGCGCAGGGCGTCGTCGCCGGCAGCGGTCTCGCAGCGCAAGGTCATGGCGTCCTTGTGGTCCGGGTTGGTGACCACGAGGCGGGCGCGCTTCACGGCGGGGTGACGCCGCAGCACCTCCGCCACCATGGACGGGTGCACGAACATGCCGCGCACCTTGGTGGTCTGGTCGGCACGGCCCATCCAGCCCTTGATGCGCATGGCCGTTCGCCCGCACGGGCTCGTGCCGGGCAGCGCGGCGGACAGGTCGCCGGTGGCGAAGCGGATGAGCGGATAGTCGGGGTTCAGCGTGGTCACGACCACCTCGCCCACCTCGCCCTCGCCCACCGGGTCGCCGGTGCCGGGGGTCACTAGCTCGAGGATCACGTTCTCGTCCACGATGAGACCCTCGCGGGCCGACGACTCGTAGGCGATGAGGCCGAGATCCGCGGTGGCGTAGCACTGCGCCACGGCGACGCCGTGCCCGCCGAGCTCGTCGCGCAGCGACGGTGGCAGCGCCTCGCCGGACACCAGCGCCTTGCGCAGGCTGGCGAGATCCGAGCTCGTCTCGGCCGCCTTCTCGAAGAGGATCTTCAGGAACGACGGCGTGCCGGCATAGCCCACCGGACGCAGCCGCTCGATGGCGCCCACCTGGAGCTCCGTCTGCCCCACGCCGGCGGCGAACACCGGGCAGCCGAGCGCGTGGGCCCCGCTTTCCATCATCGCGCCCGCCGGTGAGAAGTGGTAGGAGAAGGTGTTGTGCACCAGGTCGCCGCGACGGAACCCCGCCGCGAACAGCGCACGCGCCATGCGCCAGTAGTCGTCGCGGTGCGCCTCCGGCTCGAAGATGGGCCCCGGCGATGCGAACACCCGGGCGAGGTCCGAGACCGGCGTGGCGGCCAGGCCCCCGAACGGCGGCCCGGCCGCCTGCAGCGCAGCCAGCTCGGACTTGCGCAGCAGCGGCAGCCGTGCCAGCGCCGCGCGCGACCCGACCGCGGTCGGGTCGACGTCCGCCAGGGTCTCCGCGTACCAGGGCGCGTTCTCGCGCGCGTGGGCCAGCTGGCGCTTGAGCGCCTGGAACAGATCCTGCTCGCGCTCCTCGGGATCGCGAGTCTCGAGTGAATCGTAGAATTCGATCTCGCTCACGCCAGCCAGCGCTTGCGGCGACGGTAGTGCTTGACGTCGCGGAAACTTCGGCGGTGCTCGCCGGACACGCCCAGGTAGAACTCCTTCACGTCCTCGTTCTGCGCCAGCGCCTTGGCGGCCCCGTCCATCACCACGCGGCCGGTCTCGAGGATGTAGCCGTATTTCGCGTAGCGCAGCGCCACGTTGGTGTTCTGCTCGGCGAGCAGGAAGGTCACACCCTCCTGCTCGTTCAGCGCCTTGACGATCTCGAAGATCTCCTCCACCAGCTGCGGCGCGAGGCCCATGGACGGCTCATCCAGGAGGATCAGCCGCGGCCGCGCCATCAGCGCGCGCCCGATGGCACACATCTGCTGCTCGCCGCCTGAGGTGTAGCCCGCCTGCGACGTGCGGCGCTCCTTCAGGCGCGGGAAGTAGCGGTAGACCTTCTCCAGATCCTCCTGCACCGCAGCGCGCCCGTCCTTGCGGGTGTAGCTGCCGGTCATGAGGTTCTCCTCAACCGTCAGGTGCTCGAAGATGTGGCGTCCCTCCATGACCTGGATGACGCCGCGGCGCACCAGATCCGTCGGGCTGAGGCGGTCGATGCGCTCGCCCCGGAACTCGATGGTGCCCTTGGTGATGTCGCCACGCTCCGACCGCAAGAGGTTCGAGATGGACTTGAGCGTGGTGCTCTTGCCCGCCCCGTTGGCCCCGAGGAGGGCCACGATGCCCCCCTCGGGTACCGTCAGGGAAACGCCCTTCAGCACGAGGATCACATGGTTGTAGATGACCTCGACGTTGTTGACCGACAGCAGTGCGCCGTTGCCGTTCGCGGCCATCTCGCGTCAACCTTCGCCCGGGCTGCAGAGCGCGGCGCTGCTACGAGCAGGTCCGCGGGGTGATGTTGTTCTCCTTCGCGTAGGCCGCCGCGGCCTCCTCGATCTGGGGACGCACCACCTCGCGCATGGGCTCGATCCAGTCGCTCACGAAGGTCCACTTCTGGCCGTCCCACTGCTGGATGATCACCGGACCGTTGCTCTCGTGGTCCAGGCAGGTGATCTTCAGCGGGTTGACGAAGCCCTCCATCCCGATCTCCTTCAGCCGGCCAGCGGTGATCTCGAGCTTCTCCATGCCATCGCGGATCTGCTCGCCGGTGAGCGGCTTGTTGCCGTGGATGGCCTGCGCGGAGCGGATGGACTCCACCACGTACATGGCATTCACGATGCCGCGGTTGTAGAGCACCTGACCGAAGCTGCGTTGCCACGCAGCCTTGTGGTCGCCCCCGTAGACGTGCTTGACGATCTCCTCGTGAACCGGCCAGCCGGAGCCCGCGCCGTGGAACGTGCCGGAGAGGTAGCCCTTGGCGGCGTCGCCCGCGGGGATCACGTCGTTCTCCGAGCCTGACCACCACACGCCGATGAAGCGATCCATCGGGTAGCGGATGGCCGCGGCTTCCTTCACGGCCACCTGGTTCATCACGCCCCAGCCCCACATGAACACCCAGTCGGGCTGTGCCCGGCGGATCTGCAGCCAGGTAGCCTTCTGCTCCTGCCCCGGATGGTCGACGGCCAGCAGCTCGAGCTGGTAGCCGTACTTCGCGGCCAGGGCCTCCAGCGTCGGGATCGGCTCCTTGCCGTAGGCGCTGTTGTGATAGACGAGGGCGATCTTCTTGCCCTTGAGCTTGTCCATCCCGCCTTCCTTCTGGCCCACGTACTTGACGAAGGCGGACGCCTGGCTCCAGTAGGTGGTGGGGAAGTTGAACACCCACGGGAACACCCTGCCGTCCGCGGCCGCGGTGCGCCCGTAGCCCATGGACAGGATCGGCACCTTGTCCACCGGCGCCTTCGGAATGAGCTGGTACGTGATGCCGGTGCTGTACGGGTTCACCACGGTGGCGCCGGTGGGCCCGCTGTTCTTCAGCTTCTCGTAGCACTCCACGCCGAGCTTGGTGTTGTACTGCGTCTCGCACTCCTCCCAGGTGAGCTTGACGCCGTTCACCCCGCCGTCACGCTTGTTGATCAGCTGGTAGTAGTCGTTGAACCCGTTCGCGAGCGGGATGCCGCTCGGCGCGTACGGACCCGTGCGGTAGACCAGCAGCGGGATGAACTGCTCGTTCTGCGCCATGGCCGGGGTCGCCGCGATCCCCGCGAGCACGATCGCGGCGCCGACGCCCGTCAGGGCCAGCTTCTTGATCTTCATTTCCTCTCCTCCTCGTCGCTCCAGTGGGACACCGGGTCGCGACCCCGGCAACTGTTCGAACTTAGCACGCCCGCTCGTGAGGCGGCAACGCGAACGGCACGTAAGTGCCTATTTTCAATAGGGGAATGGCCAGCGCCTCAGCTTCTCCTTGGCGATCTGCCACAGGCGTGCGAGCCCGTGGGGCTCGACGATCAGGAAGTAGATGATGAGCCCGCCGAAGATCATCACCTCCAGGTGCTTCTGGAGATCCGTGGCCATCGTCACGCCCACGAGCTGCGGCGCGTTGGTCAGGAACACCGGCAGCACGGTCACGAAGGCCGCGCCCAGGAAGGACCCCAGCATGCTGCCCAGCCCGCCGAGGATGACCATGAACAGCACCTGGAAGGACACCAGGATGTTGTACGCCTCGGTCTCGGCGCTGCCCAGCCACAGGTACAGGCTCATGGCGCCTGCCAGGCCGCAGTAGAACGACGAGATGGCGAACGCGAGCAGCTTCGTGTGCAGCGGCTTGAAGCCGATGATCTCGGCGGCGATGTCCATGTCCCGGATGGCCATCCAGCTCCGCCCGACGCGCCCACGAACGAGATTCTTCGCGAGCACCGCGAACACGGTCACCAGGATCAGGCACACCATGTAGCGTGCCTCGGCAGTGGCTTCCGGGCCGCTGACCATGACCCCGAGGGTGGTGCGCGGCGGCGCCGTGATGGTGCCCGACGGGTTGTGGGTGTAGAACCAGCTCACCTTGTTGAACAGCCAGTTCAGGAAGAACTGCGCCGCCAGCGTCGCCACGGCCAGGTAGAGCCCCTTGATGCGCAGGCTGGGGATCCCGAACAGGATTCCGACCCCCGCCGTAATCAGCCCCGAGAGCAGGAACGCCACGATGATGTTCATGTCGGGGAACGCCGTGGTCAGCTTGTAGGTGGCGTACGCGCCCACCGACATGAAGGCGCCCGTGCCCAGGCTGAGCTGACCGGCATAGCCGAGCAGCAGGTTCAGCCCGATCGCCGCCATGGCGAAGACCAGGAACGGAATGAGGATGGCCTGCAGCCAGTACTCGTTGGCAACGAACGGCACCACCAGGTAAGCAACCGCCACGACGGCGAAGACGAACCAGCGGTCCTGGGCGATCGGAAAGATCGCCTGATCGCTCTGGTACGTCGTCTTGAACTGCCCTGCTTCGCGATAGAACATGTCAGACCCGCTCGATGATGCGTTCGCCGAACAGCCCCTGGGGCCGGAACAGCAGGAAGACGAGCGCGAGGGCGTATGCGAACCAGTTCTCGATGGCACCGCCGATGGCCGGGCCCCAGTAGACCTCGGCCACCTTCTCGCCGACGCCGATGATGAGACCGCCGATGATGGCACCCGGCACCGACGTGAGCCCGCCCAGGATCAGCACCGGCAGCGCCTTCAGCGCGATCAGCGAAAGCGAGAACTGCACCCCGCTCTTGCCGCCCCACATGATCCCGGCCACCAGCGCCACCATGCCGGAGACGGACCAGACGATCACCCAGATGGTGCGCAGCGGGATGCCCACGGACATCGCCGCCTGGTGATCGTCGGCGACGGCGCGCAGCGCACGCCCGATGGGCGTCTTGTGGAAGAACACCGCGAGGCCGACCACCAGGATCGCGCCCGTCACCGCCGCGTAGACGTCGAAGCTGTTCAGCAGCATGTACTTGTCGCCCACGTCCACCTGCCAGACGTCCTCGGGGATCCCGATGTCGAGGCGCTTCACGTTGCTGCCCCACAGGGTCTCGCCGAGTCCCTCGAGCACGAAGCTCAACCCGATGGTGGCCATGAACAGGATCAGCGGATCCTGGTTCACCAGCGGGCGCAGCATCAGCTTCTCCACCAGCATCGCGAGGACGATCATCACGATCATGGTGAGCGGGATGGCCGCGATGACGGGCACGCCACGCTCCATCAGGCCCACCAGCGTCAGTGCCGCGAACAGCACCAGGACGCCCTGGGCGAAGTTGAAGATCCCCGAGGCCTTGAAGATGAGGACGAAGCCGAGGGCCACGAGGGAGTACATGATGCCCGTGAGCAGGCCGCTCACAACGACCTCCAGGAAGAACACGGGGCCGGCGACGATCTCGCTGAACGGCGTGACGAAGATGGCGGTCAGGATGTCCATGCCGGGTGTCTCAGCGGGCGTGACCGGAGGGCGATGACGCGGGACTTCTAATCATGCGCCACTCCGAGATAGGCGTCGATCACGTCCGGGTTGGTGCGCACCTCGTCCGGCGTGCCGTCGGCGATCTTCTTGCCGTAATCGAGCACCACCACCCGATCGGAGAGATCCATGACGACCCCCATGTCGTGCTCGATGAGCACGATGGTCGTGCCGAACTCGTCGCTCACGTCGAGGATGAAGCGGCTCATGTCCTCCTTCTCCTCGGTGTTCATTCCCGCCATGGGCTCGTCCAGGAGCAGCAGCTCGGGCTCCGCGGCGAGGGCGCGGCCCAGCTCGACGCGCTTCTGCAAGCCGTAGGGCAGGCGCCCCACCGGCGTCTTGCGGATGGCCTGGATCTCGAGGAAGTCGATGATCTTCTCGACGAACTCGCGGTGCTCGAGCTCCTCGCGCCGCGCCGGACCCAGGTACAGCGCCTGCAGCAGGAAGTTCACCTTCATCTTGAGGTTGCGCCCGGTCATGATGTTGTCGAGGGTGCTCATGCCCTTGAACAGCGCGATGTTCTGGAAGGTGCGCGCGATACCCTGGGCCGCGGCCTCGTGGGTGCGCATCTGCGAGCGCTTCACGCCCTTGTAGGTGATGGTCCCCTTCTGCGGGTGGTAGAAGCCGTTGATGCAGTTGAGCATCGAGCTCTTGCCGGCGCCGTTCGGCCCGATGATGGCGCGGACCTCGCCCCGGAGCACGTCGAAGCTCACGTCCTGGATGGCCTGCACGCCGCCGAAGGACAGGCTGATGTTGTCGACGTCGAGGAGGACCTCGCCGTTGGTGCGCTCCTTTGCCACGGATTGCGGGCTCAGCTGGCCTTCGCGAGGACGGCGTGGGTCCTCGCGTCCCGGATCTCGACGTCGCCCTTGATCGTGCCCTTGCGCCCGTCCTCGAAGGTCATCTCGGTCTCGACCCTGGCACGCTTCGCATCGGAGTACAGCGCGTCGATGAGCACCTTGTAGCGCTCGTGCACCGTGTTGCGCCGCACCTTGCGGGTTCGCGTCAGCTCGCCGTCGTCCGCGTCCAGCTCCTTGTGCAGGATCAGGAACCGTCGGATCTGCGATCCCGAAAGGCGCTCGTCACCGGCCAGGTCCGCGTTCACCTTCTCCACGCACTCCTGCACGATGTCGAGCACCTGCGGCCGCGAGGCGAGATCCTGGTAGCTGGAGTAGGGCATGCCGTGGCGTTCCGCCCAGCTTCCCACGGCCTCGAGATCGATGTTGACGAAGGCGGACACGTAGTCGCGGCCCTGGCCGAAGACCACTGCCTCCTTGATCTCGGGAAAGAACTTGAGCTTGTTCTCGATGTACTTGGGCGCAAACATGGAGCCGTCGTTGAGCTTGCCCACGTCCTTGGCGCGGTCGATGATCTTCAGGTGCCCGTCGGCGTCGAAGAAGCCCGCGTCGCCGGTGTGCACCCAGCCGTCCGCCGTCTTGGTCTCGGCGGTCGCCTCCGGATTCTTGTAGTAGCACTCGAACACGCCGGGGCTGCGGTAGAGCACCTCGCCGTTGTCGGCGATCTTGATCTCCACCCCGGGCGCCGGCTTGCCCACGGTGTCCGGCTTGACCTCGCCATTGGGCTGCATGGTGACGAACACCGCCGCCTCGGTCTGACCGTAGAGCTGCTTGATGTTGATCCCGAGCGAACGGTAGAACTCGAAGATCTCCGGTCCGATGGCCTCGCCGGCGGTGTAGGCAATACGGATGCGCGACAGGCCGAGCGTGTTCTTCAGCGGCCCGTAGATCAGGACGTCGCCGAGGCGGTAGAGCAGCCGATCCGTGAAGCTGACCGGCTTGCCGTCCAGGATGTCCACCCCCACCCGGCGGGCGTGGGCCATGAAGTAGCGGAACAGCTTGCGCTTGAGGGCGCTCGCGTCCTCCATGCGGATCATCACCGTGGTGAGGAGGTTCTCGAAGATACGCGGCGGCGCGAAGAAGTAGGTCGGCCCGATCTCGTTCATGTCGTGCATGACGGTGGCGCCGCTCTCCGGGCAGCTCACGCAGAAACCGGTGACGAAGGCCTGTCCCACGGAGAAGATGTTGTCGCCCACCCAGGCCATGGGCAGGTAGGCGAGCACCTCGTCGTCGGGGCGCAGTCCGTCAGCGGCGGCGGAGTTGCGGGCCGTGATGACGACGTTGTCATGGGTGAGCATGACGCCCTTGGGACGCCCCGTGGTGCCCGACGTGTAGAGGATGATGGCCACGTCGCCGCCGCGGCCCTTGGCCACCTCCGCCTCGAAGTGGCCCGGATTCGAGGCATCGAACTCGCGCCCGCGGGCCTGCACCTGTGCGAAGCCGTGCAGGAAAGGCTGGTCGTAGTGGCGCAGCCCCCGATCGTCCTCGTAGATCAGGGTCTCGAGCAGCGCGCAGCGATCCTTGATCTCGAGCAGCTTGTCCACCTGCTCCTGGTCCTCGGCCAGCGCGAAGCGCACCTCCGCGTGCTCGAGGACGTACTGCATCTCCTCGGCCACCGAGTCCTGGTACACGGGGACGGGGATGCCGCCGAGCGCCTGGGCGGCGCACATCGCGCCGTAGAGCTGCGGGCGGTTGTCACCGATGATCGCGAGGCGGTCGCCGCGCTTGAAGCCCAGTGCCGCGAGACCGCAGGCGAAGGCGCGCACCTGGTCGCGGTACTCGCGCCAGGTCCAGGCCTGCCAGATCCCCAGGTCCTTTTCCCGGATCGCGTCGCGATCGGGCGAGCGCGCGGCCCGGTCGAGCAGCAGCTTGGGCAGCGTGTCCAGGGTGGCATCGGTAGCTGCCACCCTGCTCTCCTCCGGCGTGTCGGGCATGACTTCTGCGAGTCTTTTGTGGCTACGGACTCCGGACCCGCAATGCGTACCGCGAGCCCACGGCGGCCGAAACCGCGGCCCGCATTGTCATTCGTGGGGCCCCGCCAATCAAGCGCTTGCGCGCATCGCCCCCTCGCCGGGCGCGACCCGCCCCATGGACCAGTCGCGACTCCACTCGGCGAGCCGATCGCCGGGCAGCGGCGCCGAGACGTGGAACCCCTGGGCCGCGTCGAAGCCGAGGCGGCTGACCAGGTCCCAGGTGCGCTCGTCGGCGACGCCCTCCGCCACCGCCCGCAGGCCCAGCCGCCTTGCCAGGGCCACGCTGGACTCCAGGATCACCCGCGCGGTGCGCTCCTCGCAGGCCGCCGCCACGAAGCTGCGGTCGACCTTGATCTCGGTGAACGGGATGTGGCGCAGCCGGTCCAGGGTGGACGAGCCGGTGCCGAAGTCGTCGACGGCGAGACCCACGCCGCGCAGCCGCAGCCGCGCCAGGATCTCCAGCGGCACGTCGCGCTGGGCCAGGAAATCCACCTCGTCCACCTCCAGGATCACGTCCCGCGGGGTGACGCCCTCCTCCTCCGCCACCGCGACCAGGTGCTCGGGCAGATCCAGGCGGCGCAGGGAGGCGGCGAACATGTTCACGCTCACGCTGCAGGGCAGACCCGCGGCACGCCACTCCCCCGCCTGGGCCAGGGCCTTGCGCAGCACCTGCTCGGTGAACGCGTCCGCCAGCCCCATGGCCTCCACCCGCTTCACCACCGCGGCCACGTCCAGGCCCTCGCCGCGGGCGCCACGCCAGCGCATCAGCGCCTCGGCGCCCAGCAGCTCCCGGTCCTTCACGGACACGGTGGGCAGGTAGACCAGATCCAGCTCGCCGCCGGCGATGCCGTCGCGCAGCGTCGCGTCGCCCAGGTGCGCCGGCGAGCGGTCGTCCTCGCGGCCGCCGGCGGGCGTGACGTCGAGGCGGGAGAGGAGCGTCACCATGCGGTCCGGGGTCACGGGCTTGCGCATGCAGCCGAGAATGGCCAGCCCGTGCACCGACGCCAGGTGGCGCGCCGCGCCCAGCAGGCGCTCGTCGCCATCGGCCACCAGGATCAGCGGCGCGTGCACGCTGCGCTCCGCCAGGTGGCGCAGGAACTGGATCCCGTCCATGCCTGGCATCTCCAGGTCGCACACCATGAGCTCGGGCACCGCCCGGGCATCGTCCAGGCGCGCCAGCGCCTCCTCGGCGCTGCCGGCGGTGTCCACGTGGGTGGCGCCCAGGTTGGTGAGGATGCGCGTGGTCAGGGTGCGCGCGGCGCGCTCGTCGTCCACCACCAGGATCCGGCGGCGCAGGTGGTCGGTGTCGGCCACCACCGGGTTGCGTACCGTGCTCTCGTCGCCCGGCTCGTCGATCGGCGGTGCAGTCGCCGCGGCGCCGCCGTCCGCCATCGGGGCGGCGCGGGGCACCGCGTCCACGTTGGTCTCCGCAGCGCGGTCCAGCGCCTCGGTGCTCACGTCCACGTGCGGCGGGCGCACCGCGGAGTGGGCGGGGAACATCTCCCGCCACTCGCCGACGCTGCGGGGCCGGTCACCGGCGCGGAACACCAGTCCGCGGTCCACCGCGCCCAGCAGCGTGGAGGAGAACCGTCCCGGCGCGCACCGGGTCGCGGGCACGAACGGATCCGGGTCGCCGTTCAGGTGGCACATGCCGCGGGTCATGGCGTCCACCGGCGCGCCGCCGGTGATGGCGTGGTAGAGCGTGGCGGCGAGGCCGTAGATATCCGACCAGGGGCCCTGGCGCTGCTCGTTGCCGGCGTCGTACTGCTCGAACGGGGCGTAGCCTCGGGACACGATGGCGGTGAGCTCGCTGGACATGCCCGGGCGGGGCCGGCGGGCGGAGCCGAAGTCGATGAGCACCGGACCGAGACCCGGGCGCAGCAGGATGTTGTTGGGCTTGATGTCGCGGTGGATGAAGCCCGCTTCGTGCACCATGGCCAGCCCGTCCAGCAGCGGGATGCAGACATCCAGGACCTGGTCGTCGGTGACGATGCTGTGGCTGCGGATGGCGTCGGACAGGCTCTTCCCCCGGGCCAGCTCCATCACCATGAACGCCGTGCCGAGGCATTCGAACACGCTCAGCACGCGCACGATGTTCGGGTGGCGGAACCGCGCCAGCAGCCGCGCCTCGTCCAGGAACCGCTTCAGCCCCCAGCGGAAGAACTCCTCGTCGGATGCGTCGCCGGGCACCACCTCGTGGCCCTCGCCGCGGCTCACCACGCTCTTCGGGAAGTACTCCTTGATGGCGACGAGCTGGTTGAGGTTCGTGTCCCGCGCCAGGTAGGTGATGCCGAAGCCGCCATCGCCCAGCAGCGACTGCACCTGGTACCAGTGCAGGCGGAAGCCCGGGGGCAGGACGTCGTCGGATTTCAGACGCATGGGCGGGATGCTGCCGCGCACCCGCTGGGCCGGGGCACGGATAGGTGGCTCGGATACACGGTGGATCGGCCGCAAACCGCCGGGCTTGAGCCCGGATTCGCCCGCCGGCCGCGCGCCCGCGCCCGGCGGATCCCGAACTGCCGCCGGGGCGGGCCCGGCAGGGCGTCCGCGCGGGCCGGGGACGCCTACCGGGGCTGCAGGCGGATGGCGCCGTCCAGCCGGATCGTCTCGCCGTTGATCATGGCGTTGGCGATGATGTGGCCCACCAGCTCGGCGTACTCCTCGGGCTTGCCCAGGCGGGACGGGAACGGCACCTGCGCCGCCAGGCTGTCCTGCACCTCCTGGGTGAAACCGAGCAGCATGGGCGTCTCCATCAGCCCCGGCGCGATGGTGACCACCCGCACCCCGAAGCGCGCCAGCTCCCGGGCCGCGGGCAGGGTGAGCGCCACCACGCCGCCCTTGGACGCGCTGTAGGCGCACTGCCCCACCTGGCCCTCGAAAGCCGCCACCGAGGCGGTGTTGACCACCACCCCGCGCTCGCCCGTGTCATTGACCGGTTCCAGGGCGGTCATGTCCGCCGCCGCCAGGCGCATGAGGTTGAAGGTGCCCACCAGGTTCACCCCGATCACCCGGGTGAAGTCTGCGAGCGGCATGGGGCCCTCCCGCCCCACCATGCGCGCGGCCGGCGCGATGCCGGCGCAGCTCACGCACAAGCGCGCCGGGCCGTGGGCGTCGCGCGCCCTGGCCACCGCCGCCTCGGCGCTGGCCGCGTCCGCCACGTCGCAGGCGATGGCGACGCCGCCCACGGCCTTCGCCACCGCCTCGGCGCCGTCCAGGTTCATGTCCAGGCACGCCACCTTCGCGCCCCGGGCCGCGAGGAAGCGCGCCGTGGCGGCGCCCATGCCGGAGGCGGCGCCGGTGACGATGGCGGAATGACCTGCGATGTCCATGACGGGGATCCTCCAAACGGGCCTCGAGAAGAAAACCACAAAGACACCAACGACACAAAGGACACGAGAAGCACAGGCAAGGCCCTGCCCGCACTCACCCCCTGCCGTCGTCGAACGCCGGGCGAACGAACCACCGAGGCACAGAGAGCGCGAAACAGGGCGGGACACGCTCACGAGTCCTCCCTTGTCCCTCTTCGCTGCACCCTCTGTGCCTCGGTGGTCGAATTCCTCCGCCCACCGGCCGGGATCAGCGCAGGAACCGGCGGTGCAGCTCGCGGAAGGTGTCCGTGGCGCCGCGCTTCGCCCACTCGAAGATGATCATCTCCCGGGTCACCAGGGTGACGCCGGCGTCGCGCAGGCGGGCCAGCGCGGTCTCCCGGTCGCCGGGGCGGCGGCTGGCCACGGCGTCGGCGGCCACCAGCACCCGCAGGCCGGCGGCGTGCGCGTCCAGGGCCGTCTGCATCACGCACACGTGCGCCTCCATGCCCGCCACCACCAGGGTCCGCCGCGGGTCGTCGAGCAGGCGCTCTCGCACCCCCGGCTCGGCGGCGCAGGAGAACCAGTCCTTGCGCAGCACCTGGTCGTCCGTGACGAGTGTGCGCAGCTCGGGCACCGTGTGCCCGAGGCCCTCGGGGTAGTGCTCGGACAGCAGCACCGGGATCCCCAGCACGCCCGCAGCGCCCACCAGGCTCGCGCACTGCGCCACCACCTGCTCGCCCTCGTGCACGTGTGGCACGAGCTTCGCCTGGCAGTCGATGATCAGCAGGCGGGTATCCGCAGGGTCGGTGAGCAGCGTGGTCATGACCGGCGATCCCGTTGCCAGGCGCTATCGCGAGATTGGGTAGCCCGAATCGGGAAACCAGCGAGGCACAGCGTTCACAGAGGGTCCGGAGGGGACTGCGGTGGACGGGCCCGACGCCCCGATTCGCCCGTGACGCCAAACCGACGAGCCGTCTCCGTGTCCTCGCTGCCGCGGTGGTTCCATGCCGGGAGCAAAACGTCGTGAAAGCGTCAGGGGAGCACGATCTCCGGCAGCTCCGAGAGCGTCTTCATCTCCGCGTGGGGCCCGTCGGGCAGGCGCTCGCGGGCCTGGCCGAAGCGGTTGCACCAGGCCACCTGGAAGCCGAATGTGGCGGCGCCGGCGGCGTCCCAGGCGTTGGAGCTCTGGAAGCTCACCTCGCCGCGGCCCACGTCGAGGCGGTCGATGGCGAGCTGGTACACCTCCATGGCGGGCTTGTAGACACCCAGCAGGTCCACCGAGATGACGTCGTCCACCAGGTTGTCCAGGCCGGCGCTCGCCACCGCCGCGTCCAGCATCATGGGGGAGCCGTTGGACAGGATCGCGGTCTGCATGCCGGCGTCCTTCAGCGCGCCCAGCACCTCGGGCACCTCCGGGTAGCAGTCCAGCTCCAGGTACGCCCGCATCAGGTCGCCGCGCAGGGCGGGATCGTCCACGCCATGGGCGGCGAGCGCGTAGTCCAGGCCCTGGCCCGTGACCTGCCAGAAGTCCACGTAGCGGTCCATGATGCTGCGCAGCCAGGTGTACTCGAGCTGCTTGGTGCGCCACGTGGCGGACACCGCGTCGGCCTTGTCGCCCAGGCGCGGGCGGTGGCGGCCCACTGCCGAGTGGACGTCGAAGAGGGTGCCGTAGGCGTCGAATACGCAGGCGGCGATACCGTGGAACTTGACGGACATGGCGGGCTCCTGTGTTTGCGGTGGACGTGCTTGCCCGGGCAACGGCCCGGATCCGTACCGGCCGGCCGTCAGTGCGGCATGTTCGCCCGGATCCGCTCCGCCAGGCCCTCGATGGCCTCCTTGTCCCCGGGATTGAGGCCCCAGTTCATCTTGAGGTCGTCGTACACGGTGCGCGGCAGCACGTGCATGTGGAAGTGCATCACCGACTGTCCCGCCGCCTCGCCGTTGCACTGCACGAGATTCATCCCCTCCGGCTTCACCGTGGTCTCCACCGCGATGGCCACCCGGCGGGCGGTGACCGCCACGGCGCTGATCGCCGCCTCGCTCACCGCGTAGAGATCGCGGGAGTGCTCCTTGGGGATCACCAGCGCATGGCCGTCGTTGGCGGGGTTGATGTCCATGAAGGCCAGCGTGTGCTCGTCCTCGTAGAGCTTGTAGCAGGGAATCTCGCCGTTGACGATCTTGCAGAAGATGCAGTCCGCGTCGCTGCTCATGACGGGGCCTCGCTCCGTGTGATGAGCGTCAGATTATCCCGGCGGCGGCGGCGGATTGCATCCGGGCCGCGGATGAGAGGGTCGGGAGCGCGCCTGCCGGCGCGCCGGCGCCCGCGACGCGAGCCGCCGGGCGGCGTCCCGCAGGCGGGGGACTACGGGCTTGCCGCCGCGCCGCGAGCCGGCGCGGCGATGTCGAAGGAATGCACCTGATCGCCCCGGGCCTCGCCGCGGGCGTCGAAGCTGCGCTCGCGGAACAGCACACCACCCTCGGTGGAGACGAGGATGACCGTCGACGAGCGGGTGCCGTAGACGCTGCCCTGGATGAAGCGCGGGGACAGGGTGCGCTCGCGCTCCACGCCCACGCCCGTGTCCGGCAGGGAACCGTCGGCGGCGGGCACGCGGCGATCCAGCAGCGCCAGCAGCTTCTCCGGGGTGGGCGCGCCCTTGGACAGCAGCGCCAGCAGGTCCAGCTTGCCCTCCTCCACCTTCGGCCACGGCTCGTCCAGCAGGTGGTTGCTCAGGCCGTGCACGCCGGGCTGCACGAGCTGCGGGGCAGCGCCGCGGTTGGAGTGGAAGGCGAGGGTCGCACCGTCGTGCACCAGCAGCGAGAAGCCGTTGTACGCCGCGCCGTCGCCGGCCATTGCCTGGAGCCAGGCGAGCGCCGGCGAGCGGGATTCCAGGAACCCGCGCACCAGCTGCCCCCGGGAGCGGGCGTCCGCGCGGTGACGGGCCGGGTCGCGATAGTTGGTGATGGCCGCGAAGCGCCCGCTGCGGGTGATGCCCATCCAGGTCCCGCCTGCCTCCAGGTCCCGCCCGGCCAGCAGATCCGGCGCGCCGTCCCACCAGCCGGCAGGCGCCGTGGGGCGGGCGTGGTACTCGTCGCGGTTCGCGGCCACCACCAGGCGGTAGCGGGGATCGACGCGGTGGGCGATGTAGATGAGGCACATGGGGGGTGGGCCGGGCCAGCGGGCGCGCGACAGTGTAACGGCGGCGCCGGGCGGGTCCCGCCCGCGGCAGCGTCCCGGGTCAGACGCGGGCACGCCCGCGCAGCAGCGCCACCACCGTGACCAGCACCAGGGCGTCCATGACCAGGAAGGCGGCGGCGTAGCTGCCGGTGAGCGCCACGGTGGCGCCGAAGGTCGCGGGTCCGAAGGCCACCCCCGCGAAGGTGAACATGAGCACACCCCCGGTGGCGGTGCCCACCTGGTCCAGGGGCACCACCCGTGCCACCTCCGCCAGGTACACCCCGTTCCAGCCCACCGCGGTCAGCCCCATGGCCACGGCCACCGCCGTCAGCGCCGCCAGGCTCCACCCGGGGGAGAACGCGGTGGCGGCCAGCGTGGTCACGATCACGCCCACCCCCAGCAGCCCCAGCAGCGGGCGCGCCGGCAGCAGCCGGTCGCTGACCCAGCCCCAGGCCACCCGGGCCACCACGCCCGCGGCCTGCATCGCCGCGAACACCAGCCCCGCCTGCACCAGGTCGCGACCGGCCCGCTCCACCAGGTAGGTGACCAGGAACGCGAACAGGGACAGCTGCATGGCCGCGAAGCTGAACGCTGCCAGGGCCACCGGTCGCAGGGCGGGCGTGGACAGCACCATGCGCACCGCCTGTCCCGGCGCGCCCAGGCCCACCCGGTGCGCCGGATCCCGGTCGTCGTCCACACCCTCGCGCAGGGGCTGGATGATCGCCGCCGACACGGCCACCAGGGCCGCGGACAGCAGCACCGCGGTGGCCCAGCCGAAGCGCTCCGCCACCGGCGGCAGGAGCACCCCCGCCAGCAGCCCGCCCACGGGCACCGCCGACTGCTTGATGGAGAACACCAGGCCCCGGTGCGCCGCCGGGCACACGCGGGCCAGCACGTGACTCGCGCCGGGAGTGGCGAGCCCGTAGCCCATGCCCACCAGCAGCGCCCCCAGCGCGATGACCGGCAGCGTGCCGATGACCGTGAGCGCGAGACCCGCGGCGGACACCATCACGCTCGCCTGGTTCACGCGCACGCCGCCGTGGCGGCGCACCAGGGACCCGCTCATCAGCGTGAGCACCGCCGCGCCGGCGTAGGCCAGGGACTGGTACGGGCCGACGCTGCTGGAGCCCACCGCCAGCGCCGCGGCGATGGCGGGCGCCAGCACCGGCACCGTGACCACCCCCATGGTGGTCATGGCCTGCACCAGCATCATGGCGGACAGGGGCCAGGCCACGCCCCGTAGCGAGGTGGAGCCGTGGGTCGCGGAGACGGGCAAGGGCGTGCGGGGCGGGACGATCCGGAATCGGGCAACGGTAGCACGGCCACTCGACGTGGCGCCGTCCGCGCTCCCCCGGAGCTCGCGGCGCTGCGGGCCACCGGCGCGCGGGGCGGGCGGCAGACCCATGTGCGGATTCCTGTCATCATCCGCACCCTGCGTTGGGGGGAGCACGAGGTCCGGCGCCATCGCCGGCACCGGACCGGTCGCAGAGGGATGCACAGACAAGGACGTCCGCAACCGCCATGTCCCGGACCCGCCGCGGCACGGGCTCCCGGCGCCCGCGCCCCGTGAGCGTCCGCCGGCACCGGTTCGGGGCCTTCCTCGTCGACAAGAGCGTGGTCGACGAGGCGACCTTGTTCGACGCGCTGAACGAGCAGCGGGCGCGCCGCATCCCCATCGGCAAGCTGGCCACCGTGGAGCGGCTGCTCACCGTGAAGCAGGTGATGGCGGTGCTGCGCGAGCAGGCCGGGACCGACCGGCGCTTCGGACGGATCGCCGTGGATCTGGGCTACCTGAGCGAGGCGGGGCTGTTCGAGCTCCTGGAGCTGCAGGACCGGCGCTGTCCGCGGATCGGCGAGATCCTGGTGGAGCGAGGCCACCTGACCGCCGCCGAGCGGGACAATCTGCTGGCCGAGTTCCTCGAGCTGGCGCAATGACACCGGCGAACGACCCGCCGGAGGGGTAGGGTGCGGCGGGGCGTGCCGGCGCCAGGCCGGGGCCGCTCCACTCGATGATCTGGCACCACCCGGGCGAGAGAGGCCCATGGCCATGGACGATCGCGTGCTCCTCATCACCGGCGCATCCAGCGGCATCGGCGCGGCCACCGCCCGCGCCGCTGCCGCAGCCGGGTTCCGACTCGCGCTTGCGGCACGCACCCGGGATCGGCTCGAGGCGCTCGCGGCCGAGATCGGTGACGACCGGGCCTGCGTCATCGCCTGCGACGTCACCGATTACGCGCAGCAGGAGCGGATGGTGGAGCAGGCCCTGGAACGGTTTGGCCGGCTCGACGCGGTGTTTGCCAACGCCGGCGTCGGCAGCCGCGGCGGCGGCTTCTCCGGCGCGCCGGTGGAGGACTGGCGCCGCCTGGTGGAGGTGAACGTCCTGGGGGTCGCCTACACCCTGCGGGCGAGCCTCGCATCGCTGAAGCAGGCGAAGGGACACCTGGTGATAACGGGCTCCGTCGCCGGCCGGCGCACCCTGGCCGGCTCCATGTACTCCGCCACCAAGTGGGCCGTGACCGCCATCGGCTACGGCGTGCGCGAGGAGCTGAAGGGCAGCGGCGTGCGCGTGACGCTGCTGGAGCCGGGCATGGTCGATACGCCCTTCTTCGACGAGCCGAAGCCGGACGCCCTGCGCGACGAGGACGTGGCGCGAGCGGTGATCTACGCCCTGGAGCAACCTGCCCACGTGGACGTGCACGAGCTGGTGGTGCTGCCGACGCCGCCCACGGTGCCGGGCTAGCCGCGCGACCCCGCCTGCGCTCGTACCCGACGGCCGGCGTGCCGTTGGCTCGCGCGCGCCTGGTCCCGGAGACGGGGGCACACCCGGGCTGGGGCCGTGCTCAGGTATGCAGCTCGAGCACGTCGCCGTCGCACACCACGTGGTCGCGCCCCACCTGCTGGCCGTCGAACTGGCCGCCGCCCCACAGGCGTGCGAACTTCAGTGACGCGGCGATGTCCGCGTGCACCAGCCACGCCACGTCCAGCACGGTGTCTCCGCGGCGCACCGTGAACGGGGCGCCGGCGTCGCGCGGGCGACCGGGCGCCTTGGTGTAGACGCGCACGATACCCAGGTGCTCGAACAGCCACGGCCCGATGGCGTCGAGCCCCTGGCCGGTCTGCACCGAGGTGGCGATGGCCGGGAACCGCGCGCCGCTCAGCTCGCGGAACACCGCCAGCTCCTCGTCGAGGTTCGGGATCCGATCCGCCTTCGATGCGATCAGCAGCGTCGGCAGACGGACGGCGAAGGGATCGGCGATCGCCTCGTCTACCTCGGCCACCGGCGCGCGTGCCGCGGGATCCCACTGGGCCAGCAGCGTCACCCGGCGCTGCCCGAGCAACCGCTCCAGCTCGCCGACGCGTTCCACGCACTCCGGATCGGTCAGGTCCACCACCAGCAGGGCGGCATCGGCAGGCTGCAGCGTGTTGCCGATCCACGGCACCGGGTGCACATCGGTGATCGGCGGCAGGTCCACGAGCTGCAGGTTGACGTCCTCGCAGGCAAGCATGCCGGGCTGCGGGTACTGCGTCGCGTAGGGATAGGGGCCCACCTCGGCGTGGGAGCCGGTCAGTCGCGCGTGCAGTGCCGACTTGCCCGAGTTCGGCGGTCCCAGCAGGGCCACCTGCGCCGCGCCCTCGGGACGCACGACGGTCACCGGGCCGCCGCGGGCCGCGCCCTGGCGCGGCCCCGACAGCTCCTCGGTGAGCTGCTTGATGCGCGACTTGAGGTCCGCCTGCAGGTGCTCGGTGCCCTTGTGCTTGGGGATGGTGCGCAGCATCTCGCGCAGGCACTCGAGGCGCTCCTTCGGCTCGCGCGCGCGGCGGTACGCCGCCTCGGCGTCCTTGTACTCGGGGGACAGGTTGGCCGGCATCGTTAGGGTCTGCATCCTGGACGTGGGCCGCGTGCGGCGCCCGGGCCAGGATGGCAGGGACCCGCTCGGCGCGCTGACCGCGCCCGGAATAGTCTGCCGCGCGTCCCGGCCTGCCGGCCACCCGCAGGTGCGGGCATCCCGGCGGACACCGGGACCGGGGTGGCCCCGGATACGCGACGCGAATCCCGCCATGGACCCTCTGTGCCGCGGAGGAAGGCATGGGGACCGGTGATCTGCGACGCGGAGCACCTACTAGAATGTGGCGTCTCGCCAACTCACGGGCCGGCAGGGGGTGCATGCCATGGCCATCGCCGAGTACGCCGATCTGGACGCCACGGACCTGGCCGGCCTCGTGCGCCGTGGCGAGGTCACGGCCCGCGAGCTCGTGGACGAGGCCATCATCCGCACCGAGGCGCTGAACGAGACCCTCAACGCCGTCATCTGTCCCATGTTCGACCACGCCCGCGAGGCGGCCGGGGCGCTGGACGCCGGCGGCACGCGGACCGCGCCCTTCGCCGGGGTACCGTTCCTCATGAAGGACTTCTGCGCCGAGGTGGCGGGGTTCCCGTTCACCGAGGCCAGCGCGTTCCTGGACGGCTACGTGCCCGAGGAGGACAGCGAGCTCTACCGCCGCTTCTGCGCCGCCGGCCTGGTGACCGTGGGCAAGACCAACCTCCCGGAGTTCGCCGTCGGCGCCACCACCGAGTCGCGTCGCTTCGGCCCGGCGCGCAATCCCTGGGACACGGCGCGCACCACCGGCGGCTCCAGCGGCGGCGCCGCGGCCGCGGTGGCGGCGCGCATCGTGCCCATGGCCCACGGCAACGACGTGGGCGGCTCGATCCGCATCCCCGCCTCGTGCTGCGGGCTGGTGGGCCTGAAGCCGTCCCGCGGCCGCGGCACCCTGGCACCGCACTACGGCGACCTGCTGGCCGGCTTCTTCGTCGAGCACGTGCTCACCCGCTCGGTGCGCGACTGCGCCGCGACGCTGGACGCGGTGGCCGCGCCGGCACCAGGCGACCCCTACTTCGCCCCGCCCCCACCGCGACCCTTCGCCGAGGCCGCGGCCCGTGCGCCGGACGCGCTGCGCATCGGCTTCTCGGATCGCACCCCGCTGGGCGAGGCGGTGCACCCGGAGTGCGCCGCCGCGGTGCGCGCTGCCGCGCGGGTCCTCGATTCCCAGGGCCACCACGTGGACGAGGCGCACCCGGAGTACGACGTAGAGCGCCTGTGGACGGGCTTCACGCGCCTGCTGTCCTGCGCTGCCGCCTGGGCCATGGCCGACTGGGCGCGGCGCCTTCGGCGCGAGCCGGCGCCCGAGCACTTCGAGCCCTTCGTGTGGGCCTTCGCCGAGCAGGGCCGGCGCCTGAGCGGCGCCGACTACCTGCTGGCCATGCAGGACGTGCAGCGCGAGGTACGCGCCCTGTCCCGGGCCTGGGAGCGTCACGACATCCTGATGACGCCGACGCTGGCCCAGCCGCCCGTGGCGCTGGGCACGCTGGTATTCACCGGCGACCCGCTGGATCTCCGCCGGCGCACCGCCGCGTTCTCGCCCTACAGCTACGTGTCGAACGCCAGCGGCCAGCCGGCCATCTCGCTGCCGCTGCACTGGACCGCGGACGGCCTGCCCGTGGGGGTGCAGCTCGTGGGCCGCTACCCGGAGGACGCCACGCTGCTGCAGGTGGCGGCGCAGCTCGAGCAGGCCGTACCGTGGCAGCACCGCCGCCCGCCGGTGTGCGGTTGAGCGCGTAGCCGACGCCCGCGGCCCCGACCCGGTGCCGCGACGGGCGCGGTCTCGCGCTCAGTCCCTCGCCGGCGCCGGGTCCACGATCACGTCCACACCACCCTCGGCGCGCGCCGCTTCCCGCTCGACGGCCTCGGCCTGCTGCGCGGCGGCGCCGCTGGCGCCGCCGATCCAGGCGTCCATGACCACGCAGGCCACCAGGTCGCCGGCCACGTTGATGGCCGTGCGGCACATGTCCAGCAGGCGATCGATGCCGAGGATGAGCGCGACGCCCTCCAGCGGCACGCCTACCGCGCCGAGGATGGTGGCCAGGATGACGATGCCGACGCCCGGGGTGGCCGGAGCGCCGATGGCGCTGGCCACCGCAATGGTCACCACCAGGCCCTGCTGCGCCAGCGTGAGCTCGATGCCGAACAGCTGTGCCAGGAACACGGTGGCCACGGCCTGGTACACGGCCGTGCCGTTCATGTTGATGGTGGCGCCCAGCGGGATCACGAACTGCACGATGGACGGGCGTACCCCCAGCCGATCCTCCGCGGTGCGGATGGACAGCGGCATCACCGCGGCGGAGCTCGAGGTGGAGAAGGCGAGCAGCAGCACCTCGCGCGCCCCGGCCAGGAACTCCAGCGGGCGGCGGCCCGCCACGTAGCCGATGACCGCCAGGTACATGGCCAGCAGCAGGGCCAGGCCGAGCAGCACCGTGGCGGCGTACACGGCCAGCCCGAGCAGCGTGCCGATGCCGGTCTTGGTGCCGAGCTGTGCCATCAGCCCGAACACCGCCAGCGGGGCGATGCGCATGGCCCATCCCACCACCGTCAGGCACACCGACTGCACCGATCCCAGCAGCTCCAGCAGCGGTCGGCTCTGCGCCACCGGCATGGTCACCAGCGCGATGCCCACCACCATGGAGAAGATCACCACCTGCAGCATCTCCCGCTGCACCATCGCACCCAGCGGGTTCTGCGGCACCAGCGTCACGAGCCGCTCCGGCAGGCCCGCGAGCCCCGGCATCGCGAGCGCCTGCGGTGCCGACCCGGCGGGCGCGGCGGCCTGGCGCAGCACCTCGGCGTCCACGTAGTCGCCCGGACGGATCAGCTCGGCGAGCCCGATCCCCAGGATCGCCGCCACCACGGTGGTGACGACGAAGTAGCCCGTCACCCGCAGCCCCACCGAGCGCAGCTGGTCCATGTTCTCGCTGGCCGCCATGCCCCGCGCCACGGAGGCCACCACCAGCGGCACCACGATCATCTGCAGTGCGGCCAGGAAGAGCTGCCCGGGCAGCGCGAGCCAGTTGCCCGCCACCGCGGAGGTCTCCGGCGCGACCAGGCCGGCGCTGGGACCGAGCATGGAGCCCACCACCAGGCCGAACCACATGCCCAGCAGCACCTGCAGCCAGATGCGGCTGCGCACCAGGTGCGCCAGGCGGTACGCCTGGTGGCGCAGCGATCGGGGATGAACCCGGGCGACGCGGTCCTGCACCATCGACGAGGCCTCTCACTCGGTGGGATGCGCGCGAGGCTAGCGGGCCGTCGGTAACGGATTCATGCGCCAGGTCAATGCCGGCCCGGCAGGTTCTGCTGCCGTGACCACGGCGGCGCACCGAGCCATGCCTTGGCGCCACGGCACGCAGGAGCCACGGCAGGGTTCGGAGCGGGACTTCAGCGACGTCGTGGCGTGGCCGCGTCCGATCGCTCTGCCTCGAGCTCCTCGAGCACCGCCTCGGCCTCGGTACGCACGCCTGCGTCGGCATCGCCCCGGGCGTGGAGCGCCGCCGCGCGGCCGCGCTCCGGGTCCATGTCGGCGAGCAGGACCAGCGCGTCGGCGCGCAGCTCGGCGGACCCGTCGCTGCGCGCGATGTGCGTCAGCAGCCTGAGCTTCGCGTCCCGGGACAACGGCTGCCCCTCCGGCGAGTACGCCACCAGGTCCATGGCCGTCTCGCGCACCGATGGATCGCGGTCGTTCAACGCGTCGCTCAGCACCGCCACGAACTGCGCCGGGTCCTCGGCGGACAGCGCCACCAGGGCGGCGCTGCGATCTTCCGGCTCGGGTGCGTGGCGGGCGTCGAACGCGAGGCTGCCGGCGGCTGGAGGGGACGTCCCGTGCGCGCCGGCGCCCGGGGCCATCCCGTGACCCGAGGAGAGCACCCACACCCGGATCGGAGCGCCGCCCGGGTCGTCCCGCAGCACGATGTGACTGACGCCCTCGAGCAGTCGCATCAAGGCCTGCTCGAGGGGCAGGTCGTCGAAGCGCGCACTGACCGGCTGACCTGCCACCGCCTGCGGCACATGGACCTGGATCCCGGATTGCTCCGAGAGGCTTTGCAAAGCCGCCCCGAGGGGCACGCCCTCCAGGTGCGCGCTCACCTGCTCCCCGGCGACGATCAGGCGCACCGGCGCCGCCCCGTCGCCCGCGCCGGCCGGATGCAGCAGGGCGACGAGCAGGGCCGCGGCGACGCCGGCGGCCGCGCTGCGGGAGGTTGCACTCATGGCTGGCAGGAACGATAGGCGACGACCGGCGGCCCCACAAGCGGGCGACCCGGCCGGCGGCCCTTGCCGTCCTGGCGGTGCAGGGCATCTACTAGTCGAGCAGGGGCATGGGGGGGACGGCACCGCGGTCACGCGCGAGCCGCTGGCGTGCCGCCGCCCTGCCATCCCGGGCCTTTCAACGCGTGGCCAGCGGGCCAGAGGAGACGAATCGTGAACACCTCCGACCAGGAGATAAGGCTGGTGTCGGCCCTGAGCATGACCCCCGTGCGCGTGCGCGACGCCGACGGATCGCCGCTGCCCGTGCCCTGGGAAGCGCCGTGAGCGGCCACGTTGGCCGGGAGATGACCCCGGAAGAGATCAACGATCGGCTGTTCCCGTTCGCGCGGCTGATGGGGATCTCCGTCACCAGGACCGACCCGGAGCTGGTGGAGGCGGCGCTGGTCGTGCGCGAGGATCTCTGCACCAGCGGCGAGATCCTGCACGGGGGCGCCATCATGGCCTTCGCCGACAGCCTCGGTGCCATCGCCACTTTCGTGAACCTGCCGGACGATGCCCGGGGCACCGCGACCCTGGAGAGCAAGACGAACTTCTTCCGTCCGGCGCCGCTGGGCGCGAAGCTGCACGGTAGGACGGTTCCGCTGCACCTGGGCCGCAGCACGCACGTGCTGCAGACCACCGTCTCGCTGGAGTCCGGCAAGCCCGTGGCCTGCGTGATCCAGACCCAGATGATCCTGACGTAGCGCGCGACGGAGTGCGCGACCCGTCTCGCGCCTGGGCGCGTCACCACCGCTGTGCGGTTGACGGGGACGCAGGCACCGCCCGGGGATCACGGCCGCCACGCAAGTGCGGGACGCGCGCGGGCATGCGCCGCAGCGCCCCGCGCGGCGCCCGCCCGGCTACATGTTGCGCCGGTACTTGCCCCCCACCTCGAAGAAGGCGTGGGTGATCTGACCGAGCGAGCACACCCGCACCGCGTCCACCAGCACCTCGAACACGTTCTCGTCGCGGATCACCGCCTCTCGCAGCCGGTCCAGCATGGCCGGCGACTGGGCCGCGTGGCACTCGTGGAAGTCCGCGAGGCGCTTCAGCTGGCCCTGCTTCTCCTCCTCGGAGCCCCGCGACAGCGGGATGGCGACCTCGTTGCGGTCCGCATCGGGGTTCAAGAAGGTATTGACCCCGATGATGGGCAGCGAGCCGTCGTGCTTGCGGTGCTCGTAGTACATGGACTCGTCCTGGATGCGGCCGCGCTGGTAGCCGGTCTCCATGGCACCCAGCACGCCGCCGCGCTCGGAGATGCGGTCGAACTCCTTGAGCACCGCCTCCTCCACCAGATCCGTGAGCTCCTCGATGATGAAGCTGCCCTGGTTCGGGTTCTCGTTCTTCGCCAGGCCCCACTCCCGGTTGATCACCAGCTGGATGGCCAGCGCCCGGCGCACGCTCTCCGCGCTCGGCGTCGTCACCGCCTCGTCGTAGGCGTTGGTGTGCAGGCTGTTGCAGTGGTCGTAGGTGGCGATGAGCGCCTGCAGCGTGGTGCGGATGTCGTTGAAGTCCATCTCCTGGGCGTGCAGCGAGCGACCCGAGGTCTGGATGTGGTACTTGAGCTTCTGGCTGCGCGCGTTGGCGCCGTAGCGTTCGCGCATGGCGGTGGCCCAGATGCGCCGCGCCACCCGCCCGAGCACCGTGTACTCCGGGTCCATGCCGTTGGAGAAGAAGAACGACAGGTTCGGCGCGAAGTCGTCGATGTCCATGCCGCGGGCCAGGTACGACTCCACGTAGGTGAAGCCGTTGGACAGCGTGAGCGCCAGCTGGGTGATGGGGTTCGCGCCGGCCTCCGCGATGTGGTAGCCGGAGATGGACACGGAGTAGAAGTTGCGCACGCGGTTGGCGACGAAGTACTCCTGGATGTCGCCCATCATCTTGAGCGAGAACTCGGTGGAGAAGATGCAGGTGTTCTGGCCCTGATCCTCCTTCAGGATGTCCGCCTGCACGGTGCCGCGCACGTTCTCCAGCACCCAGGCCTTCAGCCCCTGGTACTCGTCGTCGTCCGGGCCGCGGCCGGTCTCGGCGCGGAAGCGCTCCACGCGCTGGTCGATGGCCGTGTTCAGGAACATGGCCAGGATGGTGGGCGCGGGCCCGTTGATGGTCATGGACACCGACGTCCTCGGGTCGCAGAGATCGAAGCCGTCGTAGAGCACCTCCATGTCGTCCAGGGTGGCGATGGACACCCCGGAGGTGCCCACCTTGCCGTAGATGTCGGGGCGCGGGTCCGGGTCGAAGCCGTACAGCGTCACCGAGTCGAAGGCGGTGGACAGGCGCTTGGCCTCGGAGTGCTCGGAGAGCAGCTTGAAGCGGCGGTTGGTGCGGAAGGCGTCGCCCTCGCCGGCAAACATGCGCGACGGATCCTCGCCCTCGCGCTTGAACGGGAACACGCCGGCGGTGTACGGGAAGTGGCCCGGCAGGTTCTCCTTCAGGAGGAACCGGAGGATCTCGCCGTCGTCCTCGAAGCGCGGCAGGGCAACCTTGGACACCATGGTGCCCGAGAGGGACTCCACCCGCAGTCGGGTGTGGATCTCGCGATCGCGCACCGTCACCACGTGCTCGTCACCCGTGTACGCGGCCTTCGTCTCCGGCCACGAGTCCAGCACCGCCAGCGCCTTGCGATCCATCTGCTTCGCCCGCTCCTGCGCGAGGCGCTTCGCGTCCTCGGCGCCCATGGAGCCGGTCTCCTCCAGCATCCGCGCGCTCTCGCGAAGCTGCTGGCGCTCCCGGGCGAGGCGCACCTGCGCCGCCGCCCACTCGTGGTAGCCGCGCACCGTGTCGGCGATGTCGGCCAGGTAGCGCACCCGCTCCGGCGGCACGATGGCGTGGGCGCGGGTCGAGACCCGGGTGCCCGGATCCGGGAGGCGACCCCGCGGCCAGTCGATGAGGCCCTTCTCGGTCAGCGCCCGCTTGAGGCCGTGGTACAGCGCGCTCACGCCGTCGTCGTTGAAGCGCGAGGCGATGGTGCCGTACACGGGCATGTCCTCGGGCCTCGAGCCGAAGGCCTCGCGGTTGCGCTGCACCTGCTTGCGCACGTCCCTCAGCGCGTCGTCGGCGCCCTTGCGGTCGAACTTGTTGATGGCCACCAGCTCGGCGAAGTCCAGCATGTCGATCTTCTCGAGCTGGCTGGCGGCGCCGAACTCCGGCGTCATCACGTACATGGGCACGTCCACGTAGGGCACGATGCCGGCGTCGCCCTGGCCGATGCCGGGGGTCTCCACGATGACCAGGTCGAAGCCCGCGATGCGCGTCGCGCGGATCACCCGATCCAGGTAATCCGGCAGCTCGGTGGCGGCGCCGCGGGTGGCCAGCGAGCGCATGAACACGTTGGGGTGGTCGATGGAGTTCATGCGGATGCGGTCGCCGAGCAGCGCGCCGCCGGTCTTGCGTCGCGTGGGATCCACCGCGAGCACCGCGATCCGGAGACGGTCCGCCTGGTCGAGGCGCAGGCGCTGCACCACCTCGTCGGTGAGCGAGGACTTGCCGGCGCCGCCGGTGCCGGTGATGCCCACCACGGGTGGCAACGATGCCGATTCCGCCGCCGCGTCGATGGCCTCGGCGAGGGTGTCGGGCAGCACCCCGTTCTCGATGCCGGTGATGATGCGGGACAGATCCGTGTAGCCCGGCTCCGCGAGACCGGTGAGATCCTCGGGCAGTCGCGTGCCCAGGGTCGGCTCGCAGCGCGCGAGCATGTCCTGGATCATGCCCTTCAGCCCCATCTTCTGCCCGTCCTGGGGCGAGTAGATGCGGGTGATCCCGTACTCGTGCAGCTCGTCGATCTCGCGCGGCACGATGACCCCGCCGCCGCCGCCGAAGATGCGGATGTCGCCGCGCCCGCGCTCGCGCAGCATGTCCAGCATGTACTTGAAGTACTCCACGTGGCCGCCCTGGTAAGAGCTCACGGCAATGCCGTGGGCGTCCTCCTGGATGGCGGCAGTGACCACGTCCTCCACCGAGCGGTTGTGGCCCAGGTGGATCACCTCCGTCCCTTCCGCCTGCAGGATGCGGCGCATGATGTTGATGGAGGCGTCGTGGCCGTCGAACAGGCTCGCGGCGGTGACGAAGCGCAGACGCGGGTCGCGGGCCGTCGCCGCGTCGAGACCGTGGTCGCGGGTGATGGGGGTGACCTTGCGGGCGGGTGTCGCCATGGGCTGTCTCCGGCTTCTCGGTCCGTCAGGTGGCAGCGTCGTACTCCCTGGGCCGCCGATCAAGCCGTGACCGTCCGTGGCTGGCTGGAGGAACGCGAAAGTACTTGACGTTTACGTTAACGTCAATATAACGTCCTCCAATGCGCCGCCCACAGCCCCTGGAAGACCTCCGCCCCGCCTTTTCCATCGGCGGCCTGGCGCGGGAGTTCCGGGTCACCACCCGCACCATCCGCTTCTACGAGGACCAGGGTCTGCTGGCGCCGGAGCGCCAGGGCCAGAACCGGATCTACGGCCCCCGGGACCGGGTGCGCCTGCAGCTGATCCTCCGCGGCAAGCGCCTGGGCTTCTCCCTCAGGGAGATCCGGGACATGTTGGAGATGTACGACGCGCCGGAGGGCGAGGTGGGCCAGCTGCGCTACTTCATGGCCCGGATGCGCGAGCGCCGCGAGGACCTGCTGCGCCAGCGCGCCGACATCGACCAGGTGCTCGGCGAGCTGGACGCCCTGGAGGAGCGCTGCCGGGGCATCCTCGAGGCCGAGGCGCGGCTGCGCGGCCCGGCCGGATCCCGTGCCGCCGGCGGGGGGGCGAACCACCGAGGCACAGCGGGCACGGAGGGCGCCGGTGAATGACGGCCCCGCTGCCTGCGCCCGGCACGCGGGCGCGGCGACCCCGACCGGTCGAACACTCACCGCAAGCTCTCTGTGTACTCTGTGTCTCCGTGGTTCAACCTCTTCGCAGGTCGAGCAAGCGAGAATGCCATGATCCCGAACCAGCTCCCCAGCCTCGACTTCGATCTGGGCGACACCGCCGACATGCTGCGCGACTCGGTGATGCGCTTCGCCTCCGACGAGATCGCGCCGCGGGCAGCGGACGTCGACCGCAGCAACGACTTCCCCATGGATCTCTGGCCCAAGATGGGCGCCCTCGGGATCCTGGGCGTCACGGTGCCCGAGGAGTACGGCGGCGCCGGGATGGGATACCTGGAGCACTGCGTGGCCATGGAGGAGGTGAGCCGCGCGTCCGCCTCGGTGGGGCTGTCCTACGGGGCCCACAGCAACCTGTGCGTGAACCAGATCCGCATCAACGGCAGCGACGAGCAGCGCCGGCGCTACCTGCCGAAGCTCGTCTCCGGCGAGCACGTGGGCGCGCTGGCCATGAGCGAGCCCGGCGCCGGCTCCGACGTGGTGGGGATGAAGCTCAGGGCCGAGAAGAAGGGCGATCGCTACGTGCTGAACGGCTCGAAGATGTGGATCACCAACGGCCCGGATGCCAGCACCCTGGTGGTCTACGCCAAGACCGACCCCGACGCGGGCCCCAAGGGCATCACCGCTTTCATCGTCGAGAAAGGCTTCAAGGGATTCTCCACGGCGCAGAAGCTGGACAAGCTGGGCATGCGCGGGTCCAACACCTGCGAGCTGGTGTTCCAGGACTGCGAGGTGCCGGAGGAGAACGTGCTCGGGCAGGTGGGTCGCGGCGTGAACGTGCTGATGAGCGGGCTGGACTACGAGCGCGCGGTGCTGGCGGCGGGCCCGCTCGGGATCATGCAGGCGTGCATGGACGTGGTGATGCCCTACGTGCACGAGCGCAAGCAGTTCGGCACCCCCATCGGCGAGTTCCAGCTCATGCAGGGCAAGCTGGCCGACATGTACACCACCATGAACGCCGCGCGCGCCTACGTGTACGCGGTGGCGAAGGCCTGCGACCGCGGCCAGACCACCCGCAAGGACGCCGCCGGCGCCATCCTCTACGCCGCCGAGAAGGCCACCTGGATGGCCCTGGAGGCGATCCAGGCGCTGGGCGGCAACGGCTACATCAACGACTACCCCACCGGGCGGCTGCTGCGCGACGCCAAGCTCTACGAGATCGGCGCCGGCACCAGCGAGATCCGACGCATGCTGATCGGGCGGGAGCTGTTCCGCGAGACGGCATAGCAAGGAAACGGTTCACCGTGCCCGGACGCGCATGGGGTAACAACCACAGAGGCACAGAGGAAACAGAGAAGATCTGAAGAAGGAGACGACTGGCAACAGTCACCCTCTGTGACCTCTGTGCCTCTGTGGTTCGTATACGACGAGCTTCAAAGGGACGACAGACATGAATTCTCGCGATCCAATCGTCATCGTCGGCGCCAGGCGCACGCCCATGGGCGGGTTCCAGGGGGAGCTCGCGCCG
>JBFHNV010000017.1:0-43151 GCA_041593595.1 Gammaproteobacteria bacterium
CCCGGCCCGGCACGGGCAGGCCCTGGAGGCGCAGCCAGAGACGCAGCACCGACCGCCGGCGCCGGCCGGGGAGACCCGCCAGGGCACGCCGGGACAGCGTGCCCGGCACGCCCCCGCGGCAGGCCTCCAGATCCAGCCGCGCCAGGTCGTCCAGGCTGGCGAACGCCTCGCGCTGCAGGCACGCGGCCCGCGCGAGGGCATCCACCGCGCCGGGCTCCAGGTCCTGGAGCAGCGGCAGCACCTCCCGGCGCAGCCGCACCCGCGGATGGCGCCGCCGCGTGTTGGCCGGGTCACGGATCGTGGCCAGCCCCCAGGCGGCGGCGCAGGCCGCGATGTCGTCGCGTCGCAGCGCCAGCAGCGGACGCAGCAGGCGGCCCGGCGGCAGGGGACGCTCCGGCGCCATCGCCCCCAGGCCCTCGGGGCCGCTGCCGCGCAGCAGGCGCAGCAGCATCGTCTCCGCCTGGTCGTCCGCGTGGTGGGCCACGCACAGCGCCTCGCCCGTGCTCAGCCGCGCCGCGAGCGCCTCGTAGCGCGCGTCGCGGGCTGCCGACTCGGGGCTCTCTCCCGGCGCCGGGCGGGCGTCCACGACCAGGGCCTCGAAGCGGATGCCGCGCCGCGCGCACTCCCGCCGGCAGTGCTCGCGCCACGCCGCGGACTCGGGCTCGAGGCCATGGTCAACGTGCAGCGCCCGCGGCGGTGGCAGGTCCAGGGACGGCGCCAGCCGCCAGGCTGCCACCAGCAGCACGCTGGAGTCGGTGCCACCGCTGTAGCCCACGCTCAGCGCAGGCAGCGGACCGGCGGCGCGCAGGGCCGCGGCCACCGCCGCCAGCACCCGGGACGCGGCCGCCCCGGTTCCGTCACCCTGCGCGCGCGCGGTCATGGAGCCCTCTCAGAAGGAGCGGCGGCGCAGGCCGGTCTCCTGCAGGATCCGCGAGGCGATCTCCTCCACGGAGGAATGGCTGGTGTCCAGGAACGGGATCCCGCGGCTCCGGAACATGTTCTCCACCTCTGCCACCTCGATGCGGCACCGGGCCAGGGAGGAGTAGCGGCTGCCGGGCCGGCGAATCTGCCGGATCTGGCGCAGCCGCTGCGGATCGATGGTGAGACCGTAGAGACGCCGCGAGAACGCGTCCAGCACGTCCGGCAGGCGTCCCCGCTCCAGGTCATCACCGGTCAGCGGGTAGTTCGCGGCGCGAATCCCGAACTGCATGGCCAGGTAGATGCACGTGGGCGTCTTGCCGGAGCGCGACACGCCTACCAGGATGATGTCGGCCACGTCGTAGTGCTGCACGCTGGCGCCGTCGTCGTGGCTCAGGGCGAACTCGATGGCCTCGATGCGCCCCTCGTAGTTGGGTCGGTTGATGAGCCCGTGGTAGCGGCCGGTGGCGTGGGTGGAGCCCACCTGGAACTCCGCCTCCAGCCCCGGCAGGAACGCGGTGAACAGATCCAGGACCAGCGCGCCGCTGCGGCAGATGACCTGGTGCAGCTCCGGGTTGGAAATGGTGCTGAAGACCACCGGTCGCGGCCCGCCGTTGTCGCGGGCGGCGTTTATGCTGCGCACCGCCGCCTCGGCGAGGCCGGCGTCGCTCACGAACGGGAGCGTCACCTTGTCGAACTCGATCGCGTCGAACTGGGCGAGCAGCGCGTTGCCCAGGGTCTCGGCCGTGATCCCGGTGCTGTCGGATACGAAGAACACGGTCCGCCGCATGCCAGCATGCTACCGCGCCGCGCGCCCTGGCAGCCAATGCCGCGGTGATATAATCGACCTCGCTCATGCACGCAGACGACGATCCCAGAGAGCTCCTCGCCACGCTGGAGGCGGAGCGGCGCGAGCTGCTCGGCGAGGCCGAGGCCTTGCGGCGTTTCATCGCCTGCATGCGCAAGCTCATCGACGCGACCAACGCGCACCGCAGCGAGACCGAGATCTTCCTGCTGCTCGAGCAGGTGTTGGACTATGCCATCCGTGCGGTGAACGCCTGCGACGGGTCGATCCTCGTGCCCGACGACCGCGGCAGCGAGCTGGTCTTCGTGATCGTGCGCGGCGACGATCCGCACACGGAGCTGGTGGGCAAGCGGCTTCCCCTTCGCGAAGGCATCGCCGGCTGGGTCGCGCGCCACCGGCGCGGCACCATCGTCAACAACGTCGCCGCCGATGATCGCTTCTATTCCGGCCTCGACCGGGAGATCCATTACCGCACCCAGTCGGTGCTGGCCGCGCCGCTCATCGGCGGCGATCGCATGCTGGGCGTGGTCGAGCTCATCAACAAGCGCGACGGGCGCCTGTTCAGCGTGGGCAACCAGGCCCTGGTGACCCTGATGTGCCGGTTCGCAGGCGAGGTGCTGTACTCCCAGGTGAGCGACATCGATCTGAGCGAGACGAGCAGCGTCGTGCACGCGGAGCGGGCCCGCGTCGCAGGGCGCGAGCCGGTTGCGCGATGATCGCGGATCCGGGCGCGCGAATCGCCGAGCTGCGCGCGGGTAACGCACGGCTGCGCGACGACGTGAGCCGCCTGCGGCTGTTCGTGGATTCCCTGCAGGAAATGGTCGCGGTGCTGGATGCGCCGAGCGGGGACGAGCAGGTGACGGCCGCGCTGGCCGAGGCGCTGGCACGCGCCGTGGACGTGGTGCAGTGCGAGAGCGGCGCGCTGCTGGTGCTCGACGAGGACTCGGAAGAGCTGGTGTTCGTGCACGTGGAAGGCGACGCGGCGGCCGGACGGCTCGCCTGGCAGCGGGTGCCGGCCAGTGCCGGCATCACCGGCTGGGCACTGCGCCACTGCGAGGCGATCATCGTCAACGATGCGCGGGCGCACGAGCGCTTCGACGTCCGCGTGGACGATCTCGGCGGCCGTGTGACCCACTCCGTGCTGGCGGTTCCCGTCACCAGCGGCGACCGGGCCATCGGACTCTACGACATGCGCAACAAACGGGGTCGTGCCGAGTTCGACGAGGACGACCAGGCGGTGGTCGCCCTGATGGGCCGCTTCGCCGGCGAGCTGCTGCAGCGCATGGCGGAACGCCAGCGCCAGGAGGCCGGGGACTGACGCCCGGGCCGGGGCTCAGAGCCTGTGAAAGAATCGCTCGCCGTCGCGAGACGCACACCGGGCGTCCCTGTCTTTGGCAGCGAGGGTGCAGAAAATCGCGCGCGTAGCCATGGCTACGTAAGCGATATTCGGGGCCCCGCACGAACGCGCCGGGAGCGGATTCGGTCGCGCGCAGCGCGCCCGAAGGGCCCGGGCCAGGGATGGCCCGGGACAGCGCCGCCAGGGGCGTCCAGGGGGCGTTCGCTAGCCAAGCGTGGTGATTCTTTCACAGGCTCTCAGTCCTCGCGGAACTCGCCGAAGCCGCGCAGGCGCTGCGCCCGCGCCGCCAGGCGACGTTCCTCGCTCATGTCGTCCAGCCTGGCCAGCTCTTCCAGCAGCACGGCCTTCAGCATGGCCGCCATGGCCTCCGGATCCCGGTGGGCGCCGCCGAGCGGCTCCGGCACGACCCGGTCGATGAGGTCCAGCTCCTCGAGCCGGGCCGAGGTGATGCCCATGGCCTCGGCGGCGTCGGCGGCACGCTCGGCGCTCTTCCACAGGATGGACGCACAGCCCTCGGGCGAGATCACCGAGTAGGTCGCGTACTGCAGCATCAGCACGCGATCGCCCACGCCGAGCGCCAGCGCGCCGCCGGAGCCGCCTTCCCCGATCACGGTGCATACCACGGGAACGTGCAGGCGGGCCATCTCGAAGAGGTTGCGTGCGATGGCCTCGCTCTGCCCCCGCTCTTCCGCGCCGACTCCGGGGTAGGCGCCGGGAGTGTCGATGAAGGTCAGCAGGGGCAGCCGGAAGCGGTCGGCCATCTGCATGAGCCGCAGCGCCTTGCGGTAGCCCTCGGGGCGCGGCATGCCGAAGCTGCGCTCGAGCTTCTCGCTGGTGGTGCGCCCCTTCTGCTGACCGATGATCATCACCGGCCGGCCGTCGAGGCGCGCCGGGCCGCCCACCACCGCGCCGTCGTCGGCGAACAGCCGGTCACCGTGCAGCTCCTCGAAGTGGGTGAAGATGCGCCGCGCGTGGTCCAGGAAGTACGGGCGCTGCGGGTGGCGGGCGAGCTGCGCCACCTGGAACGCCTTGAGCCGGGCGAAGATGTTCGTGGTGAGCTCACGGCTCTTGCCCTCCAGGCGGGCAATCTCCTCGGCGATGTTCACCTCGGCGTCACTGCCCACGCGCCTGAGCTCCTCGATCTTCGCCTCGAGCTCGGCGATGGGTTGCTCGAAGTCCAGGAAATTCAGGTTCACGTGGCATCCCTCCGACCCGGAGGCTGGTACTCCATGCGGGCCCGGGTCTCGCCGCCCAGCAGCTCGCGCAGGCGGGCAAGGAGATCGTCGCTGGGGCGCACCTGCCACTCGCTACCGAGCCGGATGCGCCCGCAGGCACCCTTGCCGTGGTAGTGCACGCACACCGGCGTGCGGCCCTCCAGGTACGGCTCCATGACCTCGCGCAGCCGCGCCACCAGGCCGTTGCAGGCCGCCGCCGCCTCCACCTCGAGCAGCAGGTTGCGCGCGAGACTCTCGCGGGCATCCACGAACTCCTCGACACTGTCCGCGATCATGGAGCAGCCACCGCTGAAGTCGTCGTCGCTGACGGTGCCGGTGACCACCAGCAGCCGGTCCTTGGCGAGGATCGGCCGGCAGCGCTGGTACAGCTCGGAGTAGACCACCACGTCCATGCGCCCGCTACGGTCGTCGAGCGTCAGCACCGCCATGCGCCCGTTACGCGAGTTCATGGTGCGAAGTCCGCTGACCATCCCCGCGGCGCGCTGCGTACGCTCCGCGTCCGGGCGCAGCCGCGCGAGCGGCGCGCTGACGATGTGCTCGAGTTCCGCCTCGTAACGCGCGATGGGATGACCGGAGAAGTACCTGCCGAGCGTCTCCTTCTCCCCGGCCAGGCGCTCCTCGTCGCTCCACGCACTCGCCTGCGCGAACTCCTCCGGCACCGGGGGCGTATCCAGGGCCTCGCCGAACATGTCGTTCTGCCCCGCGAGCGCGTCGCGGGCGTGCTGTCCCGCCACCTGCAGGGCCGGTCCGACGCTCGCCATGAGCACCGCCCGGTCCGGTCCCAGCTCGTCCATCGCGCCGGAGCGGATCAGCGCCTCCACGACCCTGCGGTTCACGCGTCGTGCGTCCACGCGGCGACAGAAGTCGAACAGGTCGCGGTAGGGGCCGTCACGCCCGCGTTCCTCCACGATGGCGTCCACCGCCGAGGCTCCGGCTCCCTTGATGGCGCCGAGGCCGTAGCGCACGGTGCGCTCGTCGGGTGCGGTGAACACCCGCTCGCAGCGATTCACGGCGGGCGGCTCCACCGTGAGCCCCAGATCGCGGCACTCGTCGACGAACACCACCACCTTGTCCGTATTGTCCATGTCCGCGGACAGCACCGCCGCCATGAAGGCAGCAGGATGATGCGCCTTGAGCCAGGCAGTCTGGTAGGCGATGAGCGCGTAGGCCGCGGAGTGCGACTTGTTGAAGCCGTAGCCGGCGAACTTGTCGATGAGATCGAACATGTACTCGGCGAGCGCCGCGTCCGCTCCGCGGGCTACCGCACCGTCCACGAATCCCTGGCGCTGGCGCGCCATCTCCTCGGGCAGCTTCTTGCCCATCGCGCGGCGCAGCAGGTCAGCGCTGCCGAGGCTGTAGCCCGAGAGCACCTGGGCGATCTGCATGACCTGCTCCTGGTACAGGATCACGCCGTAGGTGGGCTCCAGGATGGGCGCCAGGTCCGGGTGCGGGTACTTCACCTGAGCGCGCCCATGCTTGCGGTCGATGTAGTCGTCCACCATGCCCGACTGCAGCGGTCCGGGGCGGAACAGCGCCACCAGCGCGATGACGTCGTCGAAGCGATCCGGCTGCAGGCGACGGATCAGCTCCTTCATGCCGCGCGACTCGAGCTGGAAGACCGCCGTGGTGGCGCCTCGCTTGATGAGGTCGTAGGTGGGCGCGTCGTCGGTGGGCAGGGCCGCCACGTCCACCGGCTCGAGGCCGTCGCGAGCGCGTGCGTCGTTGATGCTGGCCACCGCCCGGTCGATGATGGTGAGCGTGCGCAGGCCCAGGAAGTCGAACTTCACCAGGC
This sequence comes from Gammaproteobacteria bacterium, assembly GCA_041593595.1. Lineage (GTDB taxonomy): Bacteria > Pseudomonadota > Gammaproteobacteria > HK1 > HK1 > JBFHNV01. Next base: position 6,108 of record JBFHNV010000017.1, read on the forward strand.
CCACCGCCTCCACGTCCTTCATGTCGTACTGGGTGACCAGGCCACCGCCCGGCTCGCAGTAGAGCGCCGTGAAGTCGGTCAGCGCGGACGGCGCGATGACCACGCCGCCCGCGTGGCGTCCGGCGTTGCGCGCTATACCCTCGAGCTTGCGGGCGAGGTCGATGATGGCGCGCACCTCCTCCTCGGCGTCGTAGCGTCCCTTCAGCGCCTCGTCCTCGAGCGCCTTGTCCAGCGTCATGCCGAGCTCGAAGGGAATGAGCTTGGCGATCTGATCCACGAAACCGTAGGGCTGCCCCAGCACGCGGCCCACGTCGCGCACGACGGCCTTTGCCGCCATGGTGCCGAAGGTGATGATCTGCGACACACGCGGATCGTCGCCCCCGTCGCCGTAGCGCCGCGCCACGTAGTCGATGACCCGGTCGCGGCCGTCCATGCAGAAATCCACGTCGAAGTCTGGCAGCGACACCCGCTCCGGATTCAGGAAACGCTCGAACAGCAGGTCGTACTCGAGCGGATCCAGATCGGTGATGCGCAGGCACCAGGCCACCAGCGAGCCCGCGCCGGAGCCGCGGCCCGGCCCCACCGGCACGCCGTTCTCCCGCGCCCACCGGATGAAGTCGGCAACGATGAGGAAGTAGCCGGGAAAGCCCATGCCCCGGATCACCTCGAGCTCGCGCACGAGGCGCGCCTCGTACTCGGGACGTCGTGCCTCGAGCTCGGCCGGATCGGTGCCGAAGCGCTGGGCGAGTCGCGCCTCGAGGCCGGCACGACTCTCGCGCTCGAAGTGCTCGTCGACACCGGTCCCGGCGGGCACCGGGAACTGGGGCAGGTGGCTCTCGCCGAGGCTCAGCTCGGCGTTGCAGCGCCGCGCGATCTCCACGCTGTTCTGGAGCGCCTCCGGCAGGTCCTCGAACAGGGCCGCCATCTCGGCGGGCGCGCGCAGGTACTGCTCGCGGCTGTGCGCTCGCGCGCGCCGCGGGTCGGCGAGGCCGCGCCCCTCGTGGATGCACACCCGCGCCTCGTGGGCCTCGAAGTCGTCGCGGTCGAGGAAGCACACGTCGTTACCCGCCACCAGGGGCACCTGGTGCGCCACGGCGGCATTCACCGCGGCGTCGATGTAGTCTTCCTCTTCGTCGCGCCCGGTGCGCACCACCTCCAGGTAGAAGCGATCCGGGAAACGCCGTCGCCACCAGTCCAGGGCCCCGGTCACGGCGGCGCGCTGGCCGGCGAGCAGGGTGCGGCCGAGGGCGCCATGGCGTCCCGCGGACACGGCGATGAGGCCGCCGCCACCCGCATCCAGCCACTCGCCGCGCACCACCGGCTGGCCGCCCGCGCGGGTGCGGGTGTACGCGCGCGTGACCAGCCGGCACAGGTTGCGGTAGCCGGTGTTGTCGCGACACAGCAGCAGCACGCGGCCCTGGCCGGTGGCCTCGGCGCCGGTGTCCACCAGCAGATCGGCGCCGGCCACGGGCTTGACTCCCGCCTCCAGCGCTGCCTTGTAGAACTTCACCAGTGAGAACAGGTTGTCGCGCTCGGTCACGGCCACCGCCGGCATGCCGAGCGCCGCCACGCGCTCGACCAGCGGCTTCACCCGCAGGAGGCCTTCGGCGAGGGAGTACTCGGTGTGCACGTGCAGGTGCACGAAGGTCACCGCGCCGGGAGCGCGCCGTGCGGCGCCGTCGTCGGGCAGCGGACCGACCGTCACCGCCGTGCCTCCAGCAGCCCAGCGACCACGGCGGCGGCGCGCCGGCTGGCGTCGTTGCGCAGCACCCCGGCGATGCGCCGGAACGCGCGGCGCTGGCGCTCGCGCGCGGCGATCGAGTCGAGCAGCGCCAGCACCGCCGCGCCCAGGCGCGCCGGCGACGCGGCGTCCTGCAGCAGCTCGGGCACCACCGAGTCGCCCGCGAGCAGGTTCGGCAGTCCCACGTGCTCCACGTGCAGCATGCGCCGCCCGATCGCCCAGGTCAGGGGGTGGGTGCGGTAGGTGATCACCATGGGCCGGCCGAGCAGCAGCGCTTCCAGACTGGCGGTGCCAGAGGCCAGCAGCACGGCGTCGGCGGCCGCCATCGCCGTGTGCGCGTCTCCGTCCAACAGCTTGAAGACGGCCCGGCCATGCACAGCGCCCATCGCCTGCTGGAAGCGTTCTCTCGTGCGGGAATCGACCAAAGGTACCACAAAGCGCAGCTGCGGTCGGCGACGCGCCAGCCACTCGGCCGCTCCCACCAGGCGCTCCGCCAGGGCGCCCACCTCGGTCGTGCGGCTGCCCGGCAACAGCGCCACCACGGGCGTCTTCACCGGCAGCCCGAGCCGCGCGCGCGCCGCGCCCGGATCGTCGCTCCACTGCATGCGATCAGCCAGCGGGTGGCCCACGAAATGTGCCTGGATTCCGTGTTCGGCGTAGAAGCGCTCCTCGAACGGGAAAAGCACCAGCATGCGGTCGACACCGGCGCGGATCTTGCGGACCCGGTAGCGCCGCCACGCCCATACCGACGGACTGACGTAGTGCACCGTCGGGATGCCCGCACGCTTCAGGCGCATCTCCAGATGCAGGTTGAAGTCCGGCGCGTCGACGCCTACGAACACGTCCGGCGGATCGGCGCGGTAGCGACGCGCGATGGCACGGCGCATGTGCATGACCTCCGGCATCCGACCGGCCACCTCCACGAGACCCATCACCGCCAGGCGATCCATGGAAAAGAGGCTCGCGCAGCCCGCCGCCTGCATGCGGGGCCCGGCGATGCCTTCGAAGCGGGCCCGCGGGTAGCGCTCCTTCAGCGCCGCGATCAGCTCCGCGCCCAGGAGATCGCCCGACGCTTCCCCGGCGAATACGGCGATACGCACTCCGCCTCGCCTTCGCGACGCGTCAGCGCACGATGCCGCGCCTGGACGCGCGGATGAACGTCGCCATCTCGGTCACCTCCGCGACGCCCTGGCCGTCCATCGCGGCGAGGGCCTGCTCGAGGGTCAGCGAGCGGCGGTAGAGGCTCTTGTACGCCTCCTTCAATGCGCGCACCACGTCCGGGTCGAAGCCTCGGCGTCGCATCCCCTCGCTGTTCAGGCCGTGCGGCTTCGCCGAGTTGCCGGCGATCATGAGGTACGGCGGCACGTCCTTGAACACCACGGTGCCCATGGCGGAGAAGGCGTGGGCGCCGATGGCGCAGAACTGATGGATCACGGTGAACGCACCCAGGGCGACGTGGTCCTCCACCCGCACGTGGCCCGCCAGGGTCGCCCCGTTGGCCAGCGTCACCCCGCTGCCCACGACGCAATCGTGCGCCACGTGGACGTACGCCATGATCCAGTTGCCGTCGCCGATGCGGGTAACGCCACCGCCGCCCGCCGTGCCACGGTTGAAGGTGCAGAACTCACGGATGACGTTGCCGTCACCGATCTCCAGCCGCGTGCGCTCGCCGGCGAACTTCTTGTCCTGCGGATCGTCACCCAGCGAGTTGAACTGGGCGATGCGGTTGTCCCGGCCGATGCGGGTCGGCCCGTTGATCACCACGTGCGAATCGATGCGCGTCCCGGCACCCACCGTCACCTCCGCGCCGATGATGCTGTAGGCGCCTATCCGGACATTGTCGTCCAGGGAGGCGTCCGGGTGGATGATCGCGCTCGAATGAATCACGCCTGGTCGCGCAGCGCACCCATGAGCTCCGCCTCTGCCACCACCTTCTCATCCACGCTGCCGGTCGCCGTGACCTTCCAGATCCCGCGCGAGTGGCGCACGATGTCCACCCGCACCACGAGCTGGTCGCCAGGCACCACCGGCTGGCGGAACCGCGCGGCGTCAACGCCGACGAAGTAGTAGATGGAGTCCGCTCCCGGCATGCTGTCCAGTGTGCGCAGCGCCAGGATCCCGGTCGCCTGTGCCATGGTCTCGAGGATCATCACCGCGGGCATCACCGGCCGGCCCGGGAAATGCCCCGGGAAGAACGGCTCGTTCGCGGTCACGTTCTTGAGCGCCACCAGGTACTGACCGGGCACGCACTCCAGCACCCGGTCCACCAGTAGCATCGGATAGCGGTGCGGCAGGTAGCGCAGCACGTCCTGGATGTTCATTTCGGCCATTCGTTGCCGTCCTCGATGGTATTGCGGGTGGTCGCGAGCCGCAGGCTTATCTGCCCTTGTCCAGAGCATCGACGCGCGCCTCGAGCGCCTTCAGCGTGCGCGCCATGTCGTCGAGCTGTCGGAACCGGATGACGCTGCGGCGCCAGGCCCGGTTCTCCTGCACCGGCATGCCCGACGAGTAGATCCCGGGCTCGCTGATGGAGTTCGGCACCGCCGAGGTTGCCGTGAGGTGCACGTCGTCCGCGATCTCCAGGTGCCCCGCCACCGACGCCGCGCCGCCGATGGTGCAGCGCCTGCCGATACGCGCGCTGCCGCCGATTGCCACGCACGCTGCGATCGCCGTGTGGGCACCAATACGCACGTTGTGCCCCACCTGGATCAGGTTGTCCAGCTTCACGCCCTCCTCGATCACCGTGTCCTCCAGCGCGCCGCGATCGATCGTCGTGTTAGCGCCAATTTCCACGTCGTCGCCGATCACCACGCCGCCGAGCTGCGGCACCTTCTCCCACACGCCATCGTCGTTGGCGATGCCGAAACCGTCCGCCCCGATCACCACGCCCGGGTGCATCACCACCCGGCGCCCCACCCGCACGCCGTGGCACAGCGTGACGTTCGCCACCAGGCGGCTGTCCTCGCCGAGCACCGCTCCCGCCGCCACCACGCAGCCGGGGCCCACCAGGGCGCGCGCCTCGATCCGTGCCCCGGCCTCGATCACCGCGCCCGCCTCGACCCGCGCACCGGCGTCGACATAGGCCTGCGGGTCCACCAGCGCGCCTGCCTGGATCCCGGGCACCGCCGATGCCACGGGATTGAGCAACGCCGCGGCGCGCGCGTAGCACAGGTACGGGTTGCCCGTGACCAGCGCCGCCACCGGACACTCTGCCAGGAACTCCTCATCGAGGATCACGGCCGAGGCGCTGGTGCCTCGAAGCTGCGGCCGGTAACGCCGGTTGGCCAGGAACGTCACCGTGCCCTCGCCGGCCCCCGACAGCGTGGCCACGGCCCGGATGCGGATCCCGGCGTCACCGTGGAGTCTCGCCGAGATGGCCTCGGCCAGCGCGCCGAGCGTCATTTCCAAGGCGTGTTCTCCCCCCGCTGCGGCACGGCCCCGGCCGCGGGCCGGCGGGCAGCTACTTCGCCTGCTGCTTGAGCCGGCTGATCACCTTCTCCGTGATGTCCACCTTGTCGCCGGCGTGGATGACCCCGTCGCTGATGATGAGGTCGAAGTTCTCGGCTTTCGCGAGATTCTGGATCACCTCCACCACGAGGCGCTGGAGCTTGCCGAGCTCCTGACTGCGGCGCAGGTTCACGTCCTCTCGGAACTCGTCCTCCAGGCGCCGGATCTCGCGACGCATCTGGCGCATGTCCGCCTCCTGTCGCTGGCGCTCTGCCGCCGACATCACCGCGGCGTTCTTGGTCAGCTTGTCGTTGAGCGCCACCAGCTCGCGCTTCATCGACAGGATCTCCGAGTCGCGCGGACCGAACTCCTTCTCCAGGCGCTCGTCGGCCGCCTTCGCCTGCGGCGCCTGGTCGAGCACCCGCGGCACGTTCACGAAACCGATCTTGATCTGGGCGGAGACGGGCAGGCTCACCGCGAGCAGCGCGGCGCATGCCAGCGCGAGAGCCGGGAGCTTGCGAGGTATCTGGATTGAGTTACGCATGGGTCAGAAGCTTGTTCCGAATGTGAACTGGATTGGCTGCGTATCGTCGAAGTCTTCCTTCTTCAGCGGTGCCGCGAGACTCAACGTGAGGGGTCCCAGCGGCGAGAGCCACACGGCGGACACGCCCGCCGAGTAGCGCAGATCGCCGAAATTGAAGCGCTGGCGCGGACCGAACACGTTGCCGATGTCGAAGAAGGTGGTGAGCCGGAAATTGCGGCTGTCGCGCAGGAAGGGCACCGGCAGGATGATCTCGAAGTTGCCCACCAGCTTGAAGTCCCCGCCCAGCGGCTGGCCCAGCGAGTCCCGCGGACCGAGGGTGTTGGCCTCGAAGCCGCGCACCGAACGGATGCCGCCGGCGAAGAAGTTGTCGATGAGCGGCAGGTCCCGGGTGCCACCGATCCCGTCGCCGTAGCCGACCTCGCCGTCGACCATGAGGGTCAGCTCCCGGAACAGCGGAAAGAACCGCTGGTGGCGCGCCGTGAGCTTGTAGAAGCTCAAGTCCAGCCCGGGAATTGCAACCTCCGCGCGCAGGCTGCTCAGCGTGCCGCGGTCCGGGAACAGCCTGCTGTTGCGGGTATCGTTGGACCAGCTCGCGTTGACGGTCAGGGTGTTGAACTCGGTCCCGTTCACCCGCTGGAAATCGAGCACCTCCGCGGACGCGGCCGGTCCGGGCTTGAACTTCGTGTTCTCCCCGGTGAGCCCCAGTCTCACGGAGTTGAACTCGGAGATGGGGATGCCGAAGCTGAAGCCGGCGCCCAGCTCGTCGAGCGAGTAATCCGCGATGCCTGCATCCTGGGCGTCGGTGGTGCGGTAGAAGCCGTCGACGCCGAGGCTGACGCCATCGATGGTGAAGTAGGGGTTCAGCCAGGACAGCCCGATGTTGCGATTAACGTCACTGGTATTGAGGTTCAGCGATATGCGGTGACCGGTCCCGAAGACGTTCTCCTGGGTGACGCTGCTGCTCACGATCACCCCCTGGGACTGGGAGTATCCGGCGCCGATGACGAGGTTACCCGACGGCGCCTCGACCACGCTGAACGCCACGTCCACCTGGTCGGTGGTGCCCGGCACCGCCGGGGTCTCCACGTTCACCTCCTCGAAGTGACCGAGGCGGTCCAGGCGAACCTTGGAGCGCTCCACGGCGCTGGTCGAGATCCAGGCGCCCTCGAGCTGACGCATCTCGCGGCGCAGCACCTCGTCGCGGGTCTTGGTGTTGCCCTTGAAGGTCACGCGGCGCACGTACACCCGCTTGCCGGGGTCAATGAAGAAAGTCAGCTTGACGGTCTTGTTCGCCTCCTCGATCTCGGGCACGGCGTTGACGTTGGCGAAGGCGTAGCCGTCGCTGCCGAGGCGCTCCGTGAGCTTGGCGCTGGTCTCGGTGACCGCCTTGCGGGAGAACACGTCGTCCTTGCCCACCTGGACCAGCGGAAACAGCTCTTCCTTGTCCACGATGAGCTCGCCCGCGAGCTGCACGTCGCTGATCGTGTACTGGTCTCCCTCGGTGACGTTCACCGTGATGTACACGTCGCGCTTGTCGGGGGTGATGGAGACCTGCGTCGAATCGATGTTGAAGTTGATGTAGCCCCGGTCCAGGTAGAAGGACCGCAGCGACTCGAGGTCGGCCGCCAGCTTCTGCTTGGAGTACTGGTCGCTCTTGGTGAAGATCGAGTACCAGCGGGTCGTCTTCAGGCTGAACTCGTCGACCAGGTCGTCGTCTTCGAACACCTCGTTGCCAACGATGTTGATCTGCTTGATGGTCGCGGCCTCGCCCTCCGAGATGTCGAAGTTGATGGCGACTCGATTGCGCTCGAGCGGCGTGATGGTCCCGGTGATCTTGACGCCGTACTTGCCGACCGCAAAGTAGCTGCGACGCAGCTCCTGCTCCACCTGGTCGAACACGCTGCGGTCGAATACGCGCCCGACGGCGAAGCCCACGTTCTTCAGCGATGTCTCGAGATCCTCCGTGGAGAGCTCGCTGTTGCCGGAGAACTCGATGCTGGCGATGGAGGGCCGCTCCACCACCAACACCACCAGGGTGTTGCCGTCACGTTCGATGCGCACGTCGTTGAAGAAGCCGGTGCGGAACAGCGCGCGGATGGCTTCGGCCGTGCGCTCGGCGTTGATGCGGTCGCCCACCTGCACAGGCAGGTAGTTGAATACCGTGCCCGCGGAGATGCGCTGCAGCCCTTCGAGGCGGATGTCCTCCACGACGAAGGTGTCCTGGGCCGTCGCCGCAGCCGACGCCAGCATCGCGAGCAGAGCCAGGAATCGCGCGAGTGCGCATGCGTATCTGACCACGCTCACGGTCGGATGGGTCCCCGGACGGATGGGTTGCAGCACCGTGCGCGCGTCAGCCGAACACGCGCGACAGGTCATTGTAGAACGCGAGCCCCATCAGTCCAACGAGAAGCGCGATGCCGAGACGCTGGCCGGCGAACTGCGCCTCCTCCGACAGGGGCCGGCCGCGCACCAGCTCCGCGAGCTGGTAGAGGAGGTGACCACCGTCCAGCAGCGGCACGGGCAGGAGGTTCAGGATGCCGAGGCTCACGCTGACGATGGCGAGGAATTCCAGGAACCGGGTCATCCCCACCTGCGCGGACACGCCGGCGTACTGCGCGATGCTGATCGGCCCGCTCAGGTTCTCCACCGACACCTCCAGCAGCAGCATGCGCCACAGCATGCGAAGGGTCAGCAGGGACACGTCGGCGGTCTTGACCGCGCCACGCGCCAGGGCATCGAGTGGCCCCAGGCGCTCGGTGACGTAGAAGGCGTCCAGCGCCTCGCGCGCCTGAGCCTGCGCGACCCCCGCGCCGATACGCCCGATGGCGGCGTCCCCGTCCTGTACCCGATCGGGGGTGAGGGTGAGGACGTGGCGCGCGCCGCCTCGCTCCACCACCACGCGCACCGGCTGCTCCGGGTGCGCCCGCACGTACTGCACCCACGCGCTCCAGTCCGGGATGGGCGTCCCGTCCGCCTCGAGCACCCGGTCACCGGGCAGCAGGCCGCCGCGGGCGGCCGGACCGTCGGGCTCCACCATGCCGACGCGCGCCGGCACGCGCGGGCGCAGCGGCTCGAGCCCCAGCGCGTCGAAGAAACGACCGCGGGAGAGATCGTCCACACCCACGGTGGAGAGGTCCAGGGTCAGCGTCCGGGTCACGCCGTCCGCGTTCACCACCTCGAGCGCCGCCGGCGCCCGATCCAGAGACTCGCCGAGCACAGCCTGGATCGCGCTCTCCCAGGTGTTCACGGGGCGCCCGGCCACGGACACGATCTGCTGCCCCGGGGCGAGCCCGGCGCGCGCGGCGGGCGAGTCCAGGTGCACGTCGCCCACCACCGCCTTCAGCCCGCTGACGCCGATCATGAAGGTGAGGCCGTAGGCCACGATGGCGAACAGGAAGTTCGCGAGCGGGCCTGCCACCACCACCGAGGAGCGCTTCCACAGTGGCTGGCGGTTGAACGCCCGGTGGCGGTCCGCCTCGGCCACGTCCCCCTCGGTCTCGTCCAGCATCTTGACGTAGCCGCCGAGCGGTATCGCCGCCAGCACGTACTCGGTGCCATCGGTGCCGGCGCGCCGGGTGAGCAGCGGGCGGCCGAAGCCCACCGAGAAGCGCAGCACCTTGATTCCGAGGCGGCGGGCGACCCAGAAGTGACCGAACTCGTGGACCGTCACCAGCACGCCGATGGCAACGACGAAGGAGGCGACCGAGTAGAGGAACTGCATCAGGGTGCGGTGTGCTGCGGGCCCGGGGATGGCTCGCGAGGGTACACGGCCCCGCGGGCCGCTTCAAAAACAGGCGGCATCGAGCTCCCGCATGGCGTCGCTCGCCAGCCGGCGCCCCTGGGCATCCAGCGCCAGCACGTCGTCCAGGCTGGCCGGCTCCACCAGCTCGGCCGCGTCGAGGACCTCGCGGATGAGCCGCGCGATGTGGGGAAAGCGGATGCGGCCGTCCAGGAAGCCCTGCACCGCCACCTCGTTGGCCGCGTTCACCACCGCGCCCGCCGCGCTGCCGCTGCGTGCCGCCTCGTAGCCGAGGGAGAGGCAGGGGAAGCGCTGGGGGTCCGCGGGCTGGAAGTCCAGCCGGCCCACCTGCACCAGGTCCAGAGGCGCGACGCCGGAGCCGATGCGCTCCGGCCAGGCCAGCGCGTGAGCAATTGGCGTGCGCATGTCCGGGTTGCCGAGCTGCGCGAGCACCGAGCCGTCCTCGTACTCCACCATGGAGTGGATCACGCTCTGGGGGTGCACCACCACCTGCACCCGTTCCGGCACGGTGTCGAACAGCCAGCAGGCCTCGATGACCTCCAGCCCCTTGTTCATCATGGTAGCCGAGTCCACGGAGATCTTGCGGCCCATGCTCCAGTTGGGGTGCGCGCAGGCCTCGTCGGGAGTGACGCGCCCCAGCGCCTCCGGCGGGGTCTCGCGGAACGGGCCGCCGGAGCCGGTGAGCAGGATGCGCCGCACGCCGGCGCCGTCGAGGCCGCGGGGCCCCAGGCGCGGCAGGCACTGGAACACCGCGTTGTGCTCGCTGTCGATGGGCAGCAGCTCCGCGCCGGAGGCGTGCACCGCGTCCATGAACAGCCGCCCCGACATCACCAGCGCCTCCTTGTTGGCCAGCAGCACCCGCTTGCCGGCGCGCGCCGCGGCCAGGGTGGGGAGCAGCCCCGCGGCGCCCACGATGGCGGCCATGACCGCGTCCACCTCCGGCAGCGCCGCCGCCTCCGCCAGCGCCGCGCTGCCCTCCAGCACCTCGGTGGGGCAGCCGGCATCGGCCAGCCGCTCGCGCAGCCGGGCAGCGGCTGCGCCCTCCACCATCACCGCGAGGCGCGGCCGGTGGCGCAGGCACTGCTCGGCGAGGCGCCGGTCGTCGCGCCGGGCGGTGAGCGCCACAATCCGGAAGCGCTCCGGGTTGCGCGCCACCACGTCCAGGGTGCTGACCCCGACGCTGCCGGTGGCACCGAGAACCGTGAGGCCGATCACGGCACCATCCCCGCGGCCAGCCAGCCCAGGGCGAAGCACGGTCCGGCGGCGGTGAGGCTGTCGATGCGATCCAGCACGCCACCGTGGCCGGGAATCAGGGTGCCGCTGTCCTTCACGCCGGCCCGACGCTTGAACAGGCTCTCCGCCAGGTCTCCCAGCACGCTGGCGGCACCTACCGCCAGGGACAGGGCCACGAAGGCCGCCGAGGCCGCGGCGCCTGCCCCACGGGCGGCCACCGTCGCCAGCGCCAGGCACGCCACCGCCGCGAGGCCACCGGCGACGCCTTCCCAGCTCTTGCCGGGACTCACCCGGGAGGCCAGCTTCCGTCGCCCGAAGCGGCGCCCGGCGAAGTACGCGGCGCTGTCGGCGAGCCAGATCAGCACCAGCAGATAGAGCACCAGCGTCGGTTGGTCCAGGTGCAGGCGCACCAGGGCGAGCCAGGCCGGGACCAGGATCAGCCAGCCCACCGCGAAGCGTGCCACGGGGTGACCGGCGCCGGGCGGCGGCACGCCCCGCTGGCAGGCCACCACCCACGCCAGGGCCAGCAGCCACCAGCTGGCGGCGAGCGCCAGCACACCCCACACCAGCACCGGCTGCGCCAGGAGCAGCCACGCGATGGCCATGGACACCGCCACCAGGGCGACGAACGGCCCGCGCGCCACCACCGGCAGCGCCCCGACCCGGCCCCACTCGTGCGCCCCCACCAGGGCGAACACCGCCAGCACCAGGGCGAATCCCGCCGTAGGCAGCCACAGGACCGCGGCCACCACCAGCGGGATGAGCACTGCCGCCGCGGCGACCCGTTGTGCGATTGGGCTCACCGGATGACGCCCGGCGTCGGCTATCGCCCGGCTCGCGCCGCGGGCGCGGTGCCGTGCTCGGGCTGCGCGTCCAGCACCTGCTCGCCGGTGCGCCCGAAGCGGCGCTGGCGCGAGGCGTAGGAGGCCAGCGCACGATCGAACTCGGCGCGATCGAAGTCGGGCCACAGGGTTTCGGTGAAGTAGAACTCGGTGTAGGCAAGCTGCCAGAGCAGGAAGTTGCTCACCCGCTGCTCGCCGCCCGTGCGGATGAACAGATCCGGCTCCGGCAGGTCCGCGAGGCACAGGTGTCTGCGTACCAGCGCCTCGTCCACCTGCTCCGGCGCGAGCTCGCCCCGGGCCACCGCCTCGGCAATGCGCCGCGCCGCGCGGGTCACGTCCCAGCGCCCGCCGTAGTTGGCCGCCACCGCCAGCCGCAGGCCCCCGTTGCCAGCGGTGAGCGCCTCGGCCTCGCCGATACGCTGCTGCAGGGCGTCGCTGAAGGCGGTGCGGTCGCCGATGACGGTGAGCCGGATGTCGTTCTCGTGGAGCTTGCGCACCTGGCTGTCCAGGGCGCTCATGAACAGGCCCATGAGCACCCCCACCTCCTCCTTGGGCCGGCGCCAGTTCTCGCTGGAGAAGGCAAACAGGGTGAGCGCGTCCACCCGCAGCTCGCCGCACGCCCGCACCACCCCCTTGACCGTGTCCACCCCGGCGCGGTGACCGGCCACCCGGGGCAGGCGCCGCCGGCGGGCCCAACGCCCGTTACCGTCCATGATGATGGCCACATGCCGCGGCGTACCGCAGTAGAGGCTCGGATCGTCGGGGTCGCTGCTCATGGCCTCACACGAGTGGCTGCGGCGTGCCCCCGCATGCGCGGAGACGGGAACCACCGGCCCGGCGTGGGCACCGGATCCGGTGCGTCAGAACCCGTGACTGAATCGGCCGCGGCAGCCGTTGCGGGGATCCGCTCACAGGCCCTCAGATCTCCAGAAGGTCCTCCTCTTTCTCCTTGAGCACGGCGTCCACGTCCGCCACGAAGCGGTCGGTGAGCTTCTGGATGGTCTCCTCGGCCCGCTTCTCCTCGTCCTTGCCCAGGTGCTCGTCCTTGATCAGGGCCTTCAGGTGCTGGATGGCGTCACGGCGCACGTTGCGGATGGCCACCCGGGCCTGCTCGGCCTCGTTGCGCACCACCCGGATCATCTCCTTGCGCCGTTCCTCCGTGAGCGGGGGCAGCGGCACGCGGATGATCTCGCCGGAGGTGGCGGGGTTGAGGCCCAGATCGGAGTTCAGAATGGCCTTCTCCACCTCGGGAACCATCTTCTTCTCCCAGGGCTGCACGCTCAGCGTGCGGGCGTCGGACACGCTCACGTTGGCCACCTGGTTGATGGGCACCTCGGAGCCGTAGTAGCTCACCGTCACGTGGTCCAGGAGGCTGGTGTGGGCGCGCCCGGTGCGCAGCTTCGTCAGCTCCTGGCGCAGGACGTCGACGCTCTTCTTCATGCGCTCCTGCGCGTCCTTCCGGATGTCCTCGACCATGGCAGCATTCCCGTGGAGACCGTCCGATTCTACAACACTCGCTCAGGCGTCCGGGACGTTCTCCACCAGGGTCCCCTCGTCCTCGCCCAGCGCGGTGCGCAGCAGCACCCCGGGCTTGTTCATATCGATGACGCGCAGCGGCACGTTGTTGTCACGGCACAGCACCAGGGCAGTGGCGTCCATGACGCCGAGCTTGCGCCGCAGCGCCTCGTCGTAGCCCACCCGCCGGAAGCGCTTCGCGCCCGGATCCTTGACCGGATCCGCCGAGTACACCCCGTCCACCTTGGTGGCCTTGATCATGAGGTCGGCGTTGACCTCCACGGCGCGCAGGGCAGCGGCCGAGTCGGTGGTGAAGAAGGGATTGCCGGTGCCTGCGGCGAAGATCACCACCCGGCCCTTCTCGAGGTGCCGGATGGCGCGGCGGCGCAGGTAGTCCTCGCACAGCTCGTTGATGCGGATGGCCGACATCACGCGCGCGTACAGGCCATGACGTTCCAGGGAGTCCTGCATGGCGAGCGCGTTGATGATGGTGCCCAGCATGCCGATGTGATCGGCGGTCACGCGCTCCATGCCGCGCGCCGCCAGCGGCGCGCCGCGGAAGATGTTGCCCGCGCCGATGACGATGGCCACCTCGAAGCCGTGGCTGCGCAGCTCGGCCACGTCCACCGACAGCCGGTCCAGGGTGTCGGCGTCGATACCGAGCTCACGCTTACCCTGCAGGGCCTCCCCGGAGAGCTTGACGAGAACGCGCCGGTAGCGCGGCCGCTCGCCGCTGCGGGGGGTGCCATCGGGCCCGCTCACGGCCGCGCCCCCGGAGCGCCCCGCGCCCCGGCGGCCGGCCGTGTCTCGGGCGCGGCTGTCAACCCGGCTCCTTCTCGCGCTCGCGGACCTGGGCCATCACCTCCTCGGCGAAGTTCCCGGACTTCTTCTCGATGCCCTCGCCCACCTCGAAGCGGGTGAAGGCCATCACCTTCGCGCCCCTCGCGGACAGCAGCTTCGAGACGGTGACGTCCGGGTCCTTCACGAAGGGCTGGCCCAGCAGGGTGTTCTCCTTCAGGAACTTGGCGACCCGCCCGGTGAGCATCTTCTCCTGGATCTCCGGGGGCTTGCCGCTGTCCGCCACCTGAGCGCGCAGGATCTCGCGCTCCTTCTCCAGCACTTCCGGGTCCAGGTCCTGCTCGTCCAGCGCCAGCGGGCGCACGGCGGCCACGTGCATCGCCACGTCCCGCGCCAGCTCCTCGCTGCCACCGGTGAGATCCACCACCACGCCGATACGCGACCCCTGGTGCAGGTACACGCCCAGGTGGTCGCCGTGGCGCGGTGTCCAGGCGGCGCGGCGCAGCGTGATGTTCTCCCCGATGGTCGCCACCAGGGCGCGGCGCCGCTCCTCCAGCGACTCGTCGCTGCCGGCGTCGGCCGGCAGCGCCGCCAGCGCCGCCGCGTCCGTCACCTGCTCCTGGAGCGCGCGGCGCGCGGCCAGGGCCGCAAAGCTCTGGAACTCTTCCTTCTTGGCCACGAAGTCGGTCTCGCAGTTGACCTCCACCATGGCGGCACCCGCGTCGCCGTGCTCGATGGCGACCACGCCCTCGGCAGTCACCCGACCGGCCTTCTTGTCGGCCTTGGCCTGGCCCGCCTTGCGCAGCTTCTCCACGGCGAGCTCCACGTCTCCTTTGGCTTCGACCAGTGCCTTCTTGCACTCCATCATCCCGGCGCCAGTGCGCTCGCGGAGCTCCTTCACCATGCTTGCGCTGATCTGCATCGTGTCCTTCCTGTTGCTGGCCGCGGGGCTCACGGGGTGGTCTTCTCGGGGACGTCGCCGGGGGCCGTCTCGGCCGGCGTTGGGTCGGAATCGGCCGCGGTCTCTGCTGGCGGGGCCTTGGCCGATGCCGTCTCCGCTGGCGGAGCCTCGGCCGCTGCCGTCTCCGCTGGCGCTGCCGTCTCCGCTGCCGGGGCCTCCTCGGCCTTGGCCGGGCGCGCCTTCTTTCGCGCCGGGCGCTTGCGCGCCGAACCCTTGTCCTCGGCCGCCTGCTCCTCCTCCGCCCCGGTGGCGCCGCTCAGGCGCGCGGCCTCGCGGCCCTCCAGGATCGCGTCCGCCGCGCCGCGCACGTACAGCTCGATGGAGCGGATGGCGTCGTCGTTGCCGGGGATCACGTAGTCGACCCCGTCCGGGCTGTTGTTGGTGTCCACCACGCCTGCCACGGGGATTCCCAGCTTCACTGCCTCGCTGACCGCGATCTTCTCGTGGCCCACGTCCACGACGAACAGCACGTCAGGCAGGTTCTCCATCTCCTTGATGCCCCCGAGGCCGCGCTCGAGCTTGCTCAGCTCGCGCTCCAGGGACAGACGCTCCTTCTTCGAGACCCGATCCAGGCTGCCGTCCTCGAGCCGGGTCTCCAGGTCCTTCAGGCGCTTGATGGACTGCTTGACGGTGCGGAAGTTGGTGAGCATGCCACCGAGCCAGCGCCGGTCCACGTAGGGCATGCCGCAGCGCCGGGCTTCCTCGGCCACCACCTCCTGGGCGTTGCGCTTGGTGCCGACGAACAGGATCGTGCCGCGGCTCGCCGCCATGCGCCCGAGGAAGTTGAGCGCGTCCAGGTACAGTGGCAGCGACTTCTCGAGGTTGATGATGTGGATCTTGTTCCGCTCGCCGAAGATGTAGGGGAGCATCTTCGGGTTCCAGAATCGGGTCTGGTGGCCGAAGTGGACTCCGGCTGCGAGCATGTCACGCATGGTGACGCTGGCCATGGGCGTACGCCTCCTGTGGTCCGGGTTGGGCCTCCATGCGCCCCACGCGTCGACCCGGCCCCCGGAGGGGCGGCGGGCACCCTGACGCGCGTGCCGGCGCATGTGCGGATTTCGGCCGCCCGGAGGTCGTCGCCGGAGCGGCCGTCGGTCTCCCCGGGGCAGGATTGCCCACGGGAGCCGCTCTTTATAACATAGTCGTTTGGTCCCCACCAAGCCCTAAGTCGCCGTAATCCCGAGGGAATCCCCGGCAGGCCCGCCCCGCGATGCCTCACACCACCAAGACCCCCGAGCAGATCGAAAAGATGCGGGTGGCCGGCCGCCTGGCAGCGGAGGTCCTGGACATGATCACGCCCCGGGTGGTGCCGGGGGTCACGACGGGGGAGCTGGACCGCATCTGCCACGAGTACATCGTCAACGAGCAGCAGGCGGTGCCGGCGCCGCTCAACTACCACGGCTTCCCCAAATCCATCTGCACGTCCGTCAACCACCAGGTGTGCCACGGCATTCCCGGCGAGCGCACCCTCAAGGACGGCGACATCGTCAACATCGACATCACCGTCATCAAGGACGGCTTCCACGGCGATACCAGCCGCATGTTCCTGGTGGGCGACCCCTCCATCGCCGCGCGGCGGGTGTGCCGCATCAGCGAGGAATGCATGTGGATCGGCATCGAGATGGTGCGCCCGGGAGTGCACCTGGGCGACATCGGTCATGCCATCCAGCGCCACGCCGAGAAGAGCGGCTGCTCGGTGGTGCGCGAGTACTGCGGGCACGGCATCGGCGAGCGCTTCCACGAGGACCCGCAGGTGCTGCATTACGGCAAGCCGGGCACCCGGGAACGCCTCGAGCCCGGCATGACCTTCACCATCGAGCCCATGATCAACGCCGGCAAGCGTCACGTGAAGCTGCTCAAGGACGGCTGGACGGTGGTCACCAAGGACCGCAGCCTGTCGGCCCAGTGGGAGCACACGGTGCTGGTCACGGCTGACGGCTTCGAGGTCCTGACCACCGCCAACGGCGGCGCGGCGTGATCGCCCGCGCCGAGGCGGGCGCCGAGGGTGCGCTCGCGGAGCTGCGCAGGCGCGCGGCCGAGGCGCGCACGGAGGTGGTGCGGCGCTTCGAGGTGGGGGTCCCCGCTCGCGAGCTGGTGCCGGCGCTGGCCGGCGCCATCGACGAGGTGTTGATCGCCACCTGGGATGCGCACGCCGTGGGCGACGACGCGGCGCTGGTGGCGGTGGGCGGCTACGGGCGCGGCGAGCTCCACCCGGCCTCCGACATCGATGTCCTGGTGCTCACCGGTGACGCGCCGGCCGCCGGGCTGCTCGACGCGGTGCAGTCGTTCATCGCGTGCCTGTGGGATCTCCGCATGGACGTGGGCCACAGCGTGCGCAGCCCCGCCGAGTGCGCGGCGCAGGCGCGCGACGACGTGACCGTGGCCACCAGCCTCATGGAGTCGCGTCTGCTCGCAGGGCCGCGAGCGCTCTACGAGCGTATGCGGCAGGAGGCCACCGGCGAGGCGGTGTGGAGCAGCCGGGATTTCCTCGAGGCGAAGCTGGCGGAGCAGCGCGAGCGTCACCACCGATTCGACGACACCGCCTACAAGGTCGAGCCCAACGTCAAGGAGAGCCCCGGCGGGCTGCGCGACCTGCAGATCGTGGGCTGGGTGGCGAAGCATCACTTCGGCGTGCGATCCCTCGACGAGCTGGTGGCGCTCGGCTTCCTGGAGCGCGACGAGGCCCGGATGCTCATCGATTGCCGCGACTTCCTGTGGCAGGTGCGCTTCGCGCTGCACGTGGACGCCGGCCGACGCGAGGACCGCCTGCTGTTCGAGAACCAGCGCGCACTGGCAGCGCGCTTCGGCTACCGGGATGACGACGCGAATCTGGCGGTGGAGCAGTTCATGCGCCGCTACTACCGCACCGTCATGGAGCTCTCGCGGCTCAACGAGATGCTGATGGACTTGCTGGAGGAGGCCATCACGTCGCCGCCGGAAGGCGCGAAGGCCCAGCCCATCAACCGCCGTTTCCAGAGCGTCTCGGGCTATCTGGAGGCGCGCGACGAGGGCATCTTCCGGCGCCAGCCCTGGGCGCTGCTCGAGCTGTTCCTGCTGCTGCAGCAGTCCCCGGACCTCAAGGGCGTGCGCGCCTCCACCATCCGCCTGGTACGCAACCACTGCCACCTCATCGACGAGGGCTTCCGCGCCGACATCCGCGCGCGCAGCCTGTTCGTGGAGATCCTGCGCCAGACCCGCGGCGTCACCCACGAGCTCGAACGCATGCATCGCTACGGCGTGCTGGGCGCATACCTGCCGGTGTTCGATCGCGCGACCGGGCGGATGCAGTTCGACCTCTTCCACGTCTACACGGTGGACGAGCACAGCCTGCGCGTGGTCGGCAACCTGCGCGCCTTCGCGATCCCCGAGAAGGCGGCGGAGCATCCGCTGTGCGCGTCCATCTTCGAGCGGCTGCCGAAGCCCGAGCTGCTCTACGTCGCGGGACTGTTTCACGACATCGCGAAGGGCCGCGGCGGCGATCACAGCGAGCTCGGCGCCGACGAGGTGTTCGACTTCTGCATCGACCACGGCTTCGGACAGTACGACGCACGGCTGTGCGCGTGGCTGGTGCGCCACCACCTGCTCATGTCGACCACGTCGCAGCGCCGCGACATCACCGATCCGGCCGTGGTGCACGAGTTCGCTCTCGTTGTGGGCGACCAGACGCACCTGGACTACCTCTACCTGCTCACGGTGGGCGACATCCGCGGCACCAATCCCAAGCTGTGGAACGACTGGCGCGCATCGCTGCTGCGCGACCTCTACGTGGCCACCAGCCGCGCGTTGCGCGCCGGGCTCGAGAACCCGCTCGAGCGCGCGGAGCTCATTCGCGAGACCCAGGAGCAGGCGCGCATGGTTCTCAAGCTCCTGGATCCCGCCCTGCCGCCGCGCGCCGAGGCGCTGTGGGGGACGCTCGGCGAGGACTACTTCCTGCGCAGCACCCCCGACGAGGTGGCCTGGCACAGCCGCGGCATCATCTCGGCCGGGGAGGAGCTGCCGCTGGTGCTCGCGCGCGCGGGGCGCGGCGGTACCGAGGTGTTCGTGTACGCCCGCGATCAGGAGTTCCTGTTCGCCGCCACCTGCTCGCTGCTGGACCGGCTGGGCCTGTCCATCATGGACTCGCGCATCATCACCGCCGACAACGGCATGACGCTTGATTCCTACGTGGTACTGGATCTGAACGGCCAGTCGGTGACCGAGCCTGCGCGCCTGGCGGACATCGAGCAGGCACTGCACCGGGGGCTCGCGACGCCGGCCATGGCCCGCGGCGAGACGCGGCGCCTGGTCAAGCGCCAGCTGAAGGCGTTCCGCACGCCCACGGAGGTGCGCTTCCACGACGACCCCGCCAACGCGCGCACCGTGCTGGAGGTGGTCACTGGCGACCGCCCCGGGCTGCTGGCGCGCATCGGCTGGACGCTGGCGGACCACGGCGTGCGGCTTCAGAACGCGAAGATCTCCACCTTCGGCGAGCGCGCCGAGGACGTCTTCTTCGTCACCGATTCCGCCAACCGACCGCTGCCCGCGACGCGCCTCCAGACCATCAGAGCGGGCCTGGAGACCGCCCTCGCCGGGGGCTGATCGCCCCGGCGGTGGGCGCGTTCAGCCGCCGGTCACCGGAGGGAAGAACGCCACCTCGTCGCCGTCGCGCACCAGGTGCCCGCGGTCCACGTACTCATGGTTCACCGCGCTGAGCACGTTGTCCGGGAGCGCCCGCTCGCCGTTGGCGGCGCGCCACACCGCGGCCACGGTCATCTCGCCCGGAGGCTCGACGCGGTCGCCGCGCCGGCCGACCTCCTCGGCCAGGCTCGCGAAGTACCTGACGGTGATGCTCATGGCGACACTGTAGGCGCCTGGCGGGAAATGGGGAATGGGGACACGACGTGCCGCCTGGCCCCATCCCCGCCTGGCGCCTACCATCTGAGAGTCACTCGATCGACCCGCGAGCCCGTGATGCCCAAGCTCACCCACTTCGACCCTTCCGGCGCCGCCCACATGGTGGACGTAGGCGACAAGGCCGAGACGCGTCGCGTGGCGGTGGCGCGCGGCCGCATTCGCATGCAGCCCGGGACCCTGGCGTTGATCGCCTCTGCCGGGCACGCCAAGGGCGACGTGCTGGGCATCGCGCGCACCGCGGCCATCATGGGCGCGAAGCGCACCGCCGACCTGGTGCCCCTGTGCCACCCCCTGCCCCTGACCCGCGTCGTGGTGGAGTTCCGCCTCGACGAAGCCCAGTCCTGCGTGCACTGCCGTGCCACCGCCGAGACCGTGGGCCGCACCGGCGTCGAGATGGAGGCGCTCACGGCGGTGCAGGTGGCCCTGCTCACCGTCTACGACATGTGCAAGGCGGTGGACCGGGGCATGCTCATGACCGACATCGGCCTCGAGCACAAGTCCGGCGGCAAGTCCGGCGAGTGGACCCGCGACGGGTCCGCTTCGTAGAGGCCTTCGCGAGCAGGCTTCACCGCACAGACGCAGAGGACGCAGGGAGGAATTCCTGGGGAAAGGAGCCCGGAAGTGTCGCGAGCGCCCGGCCGCAAGGCGGCTCCAAGGCCTGTCGCTTGAATTCCCTTGCGCCGGGACCGGCGAGCGGCGCCCAACCGGGTCCGGCGCGTCGGGAAGCCACGACGTCCCCTTGACCTTGTCATTCGGGCAGACCGTGCTCCTGGGCGAATCTCGCGTGTTCGTGGGGCCAGCGCTTGCCTCTCGAACCTGTTTCCAGCCGCGCCCTGCGCGTCCTCTGCGTCTCTACGGTGAAAAGGAGCCCTTCGACCGCCATCCCGTGAGTCACGGGATCCTGGACGTCAGTCGACGCGCACGGCGACCTCCCGGTGGAGGACCACCTCCTCCGGGGACACCCGGGCCGCCCAGGCGTAGACCTCCACGCCCGCCCGCATGGCGGCGCGCAGGGCGGCGCCGTAGTCCGGATCTATTTCATCCGCCGGGCGCACCGCGTGCACGTCGTCGCGCTGCACGCAGAACAACAGCGCCGCGCGCCGCCCGGCGCGTGCCTCGCCGGTGAGCTCGCGCAGGTGGCGGGTGCCACGCACGCTCACCGCGTCGGGAAACAGGGCGCAGCCGCCGGTCTCCGCGGCAGTCACGTTCTTCACTTCCAGCACGCAGGCGGGCGCGCTCGCGTGGCCGTCCAGCACGAAGTCCGCGCGGCTGCCCTCACTGCCGTAGCGCACCTCGGCGCGAACGACACGGTAGCCGGCCAGCGGCCCGATCAGCCCCGCGTCCATGGCCTCGCGCACCAGCGCGTTGCTGCGCCCGGTGTGGATGCCCACGCGCACGCCGCGGCGCGCCTCCACCTGCTCCCAGGTCCAGGCGTACTTGCGCGCCGGGTTCGCGCTGCGACTCAGCCACACCCGGGCGCCCGGCGCATCACAGCCGAGCATCGCCCCGGTGTTGGGGCAGTGCACGGTCACGGTCGCCGCCGCGAGGCGCACGTCCGCCAGGAACCGCTTGTAGCGGCGCACGAGCACGGCGGAGGTCAGCGGGGGGTCGAAGCGCACGATCGAGACAGCGGCGGAACGGCGGCGTGAAGATGATAGGATCGCGATATCGAGGCGCTGGCACCAGTCCCATGCAGCACGTGACCCCACGCTCCATCCGCAAGCACATCCGCCGTCTGCAGGCGCACCTCTCGCGGGAGAACCCCATCCTGCTGGACGTGGTGAAGAGCTTCCGCACCCTGGACGGGGTGGCCTACCGTCTGGGCCTCCTCGAGCGCAACGAGTCGCTCACCACGCGCGTGCCCTGGTGGCCCATGATCGCGGTGCTCGGCACATTTTCGTCGGGCAAGTCCACCTTCATCAATGCGCTGCTGGGCGAGAACCTGCAGCTCACCGGCAACCAGGCCGTGGACGATCGCTTTACCGTCATCTGCTATGCGGGCGAGGGCGACGCGCACACCCTGCCCGGCCGCGCGCTGGATGCGGACCCGCGCTTCCCCTTCTTCCAGATCAGCCGCCAGATCGAGCAGGTGCACGAGGGCGAGGGCAGCCGCATCGACGCCTACCTGCAGCTCAAGACCACCACCAGCGAGCGGCTGAGGGGCAAGATCATCATCGACTCACCGGGCTTCGACGCCGACGCCCAGCGCAACGCGACCCTGCGCATCACCGATCACATCATCGACCTCTCGGACCTGGTGCTGGTGTTCTTCGACGCCCGCCACCCGGAGCCGGGCGCCATGCAGGACACCCTGGAGCACCTGGTCAGCCGAACCATCCACCGCCCGGATTCCTCCAAGTTCCTGTACATCCTCAACCAGATCGACAACGCCGCGCGGGAGGACAATCCGGAAGAGGTGTTCGGCGCCTGGCAGCGCGCCATCGCCAACCGCGGGCTCACTGCGGGTCGCTTCTACGCCATCTACGACCGCAACTCCGCAATCCCCATCGAGGACGCACGGCTCAGGGAACGCTTCGAGAGCAAGCGCGCCCAGGACATGGCCGCCATCGAGGCGCGCATCGATCAGGTGGAGGTGGAGCGCGCCTACCGCATCATCGGCGTGCTCGAGCACACCGCGCAGACCATCCAGAAGAAGGTGATCCCGCGGCTGCGCCAGGCTCGCGAGGCCTGGAAGCGGCGCATCCTGTGGATGGACGGCATCGCCTACTCCTCCATCGCGGTCGCCGCGGTGTTCTGGGCCGTGGCCGGGGGGCACTGGCAGGGCCTCACGTTCAGCCACCCGGTGGCGGACTCGATGACCGAGACCCCGCTGGGCTGGGCGCTGTTCCTGGGTGGCATCGCGCTGGTGCTGTTCAGCGTCCACATGGCGCTGCGCCAGGTAGCCGCCCAGACCGTCATTGCCGGGCTCGAGCGCGACGCCAGCCTCGGCGACGTGGGCGACTGGGTGGTGCGCGCGTTCCGCCGCAACGCCCGCATCTGGCGACCGCTGGCGGGCCGCGACCCGGTGGGCCTGGGCCGCAGCGTGCGGCGGCGACTGGCGCGCGTGCTCAACGACGCGGACCGCTACGTGCAGACCCTGAACAACCGTTTCGCGGACCCGTCGGGGCGGCGGGTCGCGCGGCGTGCCGAGGAGGCGCCCCAGCCGGTCCCGACGACGCCCGCCGACGTGAGCGTGGTCAAGCCGCTCGCCACCGGCACCCGGGGCGCCGGCCGCTGAGCGGGCGGGACCCCGGCCTCTCGCAGGCGGACGCGCAATTCGGCTATGCTCCACGCTGCGTGGATGCCTCCCGTCTGCCCCGCACATGAACTTCGAGCAAGCGCGCTTCAACATGGTAGAGCAGCAGGTCCGCACCTGGGAGGTGCTGGACGAGGCGGTGCTGGACCTGATGGAGCGCACGCCGCGCGACGCGTTCGTGCCGGAGGATTACCGCCCGCTCGCCTACGCCGACATCTGCGTGCCCCTGGCGCACGGTGAAGTGATGATGCCGCCCCGGGTGGAGGCCCGGCTGCTGCAGGCGCTGGGCCTGGATGCCGCCGATCGAGTGCTCGAGATCGGCACCGGCAGCGGCTGGCTCACGTATCTGCTGTCGGCGCTCGCCGGCCACGTGGTGAGCATGGAGTACCACGCAGATCTGCTGGACGGGGCGCGCCGCCGGCTGGAGGACCACTCCGCCTTCAACGTGACCCTGGACCATGGCGACGGCGTGCGCGGCCGGCCCGCGGGGGCGCCCTACGACGCCATCGCGGTGACGGGATCGGTGCCGATCCTGGAGGAGCACTTCCAGCGCCAGCTCAGCATTGGCGGGCGCATGTTCGTGGTGGTGGGGCAGGCCCCCGCCATGGAGGCGCGGCTGGTGCGCCGCGCGGCGGAAGACCAATGGGTGACGGAGAGCCTGTTCGAGACCGTCATCCCGCCGTTGATCGGCGCGCCGCAGCCACCACGGTTCGTCTTCTGAGAGGGGCACGCGTGAACACACATGGACGTCTCCGGGTGCTGTGGGGCGCCGCCGCGTGGGCGCTGAGCGCCGCCGCCGCCGCCCAGGCCACGGACCTGATCCGGGTCTACGAGCTGGCGCTGCGCAACGACCCCACGTTCCAGGCCGCGGGGGCGGCGAACCGCGCGGCCCAGGAGGCGCCGGACATCGCCCGCGCGGGCCTGCTGCCCAGCGCGAGCGCCTCGGCCAGCACCACCGGCAACCTGGTCAAGTCCCGCACCAGCGGCAACATCTTCGCCCCCACCCGCGGCTCGCGGAAGTTCAACGACCACGACTACTCGGTCTCGGTGACGCAGCCGATCTACCGCAAGGACCGCTGGATCGCGCTTGACCAGGCCCGGGTGGAAGTGGATCAGGCAGACGCGGAGCTGGCCTTCCAGCGCCAGGACCTGATGCTGCGCGCCGCCCAGCGCTACTTCGACGTGC
Organism: Gammaproteobacteria bacterium; assembly: GCA_041593595.1. Classification (GTDB taxonomy): domain Bacteria; phylum Pseudomonadota; class Gammaproteobacteria; order HK1; family HK1; genus JBFHNV01. Next base: position 30,284 of record JBFHNV010000017.1, read on the forward strand.
TCACCGCCGCGGACACCCTCACCTTTGCCCTGGCCGAGCAGGAGGCCTTCGGCCAGCAGCTCGAGCAGAGCCAGCAGCGCTTCGAGGTCGGGCTCATCGCCATCACCGACGTGGAGGAGGCGAAGGCCGGCTTCGACCTGGCACGGGCGCAGGTGATCCTGGCCGAGAACGAGCTGGACAACTCCCGCGAGGCGCTGCGCGAGGTGACCGGCGAGTACCACGAGGCACTGGCCGCCCTGGGCCAGGCCATGCCGCTGCAGATGCCGGAGCCCAACGACATCGACCGCTGGACCGAGACCGCGCTCAACCAGAACCTGCAGCTCGCCGGGCAGCGCTACAGCGCCGACCGCTCGCGGCTCGAGATCCAGCGTGTCGAGGCGGGCCACCTGCCCACCCTGGATCTGGTGGGCACGCACGGGCGGGCCGTGATCAAGGACAGCACGTCGGGCGGCGGCTCCGGGCTGCGGGACAACTCGAGCACCGCCGTCGGGCTGGAGCTCACCGTGCCCATCTACGCCGGCGGCTCGGTGCTCTCGCGGACCCGCCAGAGCCGCCACCTGTACCAGCGCGAGGTGGACGAGGTCGAGCGCATTCGCCGCTCCGTGCAGCGCCAGACCCGCGACGCCTTCCTCGGGGTCAGGTCCGGGATCTCGCGGGTCAACGCCCTCGAGCAGGCCGTGAAGTCCAACGAGGCGGCCGCCGAGGCCATCGAGGCGGGCTTCCAGGTGGGCACACGCACCACCGTGGACGTGCTCAACGCGAAGCGGGACCTGTTCCGGGCCAAGCGCGACTTCGCCGAGGCGCGCTACCAGTACATCGTGGACATCCTCACCCTGAAGCAGGCGGCAGGCACGCTGGAAGAGGAAGACCTGCGGCTGGTGAACAGCTGGCTGTACTGACGCCCGCCCCGCAGGGTCCGCCGGCGCGAGCGAGCCTGCGCGCGCGCATCCTCAGGCTCTACTTGCGGCACGTGGTCAAGGCCCGCCTGCGGGCCCTGACCGGGGTCACCCCCGACACCGTCCGGGCATCGCGCCAGCGACTGGACGCGCTGGCACGGCGGGTCCGGGCGCCCACCGGCGTCGCCGTGCACACGGCGCCGCCCGGCTGCGGTGGCGGCGAATGGCTCTGGCCCGGGCCCGCCGCGACGCGGCACGGCCTCTACCTGCACGGCGGCGCCTACGCGGTAGGCACGGCGCGCCTGTACCGGGGCCTCGCCGGACGGCTCGCCACCGGCACTGGCTGCACGGTGCTGGTGCCGGACTACCCGCTGGCCCCGGAGCATGCTTTCCCGGCGGCGCTGGAGGGCGCCCTGGCGGGGTGGCGGGCATTACGGTCGGCCACCGGCGTTCCGCCCTCGTGGATCGCCGGCGATTCCGCCGGCGGCGGGCTGGCGCTGGCCCTGGCCCAGCGGCTGCGGGATCTCGGAGAGCCCGCTGCCGCGGGTCTCGCCCTGCTGTCGCCCTGGACCGACCTCACGGGCAGCGGTGCCAGCGTGGGCGACAATGCGGAGCGCGACCAGTACCTGTGCGCGCACCTGGTGGGGCCGGTGGCCGCGGTCTACCTGCAGGGCGCGGACCCGACCGATCCGCGGGCGTCGCCCCTGTTCGGTCCCATGCAGGCCCTGCCGCCGACGCTGGTGCACGTGTGCGAGAGCGAGATCCTGCGCGACGACGGCGTGCGTGCTGCGGCGCGACTGGACGCGGCGGACGTGCCGGTGGCGCTGCGGCGCTTCGGCGACCTGCCCCACGTGTTCCACCTGTTCGCGCCGTTGCTGCCGGAAGCGACGCGCGCGGTGGCGGACGTGGCGGACTTCCTGGCGCGGCACGCGGCCGCCTGAGGCGCGAGCCTCAGGCGACGCCTTTCACCACCGCGCGCGCCGGCGCGCCGACGCGCGGCCACAGCTCCCCGATGGGCTGCGGGCGCCCCAGGTGAAAGCCCTGGGCCAGCGGGCAGCCGAGCCGCGTCAGTGCGTCGAGCTGGCCGGCAGTCTCCACGCCTTCCGCCACCGCCGTCAGCTCCAGCGCCCGAGCCATGGCGAGGATGCTCTCCACCAGGCGCGCATCGGCGGCGTCGGTCTCCATGTCGCGCACGAAGCTGCGGTCGATCTTGATCTCGGACACGGGCAACCGCCGCAGGTATCCCAGCGACGAGTAGCCGGTGCCGAAATCGTCCACCGCGAGCCCCACACCCAGCGCCCGGAGCTCCTGCAGCGACTCGCGAACCCGCGCGTCGTCGTCCAGCAGGGTGGACTCGGTGATCTCCACCACGAGCCGGGAGGGCGGCAAGCCGGTTCGCTCGAGCACGGGGCACACCTGGCCGGCGCCGAAGCCGGCGCGGAGCTGGCGGCTGGACACGTTGATGGACAGCCGCGGCGGCACCGTGCCACGGGGCACTGCAGCCATGACCTCCTGGCAGGCACGCTCGAGCACCCAGGCCCCGAGCTGCACGATGAGCCCGGACTCCTCCGCCACCGGGATGAACTCTGCCGGCGACACGGGCCCGAGCTGCGGGTGTGTCCAGCGCAGCAGCGCCTCCACGCCCTCCACCGCGCCGCTCTCCAGATCCACGATGGGCTGATAGGCGAGCGCGAGCTGCTCGCCCTGGGAGAAGGCGCGGCGCAGATCGCCTTCCAGCGCCACGAAGCGCTGGGCGTGCACTGTCATCTCGGGCGTGAAGAAGCGGTATGTGTTGCGACCGGCCTCTTTCGCCCGGTACATGGCCATGTCCGCGTTCTTGAGCAGGGTGCCGGGGTCGTCACCGTCCTCCGGGCAGACGGTGATCCCGATGCTGGCGCCGGCGTAGACCTCGTGCCCGTCCAGGTCGAAGCGCCGTGACAGGCGCCGCGTGATCTTCTCCGCCACCTTGGCGGGTCCCAGTCCCTCCCCCGCGTCGTGCAGCAGCACGGTGAACTCGTCGCCGCCGAGCCGCGCCACCGTGTCCGTGGACCGCACGCAGCCCACGATGCGCCGCGCCGCCTCCTCCAGCAGACGGTCGCCGGTGCCGTGGCCGAGGCTGTCGTTCACGTTCTTGAAGCGGTCCAGATCCACGAACAGCAGCGCGGCCTGCCGCCCGGACCGGCGCGCCAGGCGCACGGTGGACTCGAGCTGCTCCAGGAAGCGCGCGCGGTTGGAGAGCCCCGTGAGTGGATCCACGTTGGCGCGCCGTCGGATGGCCGCCTCCGCGCGGCGCATCTGGGTGATGTCCGTGTAGATCTCCACCGTGCCCCCCTCGGAGGTGGGGCGCCGGGTGAGCTGCGCGATGCGACCCCCGGCCAGATTCAGCTCCAGGGGCGCGCCCGTGGTGTCGTCCGGTCGCATGAAGCGCTCGAGCCAGTGCTCCCGGTCACCCTCGGGGACCACGCATCCCGTGTCGAGCGCCGTGCGCAGGATCTGCGCGTGGTCCGTCCCCGGCGGCGGCGCGCCCTGCGGTCCGGCCAGCATGCGCCCGAAGCGGCGGTTGCTCAGCAGCAGTCGGCGCTCGCCGTCCCACAGGGCGAAGCCGTCGCCCAGGGACTCGATGGCATCCGCCATGCGCCTGCGCGATCGGTCCAGGTAGCGCCGCGCCCGCGCGCGCTCCTGGCGCTGGCGCCCGCCCAGCCAGACCAGGTGCGCCAGCACGATCGCCACCAGGACGGTCACGCCCCGCACCGGCCACACCGCCGCCGGGGACACCGTCCAGCCCGCGGAGGGCAGCGCCGCGATCTGCCAGCTCCCGCCCGGCAGCGCCACGTCCAGGGTCACCGCACCGCTCGTGAACAGCGCCGGGTCGCCGTGGAACACGTCCCCGGCAGGGCCGGTGCCGTCCACGCCCCGCAGCGCCACGGTGAGCCCGGACTCCCGATCCAGGACGCCTGCGTGAGCCAGCAGCGCCTCCAGGTCGATGACGGCGGACACCAGCCCCCAGAAGGGCCCGGCGCCCGGCGCGCCGCCGGCAGGTGTGAGGAACACGGGTGCGCGACCGATGAGCCCGCGCCCGCCCTGCACCAGGTCCACCGGCCCGGCCACCACCAGCCCGCGCGTGTCGCGGGCTCGCAGGGCGGCCTCGCGCTGGGTCGGGACGCGACGGTAGTCCAGCCCCAGGGCCGCCTCGTTGCCCTCCAGGGGATACATGTGGGTGATGACGAGGTCGCGGGCGGCCGCCACGTTGCGCAGCTGGTTGGGCTGCGCCAGCAGCTCGCGCGACAGGGCCTCGAAGCGCACCCGGTCCATGTCCGGCTCCAGCGCCAGCGGGCCCGTCAGCCCCTGGATCAGGAGCAGGTTGCCTACCAGGGCGCCCTCCAGGCGGGCGCGCACCGTGGCCAGCTTCTCGAGCACCCCGGTGCGCTCGAGCCCGCGCTCGCGCTCGGCCACCGCGCCCTCCAGGACGTGCCCCACGGTCGCGCAGGCGGCGATCACCAGCAGTGGCGGAGCCGCCTGACGGACCCAGCCGCGGGCGATGCGTCGCGGAAGGCGAGGGATCATCAGTGCGGGTGCGCTCGGGAGGCAGGCCGGGGTAAACCTCGAAATCGGCCGCCACCGCCGGATCTTGAGTCCCGGGCCCCGGCAGCCGTCTACACTGCCCGCCATGCGTCTCTCCCGTTTCGGCGAATCCTTCGGGCACGGCGCCGGCATCGTCCAGCTCATGGACGATCTGGGCCGGGCCGCGGCACTGAACCCGGACATGCTCATGCTGGGCGGAGGCAACCCGGGCCGCATCCCGCAGATGGAGCGGCGCTTCCGCGAGCGCATGCAGCGCATCCTGGACGACGGCGACGCCTTCGAGCGCGTGGTGGGCGGCTACGGCCCGCCCCAGGGCCACCTGCGTCTCATCCGTGCCCTGGCACGGCTGCTCAACGAGTCCCTGGGCTGGGCCGTGGGCCCGGAGAACATCGCGCTCACCAACGGCAGCCAGAGCGCGTCGTTCATGCTCTTCAACATGCTCGGGGGCCAGGGCGCGGACGGCGAGCCGCGGCGCATCCTGCTGCCGCTCACCCCCGAGTACATCGGCTACGCGGACCAGGGCGCCGAGCCCGGGCTGTTCACGGCGGGGCGACCCCAGATCGAGCTCCTGGGCCGATACCAGTTCAAGTACCGGGTGGACTTCGACAACCTGCGAGTGGGCAACGACGTGGCAGCGCTGTGCGTGTCACGGCCCACCAATCCCACCGGCAACGTGCTCACTGACGGCGAGGTGACGTCGCTGCGCCGGCTGGCCGCAGACCACGCGATCCCGCTCATCATCGACAACGCCTACGGTGTGCCGTTTCCCGGCATCGTCTTCACCGAGGCCACCCCGGTGTGGGACGAGAACATCATCGTGTGCATGTCGCTGTCGAAGATCGGTCTGCCGGGGGTGCGTACCGGGATCGTGGTGGCGGCACCGGAGTACATCGAGGCGCTGTCGGGCATGAACGCCATCGTCAACCTCACCACCGGCAGCTTCGGGCCCGAGCTGGTGCTCGACCTGGTGGAGAGCGGCGAGATCCTGGACCTGTCCCGGGAGGTGGTGCGCCCGTTCTACGAGCGCAAGGCCATGGCGGCGGTGGCGCGCCTGGAGCTCGACCTGTCCGGCTACCCGTTCCGGGTTCACAAGCCCGAGGGCGCCATCTTCCTGTGGCTGTGGTTCGAGGATCTCCCCGTCACCGCGCAGGTGCTCTACGAGCGGCTCAAGGCCCGCGGCGTGCTGGTGATCGCCGGTCACCACTTCTTCCCCGGCCTCGCCGGCGAGTGGCGTCACCGCGACGAGTGCATCCGCATCAACTGCTCCCAGGACGACGCGCGGGTGCACCGGGGGCTGGCGATCATCGCGCAGGAGGTGCGCAAGGCCTACGACGAGTAGACCGGCTACGCGATGCGCGCCCCGTTCTCCACCGCGAACGTAGGCTCCAGCAGCACCACCCCCTGGGCGTCGCTGACCGCGCCGAGCACCAGCACCTCGGACTTCACGCCGGCCACGCGCTTGGGCTCGAAGTTGAGCACCGCCACCACCTGCTTTCCCACCAGGTCGTCCGCGCCATAGTTGTCCGTGATCTGCGCCGAGCTGGTCTTCACGCCGTGCGCACCGAAGTCGATGCGCAGCACGTAGGCGGACACCCGGGCCTTGGGATTGAGCACGGCCTCCACGATGGTACCGGTGCGGATCTCGACTCCCAGGAAGTGGTCGAAGCCGATGCGCGGGATCGCCTCGCTCACGCCTTCGCCCTGCCCTGCGCCGCCACCGCCTCCATGGCCTTCGCCACCTCCTCGGGATCGCCCAGGTAGTAGCGGTCCACGGGCTTCAGCGCATCGTCCAGCTCGTAGACCAGGGGCATGCCGGTGGGGATGTTCATGCCCACGATGTCGGCGTCGGACACCTCGTCCAGGTACTTCACCAGGGCCCGCAGGCTGTTCCCGTGAGCCGCGATGAGCACCCGCTTCCCCTCCCGGATCCGGGGCGCGATGCTCTCGTGCCAGTAGGGCAGGAACCGCTCCACCGTGTCTTTCAGGCACTCCGCCACCGGCACCTCCTCCGGGGCCAGCTCCGCGTAGCGCGGGTCGTGGCCGGGAAACCGCGCATCGTCGCGCTCCAGCGCCGGGGGGCGGGTGTCGTAGCTGCGCCGCCACACCAGCACCTGCTCGTCGCCGTAGCGGGCCGCGGTCTGCGCCTTGTTGAGCCCCTCGAGGGCGCCATAGTGGCGCTCGTTCAGCCGCCAGCTCCGGTGCACCGGGATCCACATGAGGTTCATCTCGTCGAGGGTGATCCACAGGGTGCGGATGGCGCGCTTGAGCACCGAGGTGAATGCCACGTCGAACACGTAGCCGCCGGAGGCCAGCTCTCGTCCGGCGCGCTCGGCCTCCTCGCGGCCGCGGGCCGTGAGGTCCACGTCGTGCCAGCCCGTGAAACGGTTCTCCTCGTTCCACGTGCTCTGCCCGTGTCGCAGCAGCACCAGCTTGATCATCGCGTCGCTCCCTGAATCATCCCGCAGCTTGCAAGGATGACAGCCGGGCGGCGAGAGCGTCCAGGGCGCGGCCCTGGAACTTTGGCCGCCGCGACGCAACAATCCTGCCATGAGTCATGACACCTGGATCCACCGGGCCGCGCGCCGGTGCGTGCGGCCGCTGGTCGCAACCCGGGTCACTCCCAACCACCTCACCGCCGCCCGCCTGGCGTCCGGGCTGGGCGCCGCGGCCCTGCTGGCCGTGGGCACACCGCCGTGGACCGTGGCCGGCGCCCTGCTGTTCCTGCTGTCCATGCTGCTGGACCGGGCCGACGGGGAGCTGGCCCGCCTGAGCGGGCGCACCTCGCCCGCAGGCCATCGCTTCGACCTGTGGACGGACGCGGTGTGCGACACCGCCATCGTGCTATCCCTGGGGCTCGCGCAGCGCGATGGCGCCCTGGCACCGTGGGCGCCGGCGCTGGGCGCGCTGGCCGCGCTCAGCGTGGCGGTGATCTTCGCGCACGTGCTGGCCATCGACCGCCGCCTGGGCCCTGGAAGCGTCATGTTCCAGGCCACCGCCGGCTTCGACCCGGACGACGCCATCGCCATCGTGCCGGTGGCGGTGGCCGTGGGGCTGGGGGACTGGGTGCTGGCGGCGGCGGCGGTGGCCGCGCCGGTGGCGGCGGTGCTGGTGGTGTGGCACCTCAGGCGGATGGAGCGCGCGGCGCGGGGCTGATTCTTTCCGGTCGCGACGCGGACGGTCGGGCCCGGCCGCGCCACGCGGTGAATCCGTCCCAGGAGGCTCGAGCGCGGCATCCCTGCCGCGCACGGGCGCAGCCGGGCCCGGCCGTCCGCTCCCGTTGACGCCGTGGCGGACCCCTGGCCCGCAGGCGGCGTGTGCCGCTAACCGGGGCGCCGCGCGCGGGCCAGCACCACCGCCGTGTAGGCCAGGTACACGCACGCGCCCAGGCAGGCGGCGACGAAGAAGGGCGCGAGCCAGCCGAGCCAGGCGACCGGGGCCAGGAGGTAGATGCCGTCCTCCAGCTCGAAGCCGGCGAACGCCGGGTAGCCCACCGCATCGCTGCCGCCGCGGGCGCGATCGATGCCCATGTTGAGCCACACGGCGGCGACGGCACAGGCGGTGCCGGCGAGCCCCAGCACCACCGCCCAGCCACCCAGGGGGCCGCGGGCGAGCCCCGCGGCCATGCCGGCGAACAGGGCGGCGTAGCTCACGCCCCCGGCCAGGTAGTCCAGCAGGTAGCCGAGCCGCGAGCTGCGCCCGGTCTGGCGCGCGAGCTCGCCGTCGAAGTGGTCCAGGAACCGGCTCGCCACGAACAGTCCCGCGCCCCAGTTCGCATGCACCGGATCGCCGGTGGCGAGCAGCCCCGCGCCGGCGAGCGCCACCAGCGCGGTGAGCACGGTCAGGTGATTGGGGTGCAGCCGGGTGCGGGCCAGCGGGCGCACCAGCACCCGCGCGAGGCGCTGGTCGTAGGGCGCACGCGCACCGCTCACCTGAGCATCCAGCCGAACAGCTTGCGCAGCAGTCCCTTCTTGGGCTCCGGGCGCGCCGTCTCCTCGCGGGGCATGAACACCTTCACCTGCTCCACCGCCGAGCGCGTGGCTTCCTCCTGGATCGCCTCCACCGAGATCTCGAACTGGCGCTCCGCGTCCGCCATCAACCGCGTGAGAACGAGCTTGTTGTCGCGTTTGCAGGCGTCGAACAGACGCCGGATCTCGCCGCGGATGCGCGCGGTGACGGCCTGGGTCGTGGTACCGGCGCGGGTACGCCGGAACAACGAGTAGATCTGCTCCTTGCCGTAGTAGGAGTGGAACGACGCCACCTCGATCAGCAGGTTGCGCGCGGCGAGCAGCAGCACGCCGTCCACGTGGCGCGCGAGGTAGGAGTTCCCCACCGCTTCGAACAGGGTGTTGACGCACTTCACCAGCTCGTTGGTGGGTACGAACATCACCTCGCTGTTGACCATGAAGATTCCGTCGACGGTGCGCTCCACTGCGCGCATCTGGGCATGGAACTCGTACAGGCGCTGCACCACCCGCTCCACCTCGTGGATGTAGTGCACGCCGAGGATCTGGTTGAGCTCCTTTGCGCGCGAGCTCGCGGTCAGGATCATCTCGTGGAGCTGGTGCAGCTCCTCGCGACTGAACTCGTCCACTGCCACGTCGCGCAGATAGGCGTTGGCGTTGCGCAGCGCGTTTCGGATCTGCTCCTGGTAGTCCTTGAGCTTGGAGAGATCCCCGGGCGGCAGCGCGCCGTCGCGTGCCTTGTCTCCGAAGTCCTGTGACAGCACGTTGCCGGGAGAGTGCACGTTGACCAGGTCGTTGAACGCCTCGTACCCGCCCACGGCCTCGGCGAGCAGGTAGATGGCACGGAGATCCTCGTTCTGGGGCACGAAGCCGCTGGCCAGCGAGCGCCGCTCGGGGCGCTGCTCGGCGGGCTCGGGGCCGAGCTCCTCCTGCACCAGGGCCAGGGTCCTGTCAAACAGCTCCTGGGTGTCGTCGGAGATGGGCTCGACGCTGACGCGATCACCGCGCCCGACCTGAGCCATGTCCGCCAGATCAAGCGTCGGATGGACGTCGCGGGTATTGTCCGGATCAGACATGCGACGCGGCCAACCGGTCGTCGATGATGTTCATGAGCCGCTCCAGGGCGCCGCGGTTCCGCTCGACGAACTGCCTCCCTCGATCCCCAACATTGTGGCGCAGGTTGGCGTCTTCCAGCAGCACGTGGGCGCGCTCCCCGAGCTCGCGACCGTCGGCCACCTGCCATGCGCCGCCCACGTCGAGCAGCATGCGAGCAATGTCCGAGAAGTTGAACACGTGGGGGCCGAACAGCACGGGCAGGCCCAGCGCCGCGGGCTCGAGCATGTTGTGCCCGCCCGTGGGCACCAGGGAACCGCCCACGAAGGCCACGTCCGAGGCCGCGTAGAACAGCGGCAGCTCGCCCATGGTGTCGCCGACGAACACGTCCACCCCGTCGAAGCGGCGCGGCGGGCGCGAGCGCAGGGCGGTGGCGTAGCCCCGGCGGCGGCACAGGGCCGCTGCCGCCGCGAAGCGCTCAGGGTGGCGCGGCACCAGCACCAGCAGGCAGTGGGGGATGCCCTCGAGCACGCGGGCGAAGGCATCGAGCACCTGCGCGTCCTCACCGTCGTGGGTGCTGGCGGCGATGAGCACGCTGCGCTCGGGGCCGAACTCCCGGCGCAACACCTGGGCCTGCTCGCGCAGGCTCGCCGGAAGGCGCAGGTCGAACTTGATGCTGCCCGTCACCTCGACCGTGTCCGGGTCGGCGCCCAGGTACAGCATCCGGGTGGCGTCGGCCTGGCTCTGGGCGGCCACCGCCGCGACCACGGCGAGCATCTCGCGGGTGAGCGGCGCCACCCGACGGTAGCCGCGCGCCGAGCGCGCCGAGAGGCGCACGTTCGCGAGCAGGATCGGGACGCGGCGGTCGGCGCAGGCCGCGAACAGGTTCGGCCATAGCTCCGTCTCCATCACGATCAGTGCGCGCGGACGCACGCGATCGAGAAAGCGCCCGATGGTCCACGGCAGATCGTAGGGCACGTAGCGATGCACCACCGCCTCGCCCAGCGCCTGCCTGACCCGGTCACGGCCGGTGGGCGTGGTGGTGGTGAACAGCAACGGTGCATCCGGGTAGCGCTCCATCAGCGCGCGCGCCACCGGCACCGCCGCCTGCGCCTCGCCCACCGAGACCGCATGGATCCAGATGGGCCGCGCGTCCCGGGGCACCGGCGCGCCGAAACCGAAGCGCTGATGCAGGCAGTAGACGTAGTCGCGGTTGCGTCGGGCGCGCCAGACCAGCCGCGCGAGGATCAGCGGCATTCCGAGCACGTGCACGGCGGTATAAAGGAGCCGGGACACGCTCCATCCCCCACGCCGCCTCATGGGCCTTCCACCGCGTGGTGACGCCAGCGCGGCGCTTCGACGGGGTGGGTCATCCGGGGGTCGTGCCTGATACCGCGCGGGGACGTGGACGCGCGCAATCATAGCACGCGCCCGTACCGGTCCCCGCGCGCGTCCGGCGCATGTGGCGCGGCCGAGGCGAGGTCATTACGATGCCGTGCATGATGTCACGCGAACGCCGCCGCGCCCGCGCCGCCACCGCGCTCCTGGCGGCGCTGGCGACGGTGCCCGTCATCGCCGCGACCCCTTCGGGCAGCCTGCCCGAGCGCTTCGAAGCGAGCTTCGTGCTGAGCGCCCAGGGCATCGACATCGGACAGACACACTGGCAGCTCGAGCCGGTGGGTGGCGGGCGCTACGTCTACCGTTCCCGCAGCGAGGCCACTGGCATCGCGAAGTTGCTGCGCGACGAGCGAATCGACGAGCGCAGCGAGTGGCGCTACACCGACAGCGGCGGCGTGAAGCCGCTCCACTACACCTATAGCCGGTCGGGCGGCAAGCGCGAGCGCGACGTGGAGGTGCGCTTCGACTGGGACGCGGGCCGGGTGCACAACACGCTGAACGGCCAGACCTGGAGCATGGAGGTGGAGCCAGGAACGCTCGACAAGCTGGTGTACATGCTGGCACTGATGCAGGACCTGGCCGACGGCATGCGGGCAACGCGCTACACGGTGGCAGACGGCGGCAAGGTCAAGTCCTATGAGATGAGGGTGGTGGGCGAGGAGCGCGTGGACACGGTGCTCGGTCCCCTCGACACGGTGATCGTGCACCGGCAGCGGGAAGGCGACGACGAGCGCGAGACGCTGGTGTGGTGCGCGCCGGCGCTGGGCTTTCTGCCGGTGCAGGTTGAGCACCGGGAGGCAGACGGGACCGTGCGCCTGACGCTGACCCGGGTGGAAGGAATCGCGCCGCCGCACTGAATAGCTGTTCCGGATATCGGATCACCGGTCACGGGAGAGGACGGCATCGGGAAATGCTCGTAGCAGCATTCGGAACAGCCATTCAGTCCCCGGAAAGCGCGGCCAGCGACTCCGGGGAGTCAACGTCCAGCAGCACGCCCCCGTCGTCCATCTCCACCTCGCACACCGCATCCTGGTGCTCGCCGATGAGGTGACGCGCGCCCACGTCGCCGCGCACTGCCGCCATCTCCTGGAAGTAGCGGCGGTCCCAGAGCACCGGGTTGCCGCGCTTGCCGCGGTAGGTGGGCACGCAGATGCCGCGGCCCTCCAGCGGGTCGAAGGCAGCGAGCAGGCGCTGAACGTGCCGCGGGCGCACCCGCGGCATGTCGGCCAGGCACACCAGCGCCGCGTCCACCGAGGCATCCAGTGCCGAGATGCCGCGGGCCAGCGACGTGGACAGCCCCTCCGTGTAGTCCGGGTTGTGCACCAGGTCCACATCGAGCCCCTGCAACGCCGCGCTCACGCGCTCCGCCTCGTGCCCGGTGATCACCACCACCCGGTCCACCCCGGCCGCGGCGATGCGCTCCACCGTCGCCCGCACCATGGGCACGCCATCCACCGTGGCCAGCAGCTTGTTCACCGGCCCCATGCGCCGGGACTGCCCGGCGGCCAGCACCAGGGCCGTCACCTGCGGCGCCCGGGCCGGCGCCGACGTGCCGGCCCGGGGCTGCGGCCGCTCGGGGATCTCCTTCAGCAACCCGCCGAAGCCCATGCCCATGACGTCGGCGGGCTCCACCGGCAGGCCCGCCGCGAGCCGCTCCAGCACCTGATCCAGGCCGTTGTAGGCCGGCGAGCGGGCGCAGCCCGGCAGGCCAAGGATCGGCACCGCGCCGCGACGCGCCGTCAGCAGCAGGTTGCCCGGATCCACAGGCATCCCGAAGTGCACCAGCTCACCGCCCGCGGCCACGATCCCGGCGGGCACCACGTCGCGCCGGTCCACGATGGCGGACGCGCCGGAGACCAGCACCAGGCCCCGTCCCGCCTCCAGCTCCTGCGCGACGGCCGCGGCCACCGCGACCGCGTCGTGAGCGCAGCGGCGCTCCGAGACCAGGCACGAGCCCAGCGCCTCGAGGCGCGCGGC
>JBFHNV010000018.1:0-42906 GCA_041593595.1 Gammaproteobacteria bacterium
CGCACGGCCATCGAGCAGGTGTTCGAGCCGGAGCAGCTCAAGGCCACCTACTACAACCCGAAGGACGCGCTCATCAACAAGGACCGCCGCATGCGCAGCGCCCTGTGGGTGTACGCCCGCGAGATGCGCGAGGCGGGCTTCGAGTACGACCACCCGGACGAGGTGGAGCCCGACGTCCGCGCCCGACTGGAGGCGCTGACTGCGGGCGGGACCATCCCGGTCGAGCAGATGTCGCCCGCGCAGCTCGAAGACCTGAAGAAGCTCCAGGACTTCGAGCGCCGTGTGGCCAACAAGAACTTCGAGCTGGCGCAGTCGATCTTCGATCCCGTCGAGGAGCGCATCGAGGCCGAGCTCTACGCCCGGGACGTGAAGTAGCGGACCCGGCGATCAGTTCTCCGTCGCGAGCACCTCGCCGGTCTTCATGTCGATGATGACGTCCACCTCCGCGCCGTCGGACTTGCGGATGACCTCCACCACGTAACGATCGGCACCGAGCTTGCGCTCGATCTGGACGTCCATCACCTCACCTTCCACGGCCTTCGCCGCGATTTCCTTCGCCTGCTGCTCCGGGATGCGGTCCGAGCCTTGCCCGTACGCGGGTGCGCATAGCAGGCAGGCACACGCCATCAGGATGGCCTGCCGGAGCGCGCCGGAACGCGGCCTCCGCCCCGGATGTTCGTACCGTCGTGCGCTCATCTTGGTTGGTCCTCCTGGTGAGGGAGAGCACGCGACTCAGGCGCCGGTAGCGGCGCCGGTTCCGGGCCGCTGCATGCCCGGCCCGTGGAAGAGGATGTTAGCAAAGTGTCACGACCACGCCATGACGCGGCGCCCCGGACGCGCGGAGCGCTGCGTGCCGCCGGTGGTGCAGGGCAGAGCGGGGCGCCTGGCCCGGTGTCCGGCTACCAGACGTAGGTGAACTGGGACACGATGGCGTCCGCGTGGCGCCCGGTGCCGCCATGCTTGATGGAGTAGTCGAAGTTCCGGGAGTACTCCACCGCGAACTTCACGCCGTCGAGCACCCACTCGCCGATCCCGAAGATGAGCCTTCTCTTCGGCACGTTGCCGGTGCGCTCGCCGGTGAACGGCCGGATGACCCCCGCGAGATCGCTGCTCTCGGAGTACCCTACCGTGAGGTAGGTCCCCTGCTCGCCGATGCGCTGCACCCACGGGTTCCAGTCGAGCTGGTAGCCGAGGCCGACCATCCAGCTGCTCGGCCGCATGCGGATGAAGCGGTTCACGCCGTCGACGAAGGTCGCATCCTCGATGGCACCGTTCCACTCCGCCACCAGCGCCATGGAGCCGATCGCGGCCTTGAGGCTCGCGGCGACCCCCGGCACGAACCCGATCTGCTCGAGGAACGGCCGGTACTCGGATTCGAGGAACAGGCTGTCGTAGACCGAGTTGTTGTAGTCCACGTCCACGTCCACCGCCCAGGGGCAGCGCGTCCCGAACGGCCACCAGCGTCCCTCGGCGTCGATGTCCTCGTAGCGGCGCCCGCAGTCGCCCTGCAGGTGGACGCCCGCGGTGGCGCCGAAGTGATCGTCGATGGAGAAGCCTCGCGTGTTCGCCACGCGGGTGTTCCCCTTGAAGGTGTAGGCGGCCACGTTGAACATCGGCGGCGGCACCGGCAGCGGGACCGGGGTGGCCGGCGGCGGGCGGACCGACGGCGGGCGGTAGCCGAGCGCCTCGCCCAGGGCGCTGATCGCCGGGTTGAGCAGCTGCGGCTTCACCGGCTTCGGCACCACCGGCGGGGCGGTGGGCTTCGCCTCGGGGGTCGGGAACGCGACCCCGACGCCGACGGCGTTCTCACGCAGCTCGAAGACCTCGATGGTGATGGGGTCGTCGATGGTCAGCGGGTCCGCCACCGAGCTGCCGAGGGCCGTTCCGAAGGGCAGCGTCTGACGGCCCGCCACTGCAAAAAATGGGAATCGTGTCGTGTCGCCGACGGTGATCTTCGCGGTCTTCAGGTTGATCCGGTCGACGCTGGTCTCGTCGCCCTGGGTGCTGGTGAACACGCTGCTCCCCCGGTCGTACTCGACGAGGAGCTGCCCGGTGGTCCACGGGTTGACCTGCACCTCGAAGCCCAGCTCGGCGGTCGAGATCTCGACGTCCTTCTCCACCTTGCCGGCGAAGTCCTGACGTGCGGCCGCCGACAGCTCCAGCGACCCGGTGAGGGCCACGGCCTCGTTGATCTGCGGCCCCAGGGTCGACACGGAGTCGCGGATGATCGCGCGGGTCGCGTCCTCGGCCGCGGCCCGGCTCACCTCGAGCTCCTCGACCCGGCGCTCGAGCTGCTCGTTCTGGGCCAGCAGACGGCGGGCCGCTTCCCCGTCCTCGGCCGCGGCCTGGCCGGTCTCGAGCTCCTGCACTCGGCGCTCCAGGTGCTCGTTGCGGGCCAGCAGACGGCGGGCCGCGTCCCCGTCCTCGGCCGCCACCGTGCCGGCCTCGAGCTCCCGCAGCCGGCGCTCGAGCCGTTCGGTCTGGGCCAGCAGACGCCGGGTCGCCTCCTCGTGGGCCGCACGCGCCCGCTCGAGCTCCGCCAGGCGCTGCTCGAGCCGCCGATCCGCAGCGGCGGCCTGTGGGGCCGTTGCCGGGGCCTGCGCGAGCATCGGAGCGGCGCGCAGTGGGACCGGCTGACGGTCGCCCCGAACGGGCTGGCCCGGCACGCCGGTGGCCTCGGGGCTCGCAGGCCGTGCCGGCCGTTCCGTGAGGTCCACCACCAGGCGGTGCCCGCCGGTGCCGTCCGGGGCCAGCAGCGCGGGCACGGCGTCGGCCGCCCGACTCAGATCCAGGACCACCCGCAGGTCGCCTTCCCCGCGGCGCGCCTGGCGCAGGCCGGTGACGAGACCGGAGGTGTCCGCGGGGAGCGAGAGGGTGCGGGTCGCCCGGGCCTCCCGCAGATCGATCACGACCCGCTCGGGGTCGCCCATCCGGAAGACCCGGTACGCGACCGGATCGCTGAGCTCGAGCACCACGTGGCTGCCGCCCGCGCGCGGCTGCAGGTCCGTACCCCGCACCTCGACCGCGGTGGCGAGGGCAGGGCAGGCGGCGAGGAGGAAGGCCAGTACCTTGTGCATGGATCGCGGGCAGTCTCGTCCATCGTCCGGGCCTGGACGATACTCGTAAGTATCGGTATTTACTGGGATAACTTCAAGTAAAAACTCAACTATTGGACATCGCAAACGTCCCATAACTCATTGTTTTAAATATATCTCGGTCCTTGACCCGATGGACCCCGAGGCTGAGGCGGCCCAGCAGCCGGGCCCGCCTCGGGCACGGGCCCGGGAAGGCTGCTGCACAGAGCAGCCGCCGCCGCGGCGTCGCGCCTACGGCCGGAGGGAGGAGAGGGAACGGTCGAACGGAACGAGGCCCTGCCAAGATGGCCTCTCTGGAGTGGTCCCTGGGGCCGCCAGGGGAGTGGCAGGAGTGCGCTCGCGGGTGGTAACCGTGGGGCCGGCACCCGCGCCCGAGACGGGTACGTCGCGGAGCGCTCAGGACGGAACGGGAAAGCGGGCCGGCGCGCCCATCATGTCTGGCGGCGGCGTGGGTTCGAGCGTGCAGGCCAGGGATGACGCGTACGCCTGCGGACGCCCCCCGTCGACACCCCGTTGGGGAGCGACCGGGCGAGCGGCGCTCGCCCGGTGACCCGGTTACCCGGCCCGCATCAGGCGGCGCGAGCGCTCCGGCGCCGGCGGACTGCGGCGCCGAGCACCACGAGCAGGCCCAGGCCCGAGAGCGCGGCGACGCCCGGCTCGGACGCGGTGCAGGGCGGGAAGGGACCGACGCCGCACGGCTGGCCACCCACGTCGCCGGGGCCCGTGATGATCTGACCGACCAGGAACGGCGCGGAGAACTGGAACGGGTCGTGGCTGCCGTCGAACTGCTCGACGATGACGTCCTGCAGGAGGACGCCGGGCGGCAGCGTGCCCAGCCCCTCGGCCTGGAAGAAGCCCGAGATGGTGGCAAGGCCGGAGGCACCGCTGGGCGTGATGGACCACTGGAGGATCTCGCTGATCACGGTGGGTGCCTGGGGCTCCACCCAGTACACGGTGCGGGAAAAGGCTGTGGCCTGGCCCAGGTCGATCCACTGTCCGGTGAAGTTGAGCTGGGTGCCCTCGCCGAAGGTGAAGCTGCCGCCGGAGGTGGGAGTGGAGCCGTTGATGGAGAACCCGCCCTCGAACTGGCCGAAGGTGAAGGTCACCAGCTCCTCGATGTTGCCGGCGTCGATGAGCATGGAGGCAGCCCGGGCGCCGGGCGAGGCGAGCAGGCATGAGAGCAGCAGCGGTGCCAGCAGGCGGCCCGGGCGGAATGTGGTTTTCATCATCTGGCATTTCCTCGTTGTCGATGGCGCCCTGGGCGCAGAGTGGGTCGCTCGGACCTCCGCGAAGGCCGACGCGAACGCGGTTTTCAGGCGGCCTGGGCTACCCGGCGCCGGACGGTCCCGGCGCCGAGCACGGCGAGAATCCCGAATGCGAGAAGCATGGCGACCCCCGGCTCGGGAAGGGGCAGATCCCGCAGCTCCGCGCCGGTGATGACCTGGCCGCCCAGGAACGCCGCGGAGAAGTTGAACGGGTCGTGGCTGCCGTCGGCCTGCTCGACGATGATGTCCGCGGGAGGCACGCCAATCGGCAGGGTGCCCAGCCCCTCGGCCTGGAAGAAGCCCGAGATGGTGGCGAGGCCGGAGGGACCGCTGGGGGTGATCGTCCACTGCAGAATCTCGCTGATTATGGTCGGTGCCTGGGGCTCCACCCAGTACACGGTGCGGGTGAATGCCGTGGCCGCGCCGAGGTCGATCCACTGTCCGGTGAAGTTGAGCTGCGTGCCCTCGCCGAAGACGGAGCCGCCGGTGGTGATGGGGATCGAGCCGTTGATGGAGAAGCCGCCCTCGAACTGGCCGAAGTTGAAGGCCACCCGATCCTCGAGGTTGGCGGCGTCGATGAAGATGCTTGCGGCGTGGGCGGCGGGGACGGCGAGCAGGCCCGAGAGCAGCAGCGGCGCGACCAGACGTCGCGGGTGGAATCTCGTTCTCATGGTCCGTCTCCTCTTCGTTGACCGCTGCGCTCCGGGTGCAGCGTGGGCGCTCGCTTGGAGTCGTATCGGGACAATCTGGCGCCTCGTGAGAAGGAAGCAATTAACGTGCCGTGCGTCCGGCGCCAGAAGGGGATCAGTGAGTTGGGGGCGCGTAGCGGCCTGTGTGAACCGGTTTCGGCCGCGCCCGGGTGCGTGCTTGTAAAGAAATCCGACGCGCCCACGTGCTGCGGGCTCGCCACGGAGCCGGTGGGAACGCGGTTAGTTTCGGAACGCCTCCACGGGCTCCAGGTTGGCCGCGCGCAGCGCCGGGTACAGGCCGGACAGCAGCCCGATGCCGCCGCCCACCAGCGGCGCCAGCAGCGGCGCCGCCGGGTCCAGCACCGGGGTCCAGACCTGGTAGGCGGAGACCACCACCACGATCAGCACCCCCAGGCTCGCGCCGAGCACGCCGCCGATGACCCCCATGGCGCCGCTCTCGAACAGGAACTGCGCCGCGATGTGCCCGCGCAGCGCCCCGAGGGCCCGGCGCAGGCCGATCTCGCCGGTGCGCTCCATGACCCCCACCAGGGTGATGTTGGCGATGCCGATGGCGCCCACCACCAGGGACAGCCCGCCCAGCAGCAGGAACATGATGTCCAGATCGCTCTGCACCTCCTCGCGCACCCGCCGCGGCTCGCGGGGCACCTCGAGCTTGAGCACCCGCGGGTCGTCGGGGCGCAGCGCGTGGGGCGCCTGCCGGGCGATGAGGTAGGCGGCGCCGATGCGCGTCTCCACCACCACCGTGCCGGGCCCGCCGAGGCCGAACAGGCGGCGTGCCGTGCCCTCCGGGATGATCACCGAGCCCAGCAGCTCGGGCTTGCGGGCCACGTCGGCCAGGATCCCGATCACCAGGTAGAGCTGATCGCCGATGGAGATCGCCGGCAGCTGCCCGACGCTGTGGATGCCGAGCCGGTTCGCCGCATCGGGGCCCAGCACGGCGACGCGATCGCCGCGTTGCGAGTGCCCGCCGTCCAGCAGCCGGCCGGTGGCGAGCTCGGAGCGTACGGCGCGGAACAGCCCGGGCGACGCGGCGCGCACCGCGAGCCGGAACGCGGTCTGGTTGAGCGGGTCCTGCACCGGCGAGGCGCTGACGAGCGCGCCGTGCACGTCCACCTCGGTCATCGAGCCCGCCGCCTCGACGCCGTTCAGCCGCAGCAGGCGCTCGGGGGCGTCCCAGGGGATCGCCTTCGGGTCGACGATGCCGGTGGTGGCCCCGGGCTTGGCGCTGATGAACAGCTCGGTGGCGGCGAGCTGGTCGAACTTGGTCATGATGCGGTTGCCCGCGGTGCGGGTGAGGCCCAGGGTCGCCACCAGGGCGGTGAGCCCGATCACCACGCCCAGCACCGTGAGCATCATGCGCACCGGGCGCGCGAACATCCCCGCCAGCGCCTCGTCCAGCAGGTCGCGCAACGAGATGCTGGACGCACGCACCTTGGTCTTGCGCTCCGGCGAGGGGCCGGCGTCCGACGTGTCCACGCCGTCGTGCTCCCGCTGCTCCGTGGGCGCGCCGTCCACGATGCGCACCTGGCGCGAGCCGCGCGCGGCCACGTTCTCCTCGTGGGTCACCACCACCAGCGTGAGCCCGTCGCGGTTCAGCTCCTCGAACAGGTCCAGGATCGACTCGGTGGATTTCGAGTCCAGGTTGCCCGTGGGCTCGTCGCACAGCAGCAGGCTCGGTGCACCGGCCAGGGCGCGCGCGATGGCCACCCGCTGGCGCTCGCCGCCCGAGAGCGTGCTCGGCATGAACTCCGCGCGGTGGGCGAGCCCCACCCGCTCGATGGCGGCCATCGCCCGCTCGCGCCGGCCCTTGAAGGGCTGCTTGCGGTAGACCTCCACGAGCATGACGTTCTCGAGCACGGAGCGGTAGGGCAGCAGGTGGAAGGCCTGGAACACGAACCCGATGTGGCGCCCGCGCAGCCCCGCGCGCTGCTTGTCGCTGAGCCGCGAGGTGTCGATGCCCTCCACGAAGTACTGGCCGCTGTTGGGGCGGTCGAGACAGCCGATCACGTTCAGGAGCGTCGACTTGCCCGCGCCCGAGGGGCCCGTGATCGACAGCCACTCGCCGCGCCGGACGGACAGGTCCACATCGTTCAGCGCGTGGACCGCTGTCGGCCCGCTGCCGAAGGTGCGGCGCACCTTGCGCAGGCTGACCACCAGGTCCGGCGGTTCCCGTCCCGCGGCGTTCGTGCCCGGCACCTCGTGGTCCACGCTCATCGGCGGCGATCCGGGCTCACGGGTTCTCGAACCCGACCACGACCAGCTCGCCCGGCTCCAGGCTGCCCGCGACCGGAGTGACCTCCACGTAGCCGTCGGCGGACAGCCCGGGCCGCACCTCCAGGTAGCCGAGCCGCCCGTCGCGCTGCACCTGCACCCGCGATGTGCCGTCGCCGGACAGCGACACCGCGCTCAGCGGCACCGCGGTGACCTCGCCCTGGGTCGACTCCAGCGGGATGGTGAGGCGCAGCGAGAAGCCCTCCAGCGACTTCGGGGTCTCGGTCACCTGCACCTCGAAGTAGAAGTGGAAGCCGTCGACCCCGCGCGTGCCGGGGGTGCTGGCGACCATCTTCACGACGCCGGCGGCCTGGATCCCCAGGGCCCGCTCGTCGATCTCGACGGGCATGCCCGGCTTCACCAGCCCCGCCACGTCCAGCGCCAGCGACGAGTCCACGGAGAGCTGGTTGTCCGTCACCGCGAGCAGCGAGCCGCTGGCGGTGTCTCCCACCGCGACCTTCACCTCCTCGACGCGCACCGGCAGGGTGGGGATGAACACGATCTCGTCCACCGGCACCTGGAACCCGAGCCTGGCCTCGGCGCGCGCGAGCTCGTCGGTGAGCTGCGCCTCGCGCTCCTTCGCCAGACCCGCCTCGAAGCGCACCACCCGGCGAGAGTCGATGGCCGAGCGCACGGCCATGTCGCCGGTGAGCTCGGCGGTACGGACCGCGGCCTCGGCGAGGTCGATGGCGGCCAGGGCCATCTCCACCTGCTTCTCCAGACGCTCGGCCTCGCGCTCCGCCGCCGCGACCGCCAGCTCCCCGTCGTAGCGGGAGCGCTGGGCCGCCGCGCGGGCCACCTCCACCTGTGCCTCCGCCGCGTCACGGGCCGACTGCGGCTGCCGCGGGTCCAGCACCACCAGGGCTCGCTCGGCGATGCGGGTCGCCAGGTCCGCTTCCGCGGCCTGCACGGCATAGTGGGCCTTGGCCTTTTCGGCCTCGACGGTGAGCAGCGCACGTTGCTTCTCGGGCGGCAGGTTCCGCCTGCCGTCCGCCTTCACCCGCTCCAGCTCCGCGTTGGCCTTGCGCACCTCGTGCGCGGCGCTGGCGCGCGCCGTCTCGAGGGCGAGCTCGGCGGCGTTGGCTGCGTTCACCGCCGCGATGCGGGCCTTTCGCGCCGCCCCCAGGTTCTCTTTCAGGGTGCGGATGCTGGCGAGCTGATCCCGGGTCGGGCCAAAGGGCTCCCAGCCGGCGGCGCGGTACCAGGCGGCCACCGCCTGGCCGGTCCGGGCGTCGTACTCGCCGTCCACGGGGCCCGGGTCGAACCCCAGTCGTCCGAGCGCGGACTCGAGCTGGCGCACGTCGTCGCCGGAGCTGCCAGGGACCAGATCGCGGTACGCCGGCAGCGCGCCGCGCAGCGCGAACACCGGGCGCCCCGACGCCGTGAGCAGGGTCTTGCCCTCCGCGATCTGCGCGTTGCGAAGCGGCAGGGTGGTGATCCGCCCCGGGCCCTGCTTGAGCAGCGAGGGCGCGACCGCGACCGGCACCGGTAGGCCGAAGCGGGCGGTCCCTCGCGTCACCAGCTTGGAGCTCAGGACCCGCCGCTCCACCGGCACCAGGATCGGCGAGGGAGGGGGCGGAGCGGTGCGGGCGGCAGCATCCGCCGGCGATTCGATCCACCTGGATGCCAGCCAGCCCCCCAGGGCGGCGACCGTGACGATGGCCAGCAGGCCGACGAGCAGCACCATGCGTCGCTTAGCCACGGCGGCGCAGGCTCCGTGTGGTGAGGGACGGCCGGGGGTCGCCGCACGCGCCCCGATACACCGCTGGCGCGATCACGGGACCGGTTCCAGTCATGCGTTCGCAGCGGCGGCTGGTGCACATGTGGGTGATGGCCTCCCGGTCGTGCCGTTGCGCGCATGCCCTCCGAATCGCGTGCGCGAGTGCAGTCGGCGATGCCGCGATTCTCGCCTGTTCCGGCGGCGGATCTCCACCGCCCCTTGCCGTGCGCGGGCAGGAGATCCCGGTTTCGCGTCGCGGGCCCGGCGCCCGCCGGCGTCGTCGCCGGCAGACCCCTCGGACCAGCGTCGTGAGCGCGTGCGCTGTATCGGACCCGCCGAGCGTGGTGTCATCGTCAACCGGGCGAGCGGCAGATGGTTGTGCGCAATTGCACAGTCGACCGGCTTCGGCTGGCGATGTGGAGGACGTCGGCGAAGTCGTGGCGACCACCGGCGATGTGGTCGATGGCGCAGGACGCCGGGCGAGTCCGGAAAGACGTGTCGTCGACCCCCCACGTCTTCTCGATCACCCGCGCCTTCACGCGGCCCATGGGGTGCCTGCGGGCAGTCGCTGCTGGACAGCCCGCCCCGCCCGTCAGACCAGCGCCATCAGCAGGATCACGAATCCGATCACCGCTGCCAGCGGGATCATCACGCTCATCCAGTCCTGGCTGCTGCCCTTGGGGCTCTCCTTGAGCATCTGCCTCGCCCGCGGCCAGATGAACACCAGCATCATCACGATGAGGACCGCGGAGAGGATCTTCATCCAGATGTCCATGGCAGGTCTCCGTCAGGTGCCATGTGGGGCCAGAAACGCGTGCCCCGGCACGGGGCCGGGGCACGCAGCGCGAGGGGCGCAGGCGGGACGATCAGTCGTCGCCGCCCATGATGCCGAGGAGCTGCAGCAGGCTCACGAAGATGTTGAAGATGCTGAGGTACAGCCCCACGGTCGCGTGGATGTAGTTGGTCTCGCCACCGTTCACCATGCGGCTGGTGTCGTAGAGGATGAAGCCGCTCATGATGAAGATGATGGCCGCCGACAGCGCGAGCGACAGGGCAGGGATGGCCAGGAAAATGTTGGCCAGAGCCGCCAGCAGCACCACGATGATGCCGGTGAACAGGAACCCGCCCATGAAGCTGAAGTCCCGGCGGGTCATCAGCGCATAGCCGGACAGGCCGAGGAAGATGGCGGCCGTGCCGCCGAAGGCGGTGCCGACGATCTGCGGCCCGTTGGGCAGACCCAGGTACAGGGAGATGATGGGGCCAAGCCCGAAGCCCATCAGGCCGGTGATGCCGAACACCACCCCGAGGCCTGCGGCGGAATTGGCGGTGCGGGGCAGCACCAGCCACATGAGCAGGAATGCGCCGCCGATGCACAGCAGGTAGGCCATGGGCGGGACGCGCAGAACGACGGAAACGCCCGCCATCAGGGCGCTGAAGAGCAGCGTCAGGGACAGCAGGGTGTAGGTGTTGCGGATGAGCTTGTTCGTGGCGAGGGTCGAAGCGACCGCGCCCGTCCGCGTCACCGTCTGGATCTGATGCGTTGCCATGCGTCTCGGACCTCCGTGAGGAAACTCGTTGGACGGACCGGATATGGGGTCCGCGTGGGCCGGGTTCAATCCCGGGGCCCGCACGAATGATAACCCGTGCTCCCCCCGGCGCAACTGGCTAACACATTGTTAACATTCTGAGTCGTAAGGACTTCCGCGCCGGGCTTCCGTGCCCGCACCAGCCCCGCGCACCGCCCGGCATGGGCCGAGGCGGGGCGCTTTCCGCTATGCTTCGCCCTGACCGGAGAGGTGGCAGAGTGGTCGATTGCGGCGGTCTTGAAAACCGTTGGCCCGCAAGGGCCCGGGGGTTCGAATCCCTCCCTCTCCGCCAGTCTCGCGGCGGTTCGAGTCGTTTCGAGGACCCGTTTCCGCGGCAACGCCCCGGCAGATCACACCGCACTGTCAGGGCGTGTCCCCGGCCGCGACCGGGGCTCGAGACCGGGACCCGGGACCCGGGAACCCGGCCCGAGATCTCGACCACGTCTCTGGCCGTGACGGCCACTCGTGGGGCATCGACATGCTTCTCGGGCCGGATGTGAGATTTCACACACGGGTTTCCTGTTCGCCCTGTTTCACTTGCTCCTGGATTTCTGGTCCCCACGGGCAAGACGAGCCACACACCGCGCTTGTCCCGGAGTGGCAGGTGGCCATGATGACGGGTATTCCCTGCTTGTTTCACGGTCGCCCGATTCTGGCGCACTGTCGCCTGAAGCGATGAGGCGCCGAGGCCGTCAGCGTCGCAGCGATGCTAGGCAGGCTGGCAACGTGAGCAACTTCTCGCCCGGCCACGCGCCGCCTTCGCTCGATTCACATTCGTTCAGCCGCCTTCAGCGGCCGGGCTGCGAGGGACGCGGTGATGAGACATCGATTGCCGCCCGCGCGACGAGGCGCCGCATCTGCGCGCCCGTCGGCCACGGGCGGGATGTCCTTCGCGCTCAGGACACGAATTCCCAACGCACCGCACGCAGGCACACCTCGGCCATATGCTCCGGAACCACTACCGGTGTCCTGGACATTTCTGTAGCACGAACGCTGGACTTCGGCTCATGATCGGAGCTGTAGGGTCCATTCCTGTGCGTAACGGCACGGCTCGAAGGAGGATCGGCCTCTCATCGAGTCCGCTGCCACGGCCCCACATCCACGGGCCGGGTCAAAGGAGGTAATCAGACATGACTCATTTCAATCGAAAGCGCTGCGCTACGGCTGTATCCGTGGCCACTCTCGCACTGCTCGGACTTGTCGGCGAAAGCGTCGCGGTCAACCAGGGCGAGGCCTATCGCAAGGCAATGCAGGAGCGGGGCGAGAAGGCCCTCACGCACAACCGACCGGACTGGGAGACCGGGGTCAGGACAAGCCCGTTCCTGTCGCGGGACAATTACTCGCATGCCAGCGACTGGGATCTGAAGGGCGAGCATCTCAAGCCCCACGGACACAAGAACCCCCTGTACTTCCCGTTCGAGCCGGGCTTCAAGTTCATCATGGAGCGGCCCGACCACCCCTGGGGCCACTATCGCAAGGAGGTCACGATCCTCGAGAAGACCGAGCCGTTCGATCTGCCGGGGATCGGCAAGTTCGAGGCGGCCATCATCCAGGAAGAGGAGTTCTTCGACGGGGTGTACGACCAGCAGGCCCTGAACTGGTTCGCCTACGACGAGAGGACCCAGAGCATCTACGCCTTCGGCGAGCTGAGCTGGGAGATCGACGAGGAAGGCAACAAGGTGTTCGACGGCACCTGGCGGGCCGGCGTCCCGGACGGCAACGGTAATGCCGAGCCCGGCCTGCTGATGCCCGGCACCTTCATTCTCGGCGCCCGCTACATCTTCGACGGCAGCGAGGCCGAGGCGTTCGGCGGGTCGGAGAACATCGAGAGCGGGATGACCTATACCACGCCCGCCGGCACCTTCAAGGGCTGCGTGCGGGTGCGCGAGCAGAGCCTCACCACCCACGACGACGTCACCGACAAGGTCTGGTGCCCGGGGGTGGGCCTCGTCATGGACACGTCTGACGGCAAGCTGATCGCCCACAGCAAGCTGCCCCACACCGCGGAGGTGCTGGCCACCTTCGGGCAGCACCACCGCAACCCGCCCAAGCTCATCGCGGCGCCGGTGGCAAAGGTCGACGAGCGCAGCGCCATCGCCATTGCGGTGAAGGAGGTGCCCGGCGAGGTCAAGTCCGTGCACATCGAGCGCAAGGCGCGCAAGAACGTCTACACGGTGGAGATCGTGGCCGACGCCGACGGCGTGGAGACCGATGTCTTCGTGGACATCGAGTCGGGTGAGATCGTCGGGACCGATCGATAGATCGAGCCTGCCGGCTCGATCCGGGAGCGCGCGGCGTTCGGGTCTCGAGACGCGACCCGCGCGCGCTTTTTCCCGTCTGGGAGGAGAGCAGCCATGAGAGGTGCATTTCGGACGTCGGTGCTCGGCATCGCGCTCATCTCCTGCACGGGCGCGAGCGCCCAGCAAGCCGGAGAGCCCGGCAGCGAGGAGTTCGGGCTCAGCCCGCGTCAGCTGGTCAAGGCGGTGGAGACCGTCGAAGGGCTCATTGCCCGGTGCATGCGCGAGCAGGGGTTCCGCTACATTGCCGCCGACTTCACGACGGTGCGCCGCGGCATGAGTGCCGACCAAAAGCTTCCCGGGCTCACCGAGGAAGAGTTCATCAACCAGTACGGCTACGGCATCACGACGACCTATACCGGCAAGCCCATTCAGCTCGCCGACGGCTACAGCCCCGGCAAGGTGGGTCTCGGCGAGCAGAACGTGGACATCTTCAAGAATCTGTCGCCTGCCGACCAGGTGGCCTACAACCGGGCGCTGCTGGGCGAGAATGCCGACGCCACCTTCGCGGTGGGGCTCGAGACGGAGAATTTCTCCCGCACCGGCGGCTGCACGCGCGAGGCCGTCGCGCAGGTGTTCGACGAGGAGCAGCTCAAGGCGACCTACTACAATCCGAAGGACGCCGCCGTGAACAAGCACCACCTCATGCTCAATGCGCTCGCCGTGTACCGGTCGCTGATGCGCGATGCGGGGTTCGACTACGAGCACCCGGACGAGGTGGAGCCCGACCTGCGCGAGCGCCTGGCCGCGCTGACCGCCGGGGGCACGATTCCTGTCGAGGCGATGACGCCCGAGCAGCTCGCGGCGCTCGAGAAGCTGAAGGAGTACGAGCGCAGGGTGGCCAGGAAGAACTACGAGCTCGCGACGCAGGTCTTCGACCCGGTCGAGGAGCGCATCCACGAGGAAATGTTCCCTCGCGGCGTCAAGTGATCGGTACGCTGCGGCGGTGAGCGAGCGAGGGAGGGAAAGATGACGCGCTCAGACGGTTCGCGCAGCCGGGCGCGGGGTCGCGCGGCCCTGGTACTGGGTCTTGCGCTGGTTGCCGCGGCCGTCCAGGTCACTGGCCGCGCCGAGGCGGCGGAGTGCCCCAAGGGCACGCCGGCAGACGCGTTCTCCGCGCGGGTCGATGCCTTGCTGATCGAGGTGGAGGGCACCGGATTCCCCGAGGACGCCAACCTTGAAACATGGCGCAGCCGCAGGGATGTCATCCAGGAGAACCTGGCACGGCTTCTCGAGCTCACCGCCGACGAGCCCGAGCGGCGGCGGGCGGCGGTCCACGTGCTCATCGCGGCCGAGAGCCTGCTGGCGCCGGCGCA
Organism: Gammaproteobacteria bacterium; assembly: GCA_041593595.1. Classification (GTDB taxonomy): domain Bacteria; phylum Pseudomonadota; class Gammaproteobacteria; order HK1; family HK1; genus JBFHNV01. The sequence continues at coordinate 14,261 of JBFHNV010000018.1, forward strand.
CGACGCGCGGCGTCTCGGCTCGGGTCCGGAGACCGGGGAGGTGCGGGCCTGGGCCCGTAGCGTGCTCAAGGGCTACAACGCGGTGGGCATCACGCGGGACGACCTGCGGGCCGTGAACCGGGCGTTCATCTCCACCCTCCAGGACGCGTGGGCGGACCAGACGATGAGCTTCGCCCGGAGAAGCGTGCCGGTCTACCAGACGCACGCCGCGGCACTGAGAGGGCTGGCGACATTCGAGGCGTCGTCCCGGTCGTCCTCCCCGTGTAGCTAGCGGGCTTCGGCGCACCTGGCAGGCAGCCCGGCACCGCCCCACCCGGGTCGCGGGCCTGCCGCCTCCGGGAGTGCCGTTACCGATCCCGGATGCCGGCCCACCACGGGCCACCGACCACGATTCGTGCTGGCAACGGCCGGGAGTGGGCCGGCCGCACCCTCCGCCGGGTCACGGCACGCCGAGGCAGGTGTGCGCCTGACGTTCTCCAGCGACCAGGGCACTCCCCGACGGGCTCGCCAGGGCCTTCCAGCGGCGGTTCGTGTCTGAACTTGACAATGCCAAATCTGTCTGCTATTAGAGCAGCCACGATAGGAATAACTTTCCTGAGCGGCGCGGGTGCGCAAGCCCTGGATACGACCGTTTCCGGCGCAGGTCGGCGGTAGTTCCCAGAGGGCAGGTGGGTTGTCTTCTGACGCGCACCGCCGCGAAGAGCAAAACAACACCGGTCAAGAAAAAGCGAGCTCTGTCGGGGTGCACGGTGGGCGCCTGGCGGGCGCCGTCCCGTGCGCGTATGGGCAGCGATACTCAGGCGAACGTGCCTGAGGAGGTGTGAGATGTTTGATTTCCTGACCGGGAGTCCCGTGCTCGGGAACACCTGGGTGCATGCCGTTCTGATTGGCATGGCCATCGGCATCGTGCTCGGGTCCGCGCTCAATCTGGTCGCGAGCAGGTTCGAGTCGAGAAGTGACGCGCAGGACCGGGGTGATCTCGATGCACAGGCACCCTCGCAGGCCGAGATCATCCAGCAGACGTTCTACAAGCCCCGCGACAAGGCACGGAAGGCCCAGGAGGCGGAGGCCAAGACAGGGTAGTCAGGGACCATTGCGGCGGTCGGTGGCTGAGGGAACGGTCACCGGTCGCGCGGAGAAGTGGAGGTCTCGGCAGGGGCCCGACCGGGATCGCGGCAAGGGCGGGGCGACGCCCCACCCGCCACCGACCAAAGGTGCGTCCTCGATCGCGGGGAGGGGCTCTGATACTTGTCTATTCAGGTCGCGGCGCGACGACCTTCGCCTGGATTCTCTCCCGCTCTTCGGCGTAACCGGCATCCGCGGACGCTGCCCGGGTGATCGTCGCGAGCGCATCGTCCAGGCGGCCGTCGGCCTCCTGGGCCAGAGCCAGCGTGTGCAGCGATCGCGCATCGCCTTCGCCCAGCTCGACGGCTCTCAGGGCGCAGCGCACCGCCTCGCGGCTGTCGCCGTTCTTCGAGATCGCCCGGGCGACGATGTTCGCCTGCCGCGACGTGCGCGGCATGAACAGCACGGCGACCCTGGCGGGCTGCTTGTTGAGGATCGGAGCCGGCCTGCGCGGACGAATGCCGCGGTCCCCGACGACCAACGCGGCAGGGACGGCCGGGCGACACGCGGTTTCCTGCCGCGTGCAGGCAGCCACCGGTGGGCGGCCGCGCACGGAGCTGGAACGTCCGCGAGCCGGGCGATGCCGAGACGTCGACGCCTCCGAGACGGGCCCCGGGCAGGTGGCCCGAGCAGCCTGGGCCGTCACCGCGGGCGCGTTCCGGGTCGCTGCCCGGCGCACCTCGGATACCGTGCTGAAGACCCCGATGATGGCGTTGGTCAGTGACGTGTAACCGCATGCGAGCTCGGTGTTCATGGCCTGCCCCTGCCTCGTGTCCACGTAGGTCCCGCCGAGTGTGGTGTCACCGTAGGGCACATACGCACTAATGGTGTGTGCGCAATTGCACAGGATACGAGTTTCGGTTTTCCGGCCAAACGCAAATCGAATGAGGTGCCGCGGGCGGCGCGTCGGGCCATGGACACCACCCGGTCGGCGCCCGCTGCCGCCCGCGGTGCCGCTGCCCGGGACCTTGCCGCATCGCAACAGCATGTGGCGTTGCCACGGCACCTGGTGCTGCAGCAGCATGCGGCGCCGCAACAAGCAGCGGGCGGGAACACCCGGACCGTCAGCGCCATGGAACGAACCACGCCCGGCGGCGCCCTGGGCACCGGTGGTCCGCGAAGCGGCAGCGTCCAGGTGCCCGCTGCGAACTACGATGGGCGATGGAGCATCAGCGGTCGGTGTCGGCGGGCGTGGCGATCGCCTGCCGCCGGGCGGTCGGCATGCCCGTCCTGCCGCTGACCGGGCCCGGCGGCGAGCAGATTCTTGCGCGCGAAGGCTGCCCTCTCGTCAGCCGCCGGCACCGAAGACCTTGCGCAACAGGTCCGTGCCGCGTGCGGCGGGATCCTCGCGGATGCGTTTCTCCTCTGCCGCGATGACGGCAAACAGCCCGTCCAGGGCCTTCCCGGTGACATAGCCGTCCAGGTCCAGGCTCTCGCCGCCCACCAGGCCGGCGGCGGGGCCCGCACGGTCCACCATCTGCTTGTATGACGCGGTGACGCCTGCGCGGGAGGTGGCCTCGGTCACGATGGGCCGCACGCGCGCCGTGAGGCGCTCCTCTCCGACGCGGCGGAAGTAGCGCGTCGCCGCGTCGTCGGGCCCGTCCAGGATGGTGCGCGCGTCGTCCACGCTCATCTGGCGGATGGCGTCGCCCAGGATGGGGCCCGCTTCCGGCACCGCGCTCTCGGCGGCGCGGTTCATGGTGCGCACGAAGTCCTCGGCGTAGCGCTGCTGGCCGAAGGTCTCGAGCACGCTCGCGACCCCGCGCAGGCTCTCGGGCAGCGGGATGCGCACCGCCGCGTTGCCCAGGAATCCGTCGCTTTGGCCAAGGGAGGCCACCGCGCGCTCCGCGCCGCGGGCCAGCGCCTCCTTGAGGCCGGCGACCACCTCGTCGTTGCTGAGCGCCGCCGACGCGGCGCCGGACGCGGCGTCGCCCTCCAGGGTACGTTCGAGCAGCTTCTTCCAGTCCGCGCCCGCGGCGCTCGACACGACGGAGGCTGCCGACACGGCAGCGAGCAGGGCGAGGCGTCGGTTCATCGGCATGGCTCCGGCGGTTGCACGTGGCCGGAGCCTAGCGCAACCTCCGGCGGGCAGGTGCGAACGGAACGTGTATCGCGTTGGCGGCGTGATCAGCCCGTGTATCGCGGGGGCTCGTACGCGCGCTCCTCCTGCCCCTCGACGATGGGCTTGACGTAGATCTCCACGCGCCGGTTGAGCTGCTTCCCGGCCGCCGTGGCGTTGGTCGCGCGCGGCTCGCGCTCGCCGCGACCTTCCATCCGCACCCGGCTCTCGGGCACGTTGCGGTACATGAGATAGCTGCCCACCGCGCCGGCGCGGCGCCGCGACAGCTCCAGGTTGTAGGCCTCGCTGCCGTCGCTGTCCGTATGGCCGACCACGTGCACCACGGTGCGCTCGTACTTGTTCAGGACGTCGGCGAGCTTGTCGAGGGTCGGCTGGAAGGTGGGCGTCAGATCGGCGCTGTTGTACGCGAAGGAGACCTCGTTGCTGAGGCTCAGCTTGAGCGTGTCGTCCTTCATCCGCTCGATCTCGAGGGCGTTGGCACGCTGCTCCGCGGCCAGGTTGTCCTCGAAGGCCTTCTGCTGGTCGTCCATGTAGTCGCCCACGACGGCGCCGCCGATCGCGCCGATCACCGCGCCGATGGCCGCGCCCTTGCCCTTGCCGGCGATGGCCCCCACCACCGCGCCGGTCGCGGCGCCGACCCCGGCGCCGGTCTTGGTGCGCCGGTAGGGATCGTTGGCGGCGCAGCCGGCGAGCACCACGCCGGCGAGCATCAGAGTTGCAGCACGCATTTGGTCCATCCTCGACTGAGAGCCCGGAGGGTCGAGTTTACCGCCTGCGCGGTGCCGCCGACCCCGCATCCGACGCTACCCCGTCTTGGCCTCCGACTGCTGCGCCTCCAGGGCCTTGTCGCGGGCCTTGTAGAACACCGGCTCGACGAGCTCGACGTCGGAGGCGCCTTGCGCGTCGAGGTCACCCTGGTCCTGCACGTCACCTCTCGACTCGAACGTGCTCACGACGAGATTGAGCGCGGCCCCGAGCACGGCGCCTATGGCGATGCCGGTCAGGATGGCATACAGCCAGGTGTTCTCGAGCAGGGGATTCCCGGTCAGGTAATCGAACATCTCACACCTCCTTGGGCGGATTCATCTGAATCGCGCTCTCCGTTGATCGTGTCCCGTGTTTCGCTCGGCAGACGGTGCACGCTAGTCATCGTCGGAGTCGTCGCGGTCAGAGTCGTCGTCTGCGTCGCGCTCATCGGAGTCGTCCGACTCCTCGCGCTCGAGCGCGACGATCTCGCGCGTCTCGATGTCGAGCTTCAGCTCGACCTCGCGCCCGGCGTCATCGCGCGCCTGCACCTCGTAGCGTCCCCCGTCGACCTCGAGCTCGAGTATCTCGGGATAGCCCGCGGCGGCGAGGTCTTGGGCGAGCGCCTCCACCTCTGCCGTGCTCGGGCCACTCACCAGCTCGCCGCTCGTGGCGTCGATGACCAGCTCGATCTGGCGTTCTGCCGCGTCGCTGGCCTTGATCTTGTAGCGGCCGCCCTCGAGCTCGATCTCGAGCACGTTCGTGTAGCCCCTGGCCTCGACGAGACCGACCACGTCCTCGATGGCCAGACGGCTCGTGCGGGCAGCCTCCGCCCGCTCCCCCGCGGCGCGCGCGGCGTGCATGTCCGCGAAGGCTGCGCCGCCGATGAGCAGCACCCCGGCGAGCGCCAGGGAGGTGGACGGCGTCTTGCGAAATCCCGTTGGACAGCGCATGTGAGTCTCCTTGCAGATGCCACTGCGTGGCGGTGCGAATTCGGGGCAAGCCTAGTGTCCCGCGGCTGAAGCGCGCCTTAAGTTCCGTGTAAGCTCCAAGTAAGGTTGCAAAGGCGACGATTGGGCCGTGGAGCCGCGGGGCCGCAGGCGAGAGTCGCGATCGCGCCACGCCGCCTGCAGCGGAGGATCGGGATGTCGCGGAGACGATTGACCATCGCCATGGCGGTCGCTGCCGGGTTGGCGCTGGAGATCGCGCTGCACCCGTCTCTCGCACGCGAAGAGGGGGGGCGCATGCCCCACGACACCGCATCCATCGGCGCGGTGCTGCAGCGCGTCGCGCAGACGCACCCGGGTCAGGTGCTCAAGGTCGAGCTCGAGCCCGACGAGGATGCGGCCAGCGCCTGGGCCTACGAGGTGAAGGTGCTGACCACGACCGGGCACGTGATCGAGATCAAGCTCGACGCCGTCAGCATGACGGTATTCGAGGTCGAAGGTCTGCCGCGCGAGCGCTCGCGCGAAGACTGAGCCGGAAAGCACCATGCGTCTGCTGGTCGTGGAGGACGACCCTCAGGTGTCACGCCAGCTCGCCGACGCGTTGCGTGCGGCCGGCTACGCGGTCGACGTGGCCGCGGAGGGCCGCGAGGGTCGCTTCCTGGGCGAGAGCGAGCCTTACGATGCCATCGTGCTCGATCTCGGGCTGCCGGGAGTCGACGGCCTGGGCGTGCTCGAGGGCTGGCGGCAGGCGGGCCTGCAGGTTCCGGTGCTCGTGCTCACGGCGCGCGGCACCTGGCGCGAAAAGGTCACGGGGCTGCGCGCCGGCGCCGACGACTACCTGGCCAAGCCCTTCGAGGTCGAGGAGCTGCTGGCACGCATCGAGGCGCTGTTGCGGCGCTCGGGCGGACACGCCTCGCCGGTGCTCGAAGCCGGCCGGGTGCGCCTCGATACGAGCGCGCGGCGCGCCACCCGGGACGGCGTGCCCATCGAGCTCACGGCGCTCGAGTATCGCCTGCTCGCCTACCTCATGCACCACCCCGAGCGCGTTATCTCCAAGAGCGAGCTCACCGAGCACCTCTACGAGCAGAGCTTCGACCGCGACTCGAACGTGATCGAGGTCCTGGTCAACCGCCTGCGCAAGAAGGTCGGGCCGGAGCTCATCACCACCCGCCGCGGCCTGGGCTATCAGCTGAGCAAGGATGACCGAGGGTAGCCCGCACCGGGGGCGGGCGACCACGCTCAACGCGAGGCTGGTGCTGACCTCCTCTGCGTGGGTGCTGCTCGCCCTGGTGGTTGCCGACACCGTGCTCGTGTGGCTGTTTCGCGATCACATCGAGCGGCGCTTCGACGCCTCGCTGGACGATCAGCTGCGCGAGCTCGTCGCCGCCAGCGATGCCGGTGCCGACGGACGCGTGGCGCTCGCCTGGAAGCCCTTCGACCCGCGTTTCAACCGGCCCCGCTCCGGCTGGTACTGGCAGCTCTCGCAGGACGGCGACGTGATGATTCGCTCCGACTCGCTCTGGCAGGACAGCCTCCCGGTCGAGGGCAGCGCCGCCATCGGGCGGCGCACGGTGCACCTGCGCGGCCCCGCCGGGGAGCCGCTGCGCGCGCTGGTGCAGACGCTCACCCTGCCGCGCAGCCGCAGCACGTTCACCTACGTGGTCGCGGGCCCCGTCTCGGACATCGACCGCGACGTGCGTCGCTTCATCGGCCAGATCGCGGTGACGCTCACGCTGCTGGCCGCCGGCCTGCTGGCGGCGGTGATCGTGCAGGTCCGCTTCGGCCTGCGCCCGCTGCGCGAGCTACGCGCGGCGCTCGCCGAGATCCGGGCAGGCCGCGCGAGCCGTCTGCCCCAGCGCTTCCCGGCGGAGATCGCACCCATGGTGGACGAGCTGAACGCGCTGCTCGATCACAACGTGGAGATGCTCGCGCGAGCCCGCATGCAGGCCGCGGATCTGGCTCATGCGCTGAAGAACCCGCTCACGGTCATCCAGAACGAGTCGCGCGACCTGCCCGATGCCCCCAGCCGCGTGGTCCGCGAGCAGGTAAAGGTCATGACCAGCGCGATCCAGCGGCATCTGTCGCGCGCCCGCGCCGCCGGCGCGCGCGCGCCGGGCGCCCGCACCAGCGTCGCCGCAGTGCTCGAGGATCTCGGCTTCTCGCTCGAGCGCCTGTATCGCGAGCGGGGACTCAGCATTCGCATCGAGGACGCCGCCGGCGCGGTCTTCAGAGGCGATGCCGAGGATCTGGAGGAGATGGTCGGCAACCTCATGGACAACGCCTGCAAGTGGGCGCGCTCGCAGGTGCTGGTGCACGCGCGCACCCGCGACGGCTGGCTGACGGTGACGGTCGAGGACGACGGCCCCGGCGTGCCCCCCCACGAGTACGAGCGCGTGCTCAGCCGCGGCGTCCGTCTGGACGAATCCGCCCCCGGCACCGGCATCGGGCTCGCGGCGGTGCGCGACGTGGCCAGCGCCTACCGCGGGCGCATCGATCTCGCCCGCTCGCGCCTCGGCGGGCTCTGCGCGACCCTGTGGCTGCCGGCCGCGGCGTGACCATGGGCGTGGAAGCGCCAGGAACGGAACTCGCATCGCACGAGAGAAAACGGCATCCTCGCGCCGCGCCGAGGTGTCAAGGAGCTGGGCGTGATCTTATGATCGCCTCATGTCCGAGCTGTGGAGCAGGCACGCCACCGAGATCGCCAGCCTGGTCCTCAGCCGCCAGGCCTCGGCGACCGAGGTGGTGGAGAGCACCCTGGCGCGTCTCGCGGCCGTGAATCCCGCGATCAACGCGGTGGTCGACCCGATGCCCGACGAGGCGCGCGAGCAGGCCGCCCGGGTGGACGCGATGGTGGCCCGCGGGGAGGACCCGGGTCCGCTGGCCGGGGTGCCGGTCACGGTGAAGGTCAACGTGGATCTGGAGGGCCATGCCACCACCAACGGGCTGCGCATCCAGCGCGACCTGGTGGCGCACAGCGACAGCCCGGTGGTGTCGAACCTGCGCAAGGCCGGCGCCGTCATCGTGGGCCGCACCAACACCCCCGCGTTCTCCCTGCGCTGGTTCACCCGCAACGGCGTGCACGGCCACACCCGCAACCCCCGCGACCCGTCGCGCACCCCGGGCGGTTCCTCCGGCGGCGCGGCCGCGGCGGTGGCCAGTGGCATCGGGGCCATCGCCCATGGCACCGACATCGCCGGCTCGATCCGTTATCCCGCCTACGCCTGCGGCGTGCACGGGCTGCGTCCCACTCTGGGACGGGTGCCGGCGGCCAACTTCACGGCGCCCGACCGCCACATCGGCGGCCAGCTGATGGCGGTGTCGGGCCCCATCGCCCGCAGCGTGGCGGACCTGCGCCTGGGCCTCGCGGCCATGGCGGCGCCGGATGCGCGGGATCCCTGGTGGACGCCGGTGCCCCTGGCGCTGCCCGCGGCGGAGAAGCGTGCCGCGCTGACGGTGGCGCCGGAAGGGCTCGCCGTGAGCGCGGAGGTGGAGGCGGCGCTCCGGGACGCGGCGCAGCGGCTGCGCGACGCGGGCTGGCAGGTGGAAGAGGTGGACTGCCCGGCGCTGCGCGAGCCGGCGCGGCTGCAGGCGAACCTCTGGCTCGCGGAGTTCCGCCGCAGCGCCGAGGAGGCGCTCTACAGGGAGCAGGATCCGGACGCCGTGTTCGTCTACGAGCAGATGAAGGCGTTGTGCCCGGCGCCGGACCTGGACGCCATGCTCGACACCTTGCAGCAGCGGGCCACCTACTGTCGCGAGTGGCTGCTGTTCCTCGAGCGCCACCCGGTGCTGATCTGTCCCGCCTCGGCGGAGCTGCCGTTCCCCGACCTGCTGGACGTGCAATCCCCCGACGCCTTCCGCCGGGTGATGGAGGCGCAGCTCACCCAGATCGCGATTCCCTTCCTGGGCCTGCCGGGGCTGGTGGTGACCACCCGCGAGTCGGGTGCCACCACCACGGGTGTGCAGCTGGTGGCCGGCCGGTTCCGGGAGGACACGCTGCTGCAGGCGGGCGAGGTCCTGGAGGCGGCGGGCACGCCCACATGCCCGGTGGATCCGGTCCTCTGAGCTCGCCCACCGCTGGCACGCCCGCGAGGGCGCGCCGCGCGCCGCCACTCAGATCCCGGCGACGACCTGCGTGAGCGCGAGCCGGGTGCCGCGGCGTATGCGCTCGCCGTAGCCGAGATCGCCTGCGGATCCCGGTGCCCATTGCTCGCGGAAGTCGCGCCACCACGCGTGCGCGTCGTAGTGCAGCGCCAGGGCGTCCACGTGCACCCCGGCCACGCGGGTGCCGTAGAGACGCGCGGGCACGGGGCAGGGCGTGGTGGCGATCCGGGTGATGACGCCGAACAGTCCGTCGCGGAAGTTCGGCATCCCGGCGGCGCCGTTGTTGATGACGACGCCCGATGCGTCACCGTCGCCGATGCGCGCGCAGGCCGGCTCGCAGGTATGGGTGCAGGCGAACACGTGGGCGCCGGCCCGGGCAAGCCAGTCCGCGGCACGCCGCCGGCCGCTGGTGGTCGCCAGGGCCTCGCGGGAGAAGCCCCAGCCGGCCAGCGCCCGGGCGTCGCCGTGGACGATGGCGATGCGGGCGTTTCCCACCTGCGCCACCATGTTCATCGGCAGGGCGGCCAGCGCCCGGCGCACCTGCGGGTGACCGGCGGCGGCGGTGCGCAGGCGTTCCAGGATCGCGTTCGAGCGCGCCACCACCGCATCGTCCACCCAGCGTGGATAGGCGCAGCCGCAGCCCGCGTCCTCGCCGGGGTCTGCGATCTCCAGCTCCACGTTGCCGGCGGTCGCGCGATGGGCGAGGACGCGCCGGTTGATCCGCTCGTAGTAGACAGGGCCCGTGTTGAACCAGTTGAAGTCGCCGTTGAACACGAGAATCGGTGCGCGACCGCTGACGGCGGCCTCCTGCGCCGCGAGCCGCTCCAGCGCGTCCAGGGCGGGCAAATTGCCGTAGAGGCCGCCGATCACGTACAGCGTCTCGGCGCCGAGCTCGGGCGCGCGGCACAGGCTCGACGGTGCGTACCGGTAGTGCAGGGGGCAATTGCGGCCTGGCGCAAGCAGCGGCTCGTCCGGGCCCTGCGGCATCTCGGCCGCGTCGGAGAAGTGGATCACGTTGCCGTCTTCCGGGGGAGTCTACAGGCGCAGCTACGACCGCACAGGGCGGGCGGAGTTCAGGCCACGGCACGCTGCTCGCCGGATGCACGTGGCCCCCGCGCCGCGTCGACAGCCTGGCGCCTGCATCATGGGCGATGGCTCGCGATCGGCAGCGGTGAGTCACTGGACCACCCGATAAATACACTATATTCCTTGCTTGACAGAACAAAATGCCTACGGTTTACTCCGGGATGCCGGCGTGTGCAGGGCAACGCGACCGACCCGGCAGGTTCCGTTCCCGCGGTGCCGTCTGCCCGGGGCCCGCGTGAGCTGCCGCTCGACCGGTACGGTAAGAAGAACGTCACATAACACCCGAACGGGGCTGGAACGCGCGTCTTGCCGCGTTCATCGACCCCTGCCGTCCCGCCTTCTCTTCCGGCGACGCCGGAAGGCATCCCGCTCCGCGCGGGTCGGCAGCCTCGATGCCAGCGGCGGCCGCGTTCCTCCCCGGAGGAGGACCGACATGATCTTTCGAAGCTGTACACGCGCTTTCCTGCGAGTGGGCGCCGTGTCCCTCGTCGCGGCGATGGCGATTGCGTTCGTGCCCATGCACGCAGCCGCCGACCACGACGATGACGACGACGACGACGATCGGGGCCGCTCCAAGACACCGCGCTACCAGGTGGACGCGAGCTGGCCGAAGAGCCTGCCCGACAACTGGATCATCGGTCAGGTGGGCGGCATCGCGGTGGACCGGCACGACAACGTGTGGATCCTCCAGCGTCAGCGCAGCCTGACCAACGACGAGGCCTGGGGCACCGTGGCCATCGACTTCCGCTGCGCCGACGGCACCCTCGCGGTGCCCAACGCGCCCGGCGGCGTATGCGCCGACCTGTCGATTCCGACCCCGGAGGACGGGCTGGGCAACCCGCGGCCGGCAGACGGGGGACCGGTGGCCGACTGCTGCGTGCCGGCGCCCGCCGTCATGCAGTTCGACTCCAAGGGCCGGTTGCTGCGCGCCTGGGGCGGCCCGGCGGATCCCGGGTTCCTCGGCCCCCATGCGCCCGGCGAGCCCGGATGCGACCCGGCCCAGGGCTGCCAGTGGCCCGCGGGCGAGCACGGGCTGTTCGTGGACCACGACGGCTTCGTCTACATCGGCGGCAACGGCACGGGCAGCGGAAACTGCGGGGCCGGCAACCCCTGCAGCTACGCCGGTACCCACGGCGCCGACTCCATGCTGCTGAAGTTCGCCGCGGACGGCACCTTCATCTACCAGGTGGGCGATCCGGGGCAGGCGGCGCCCGTGAGCAACGACATCAACGGTGCCTCCAACGGCACCCCCCAGCTCTCGCGGCCCGCAGATTCGGAGGTGGATGGCGACGAGCTCTACATCGCGGACGGCTACAGCAATCACCGGATCGTGGTGGTGGACGCGCAGACCGGTCTGTACCTGAGGCACTGGGGCGCCTACGGGCAGAATCCGGTGGACGACACGGGAGCGAACAGCGACCCGCGCGGCGCGGACCCGAACTTCAAGAACCCGGTGCACTGCGTGCGCGTGGTGGGTGACAAGGTCTACGTGTGCGACCGCGTCAACAACCGCATCCAGGTGTTCGACCGGCACGTGGCGGGCGCACCGTGCCAGAACCCCGGCAAGCAGGTGGGCGTGTGCGGGTTCCTGGGCGAGGTGTTCGTCGCCCCGGAGACCCTGGGCAACGGCTCCACCTGGGATCTGGACACCTCGTCCGACCGCCGGCAGACCTGCCTGCTGAACCCGGACGGCACCAACCAGAAGGTGTGGATCCTCGAGCGCGAGGATCTGGAGATCCTCGCGACCTTCGGCGAGGGCGGACGCAGCGCCGGCCAGTTCCACTGGGTGCACAACCTGGCCACCGACTCCAAGGGCAACGTGTACACCGCCGAGGTGGACACGGGGAAGCGTGCCCAGAAGTTCGTGCGCAAGGGCGCGAAGGGCTGCAAGTAGCGACGGGGTCTGGTTAGACTCGCGCCCGTAGCAGCGGGCACCGGCACCCTGCCCTCCGGGGAGGGCAGGGTGCCGCTCGTCGGCCATTCCGTCCGGCCGCGCAGCCCGCAGCGGAGGCAAGCCGCCATGGTCCTGTTGCCGCGCCTCGGACGCGCCGTCGCTGCCGTCATGCTCCTGGCCATGCTCGCGCCGGGCGCCCACGGCCACGACATCCCCGATCAGATCATCCTGCACGGCTACGTGAAGCCCGAGGGGGATCGCCTGCACTTCCTGGTGCGGGTGCCCCTGGTCATGCTGCTCAACCTGAACCTGCCCAAGCGCGGCCCGGGCTTCCTCGCGCTGGACCGGATCGACGACGCGCTCACGCGCGCGGCCGAGGCCACGGCACGGGAGATCGTGCTGTTCGAGAACGGGCGGCAGCTCGAGCCCGGTACCGTCCGGGCGCGCATCTCCCGGGCGTCCGATACGTCGTTCTCGAGCTACGAGAGCGCTCGCGACAGCATCGCCGGACCGCCCCTGCCGCCGGTCACCGACGTGTTCTGGAACCAGGGGTACTTCGACGCCCACCTGGAGTACGCGGTCAGCGCCGAGGACGCGGACTTCGCCCTGGATCTGCGGGTGGCGCCGGGCCTCAAGAACCGCCTGAAGCTGATCCTGCGCTATCTCCCGCCAGGCGGCGGCACGCGCGCCTACGAGCTGCACTACGGCACCGGGCCGGTGCACCTGGATCCCAGCTGGCACCACGCGGCCCGCACCTTCCTGAGCCTGGGCGTCACCCACATCCTGGACGGGATCGACCACCTCCTGTTCCTGCTCTGCCTGGTGGCCCCGTTCCGCCTGCGGCATCTCTGGAGCCTGGTGGCGGTGGTGACGGGCTTCACCGTCGCCCACTCCATCACCCTGATCGCCGCGGCGTCCGGACTGGTCCCCACGGGAGACTGGTTCCCGCCGCTGGTGGAGACCCTCATCGCGGCTTCGATCCTGTACATGGCCATCGAGAACGTGCTCGGCGTGGATCTGCGATACCGGTGGATCGTGACGTCCCTGTTCGGGCTGGTGCACGGTTTCGGCTTCTCGTTCGTGCTGGAGCAGGAGCTGCAGCTCGCGGGCGAGCATTTCCTGCTGTCCCTGCTCGCATTCAACGTGGGCGTCGAGGTGGGCCAGCTCGCGTTCGTGCTCGTGGTCCTGCCGGCGCTTGCCTGGATCCTGCGCGGTCCGCGCCTCGAGCGCGCGGGGCTCATCCTGCTCTCGGTGCTGGTGGGACACACCGCGTGGCACTGGATGCTGGAGCGCATCGACGCGCTGCGGCCTGTCGACGGCGTCGACCTCGGGGTGGGCGGTGTGCTGCTCGCGGTCGCGGGGCTGGCGGCAGTCGCCGGGGTCGCCTGGTGGCGGGCCAGGGGCACGCGGCGCAGGCGTCCGGTGGGGGCCGCGGAGGAGCGCTCGTCCTGAACAGCGGACGGCTGTCGCGCGCCGCTGTGGCCGCCGTGCCAGGGGGCTCCTGCACGGGGCGACGACTGGCGACCGCCACGGTGGCAGGACATCGGCTGCCGGGTGCGCGTCGATCGACGGGGCGGACGTCGGTCCATTGCGCGGACCGCGGCCACCGGATCCTCCGTCGTGACCGCGATGCCATCACACGCGCCATGCAGCAACCTCCCCCGTTGATTCAGGTCAATTCGCCGGCGCCGTGCAACGGGCCCAATGACGGGCCTGGAGCGAATCTGCGGCACGAACGGGAGAGAGAGGGATGTTCAACAAGATCCTCTGCGCCCTGGACGGCTCGGCCCACGCCGGGAAGGCCCTGGAGCTCGCCATCGACATGGCGAAGAAGTACGAGGCCGGCTTGGTCATCGCCCACGTGCTGCTGCGCAACTCCGACACCACCGCGCTCGAGCGGTTCGCCCGCACGGAGGGCCTGGTGGGGCAGGTGGAGCCGGAGATCCGGCGCTTGCAGGGGATGGAAACCCAGCTCGAGGTGGGCCCGGGCTACGATGACAGGGCCATCTCGTCGCGGGTGCTCGTGGAGGTGGGCCAGCACCTCCTGGACGACGCGCGGGATCGGGCGAGAGAGCATGGCCTGCGCGACGTGGCCGTGGTGCTCATGGACGGCGACGCGGCCGACCGGATCCTGCGCTGCGTCGACGAGCACGGGGCGGATTGCGTGGTGATGGGCTCGCGCGGCCTGAGCGACGTGAAGGGGATGTTCCTGGGCAGCGTGTCCCACAAGGTCGCCAACCGGGCGGCCTGCACCTGTATCGCGGTCAAGTAGCGGACGCGCGAAACGCGCATGCCGTCGGCCCGCTCCGCCCGCGGCCCGTCGGCATGGCGCTCACGCCTCGCCCCCGGTGGCCTCGTAGCCCGCCACCACGTCCAGCAGCTCCGCGGTGATGGCGCCCTGGCGCACGCGCCGGCATGCCAGGGTGACCTCGTCGATGCGCTGGTCCAGGTTGCGCTCCGCGGCGCGCATGGCGCCGAGACGGCTGCCGTGCTCGCTGGCCTGTGACTCGGCACAGGCGCGGAACAGGGACACGAACAGGTACTCGCGCAGAAGCGCGCCCAGCAGGCGCCGCGGCTCCATGGAGAACGCGGGCAGCGAGCGGGACGGCCAGGGACCGGCCGCGGCGCGCATCCGCGGCGGGTCCAGCGGAAACAGGTTGCGGCGCACGACACGATAGGCGCCGCCCGGGCGGTGGTGGGCGTAGACCACCGTGAGCGAGACGGCGCCGGCGGTGCCGGCCCAGGCGTCGACCGTGAGCAGCAGCCGGCTCACCAGGGACTTGATGCGCGCCGCCGACACCGGCGCCGGCAGCAGCGCGTGCGGGGGATGGCCCTGCTCCGCCAGCAGCGGCTCCAGGCGCGCGCCGACGGCCAGGATGCGCACCGCGCCCTGGGTCAACCGCAGGTGCTCCGCGGCGCGCGTCGCCACGTCGGCGTTGATGCGCCCGCACAGCCCGTGGTCGGTGCCGAACACCACGGTGACGCCGCCCGCCCCGCGGCTGGCCCGTACGGCCGGCGGTGGCCCGATGCGGCCGAGCACCGCGCCCATGCCCAGCTCGACGGTCCGGAAGTAGTCGTCCAACGCCGACGCTGCGTGCTCGTACTGGTGGATACTGGCCGCGGACAGCGCCTTCATGGTGCGCACGATGGAACGCAGCTCCCGGTGGCTGGCGAGGCTGCGCTCGAGCTCCTCAGCCGTGGCCATCGCCGCCCCCGTCCCGCGCCAGCACCCTGCGCGCCAGATCGTCGAGGCTGGCCCGATCTACGTCCCGGGGCGCGTTGCCCGCCTCCACGCGCGCGCAGAACTCCGGTGCCTCGCGCTGCACCGAGGCGCGCAGCGCGCGCTCCGCGCCGGCGATGTCCTCGAGGGGGAGGGGGTCCAGCAGGCCGGCGGTGACCGCGTGCAGCACCGCTACCTGCTCCACCACCGGCATGGGCTCGTGCTCCGGCTGCTTGAGCACCTCGCGCAGCCGCCGGCCACGCTCGATGGTGGCGCGAGTCTCGTCGTCGAGGCGGGTGGCGAAGCGCGAGAAGGTCTCCAGCTCTTCGAACTGGGCATGCGCCAGGCGCAGATCCCCGGCCACCGCGCGCAGCGCCGGGTGCTGCGCCTTGCCGCCCACCCGCGACACCGAGCGCCCCACCTCCACCGGCGGCAGCTCGCCGCGATGGAACAGCTCCGGCGACAGGTAGAGCTGGCCGTCGGTGATGGAGATCAGGTTGGTGGGGATGTAGGCGGCGATGTCCTGCGCCTGGGTCTCCACTATGGGCAGGGCGGTGATGGAGCCGCCGTCTCGCAGGCGCGCCGAGCGCTCCAGCAGCCGGGAGTGGATGTAGAAGATGTCCCCCGGATAGGCCTCGCGCCCCGGCGGCCGGCGCAGCAGCAGCGACAGCTCCCGGTAGGCCCGCGCGTGGCGGGTCAGATCGTCCAGCACCAGCAGCACGTCGCGGCCGCGTTGCATGAACCACTCCGCCATGCTCATGGCGGCGTAGGGCGTGACGAACTGCAGCCCCGGCTCGTCCTCGCCGGAGGCCACCACGACGATGCAGCGGTGCATCGCTCCGTGCTCGCGCAGCGTCTGAATCACGCGCGCGACGCCGGTGGCGCGCTGGCCGATGGCGCAGTAGATGCTCACCACGTCCTCGCCCTGGCTCAGAATGGCGTCCAGCGCCAGCGTGGTCTTGCCGGTCTGTCGATCGCCGATGACGAGCTCGCGCTGGCCGCGCCCGACGGGGAACAGGGCGTCCACGACCTTGATGCCGGTGTGCAGCGGGCGGGTCACCGGCGCACGGTCCACGATGGCCGGAGCGTCACGCTCCACCGGCCAGCGTTCGGCGGCATCCGGCGGCCCCGCCCCGTCCAGTGCCTGGCCCAGGGCGTTCACGACGCGCCCCAGCAGCGACTCGCCCACAGGCGTGTCCAGCTGCCGCGAGGTGGCGCGCACGTCGGCGCCCGCCTGCACGGCGGCGCTGTCGCCCAGCAGCAGGACGCCGATTTCGTGCGGGTCCAGGTTGAAGGCGATGCCGGGCACCTGCCCGGCGAGCAGGAGCAGCTCGTCCGCGCCCACGTCCGGCAGCCCGGTCACGCGGGCGATGCCCCGCTCCACGTGCCTCACGCTGCCGGCCTGGACGATCTCGATGCCCTCCCGGGCGCCACGTGCGGCGCTCGCCACCGCCCGGCGCACGTCCTCGGCCACCTCCTGCAGGACGTCCGTGTCAGCCATTCCGTGCACCGCCGTCGCGCACGTCCCGCTGCGATGCCGCCGCCCGGGATTCGTCCTCCCGGGACTGGACTCGCAGCTGCGCCCACAGACGCCGCTCCAGCCCCTGCATGCGCTCGGCGAGGCTCCACCCCACGTGCAGCCCGCCGGCGTCCACCTCGATGCCCGCCAGCAGCTCCGGCGTCACGGCGTACTCCACCGGCACCAGCACGCCGATGCGTTCGTGCAGCGCCCGGCTCAGCCGCGCCCGCAGCGCCGGGTCCAGCTCCCGGGCGCTGCGCACGCGCAGCGGCCCGCCACCGCCGGCCAGGCCGGTGAGGGCGTCCTCGTCCAGCGTCTCGAGGCGGGCGATGAAGCGGCGCACCATCTGGTGGTCCAGGTCCGAGTCGGACAGCTCGCCGAGGAGCTGGCTCGCCGCGTCCAGCGCGGCGTCCGCCACTGCCTGGCGCAGCCGGGCGCGGGTGTCGGCACGCTCACGTTCCAGGTCGTGGCGCCACGCGAGCCGCGCGGCCTGCACCTCGCCGCGCGCCTGCTCGAGCCACTCGCGGCGCCGGTCCGCCGCCTCGTCGCGCGCCTGCGCCAGCAGGGTCTCGCGGCGTTGCGCCAGATCGGCCTCGAGGCGCTCGTGACGCCCGCGGGCCTCGTCCGCCTCGCGCTCGCGGCGGGCCGCCTCCTCGAGCCGCTCGGCGACGCGCCGGCGACGCCGCTCCATGGCCGAGAGCACGGGTGCGTAGAGGAAGCGCTTGAGCAACCAGACGAGGACCAGGAAGTTGACGACCTGGGCCACCACCGTCACCCAGTCCACGTGCATGGCTCAGCCTCCGGCGGCAGCGACGGCGTGGTCCCAGAACGGGTTCGCGAAGATGAGAATCATGGTCACCACGAAGCAGTAGATGGCGGTGGACTCGATCATCGCGAGCCCCACGAACAGCGTGCGCGTGATGAGACCGGACTCGTCCGGCTGCTGGGCGATGGCCGCCAGGGCCTGGGCCACGGCGCGGCCTTCGCCAAGCGCCGGTCCGATGGAGCCGATGGCGATGGTGAGTCCGGCCGACAGCACCGAGACGGCGGCGATGAGCGATGCGCTGTCCATCAGTCTTCCTCCTGGTTGCGGGAGTTCGCGGGTGTCTCGGCGGGCTCCTCGGATGGGGGCGTCTCCGTCACCGCGCTGGCCGAGGCGATGTAGACCATGGCCAGCACCGCGAAGATGTAGGCCTGGATCATCCCGGTGAGCAGTCCGAGGGCCTGCATGACCACCGGGAAGAAGAACGGCGTGAGGCTGAGCAGGATGCCCGCGATCACGGTGCCGCTCATGATGTTGCCGTACAGACGCACCGCCAGCGCCAGGGTGCGCGACAGGTCACCGATGAGGTTGAACGGCAGCATCAGCGGCGTGGGCTGGACGTAGCGGCGCAGGTAGGCGCGCAGCCCGGAGCCGGCGATGGCGAACACCGGCACCGCCACGAACACGCAGGCCGCCAGGGCGGTGGTGGTGGACAGGGAGCCGGTGGGCGCGAGGTAGCCGGGAACCACGGCCAGCAGGTTCGAGGTGGCGATGAACAGGAACAGGGTGCCCACGAAGGGCAGGTAGGGCCCCGGGTCCTGGTGGCTCACGGCACGGATCTGGTCGCGCATGCCGCCCACCAGGACCTCGAGCAGGTTCTGCCAGGTGGAGATCTCCGGCCCGTCGGAGAGCCTGCGGGTCACCAGCCAGGAGCCGGCGCCCAGCAGGGCCATGACGAGCCAGGTGAAGGCGAGGGTGGCGTTGAGGTGGAACTGCCCCAGCGACCACAGCACGACCTGGTCGGGGCTGATGGTCACCACCGTCCCCGATCCGCGGCCAGGGCGCGGCTGGCGGCGGTGGAGACCCGGCCGACGACGCAGGTGCGCACGAACACGAACCCCGCGGCGGCGCCGATCATGGCCAGCCATTCGTACTCGGCGATGCCATAGAGGACGGCGCCCACCACGGCGATGCGCAGCAGCGCGCCTACCGCGAGCCACGGTCCGGGATGCCTCGCGGCCACCAGGCGGCGCACGTGCCACCACAGTGCCAGGCAGTACGCCAGCCCGAGGACGGCGCCGAGCAGCGCGCCCATGCCCAGGTCGTTCACGTGGCTCACGGTCGCTCCTCCATGGATGTCGTCGTGCCGGTCGCCGGCGCGTCAGCGCCCGCGTCCCTCGCGCTGCACCCAGCGCCACGCGTTCCAGCAGCCGAGGATCACCCCCACCACCAGCAGGTTCAGTGTCCACGAGGCCGGTCCGGGCCAGGTCCGATCGATCCACCATCCCAGCGCGATGCCGACCAGGGTGGGCACGGTCACCGCCCAGCCCACGAGCCCGAACATGCCGAACCACTGCCACACGGTGCGGTCCGCGCCGCTGCGGTGACGACGCCGGCGCTCCGCCTTGCGCTGCACCTGCTGCAGGAAGCCGGCGTCCGTCGTGTCGCCGGTGTCGTGCTCGCGCGGGTCTGGCTCAGGCACCGTGCGGGCTCCCGGGCGCGGGGTGGATGGCCGAGAAGCGCCGCAGCGCCCCGGCCTCCAGGCGCGCCAGCGCGCTGCGCGCCTGGCGCTCGTGCTCACCGACGCGCAGGAACTCCCGCTCCACCGTGTCGCGCAGGCTCGCCAGATCGCTGCCCGCCACCGCCTCGCGCACCGAGACGAGCACCTCCCGGCCGCACTTGAGCAGCGTGCCCTCGTCCACCGCCAGGATGTGCTCCCGACCTTGCGCCCAATACGAGAACACCGCCGGCACCAGCGCGGCCACCCAGTCGGCGTGGCGGGGCAGCAGGCAGAAGCTGCCGTCCGCCGCCTCGGCCACCACCTTGTCCACGCGGGTGTCCACCATCACCCGGGTCGGGGTCAGTACCTCGAGGCGCATGCTCACCGCCCCGTCCCCCGCCGCGCCGCGCCGGCACGCGCCGTCTCGTCGACGCCGCCCACCATGTACAGCAGGCGCTCGGGCATGTCGGCGAACTCGTCGGCCAGGATCCGCTCGCAGCCCGACAACGTGACCTCCAGCGGAACCCGGCGGCCCTCGCGGCCGGTGAAGTGCCCGGTGGTGGCGAAGGGCTGGGTGAGAAAGCGCTCGAGACGGCGTGCCCGGTTCACCGTGGCGCGGTCCTCGCGCGAGAGCTCCTCCAGTCCCAGCATGGCGATGATGTCCTTGAGTTCCTCGTACTCGGCCAGGGTGCGCCGCACCCGGGCCGCGACCCGGTGGTGCCGCGCCCCCACGGTCCCGGGCGCGAGCATCTTCGAATCGGACGCGAGTGGGTCCACGGCCGGGTACAGCCCCTGGCTCGCGCGCTGGCGCGACAGCACGATGGACGCGGACAGGTGCGCGAAGGTGTGGGTCGCGGACGGATCGGTGAGGTCGTCGGCCGGAACGTACACCGCCTGCACCGAGGTGATGGCGCCGGTGGCCGAGCTGCTGATGCGCTCCTCGAGCTCCGCGAGCTCGCTGCCCAGCGTCGGCTGGTAGCCCATGCGCGAAGGCATGCGCCCCATCAGGCCGGACACCTCGGAGCCGGCCTGCACGAAGCGGAAGATGTTGTCGATGAGCAGCAGCACGTCGCGCCGGCTCTCGTCGCGGAAGTACTCCGCAACCGTGAGCGCCGCGTGGCCCACCCGGAAGCGGGCGCCGGGCGGCTCGTTCATCTGCGCGAAAACCATCGCGGTCTGCGCGAGCACCCCGGCCTCGCGCATCTCCCGGTACAGCTCCTCCGCCTCCCGGCAGCGCTCGCCGATGCCGCAGAACAGGCTCACGCCCTCGTGGCCCCGGGCCATGTTGTGGATGAGCTCGGTGATGAGCACCGTCTTGCCCACCCCCGCACCGCCGAACAGGCCCGCCTTGCCACCGCGCTCCAGCGGCGCCAGCAGATCGATGACCTTGATGCCCGTCTCGAGGATCTCGTTGCGCGTGACGCGCCGCCGGATCGGCAGGGGCGGGCGATGGATGGGCAGGCGGGCCTCGCCCTGGGGGTCCTCGCCGCCGTCGATGGCCTTGCCAAAGACGTTGATCATACGCCCGAGCAGCGGCCTTCCCACCGGCACCTCCAGCCCGGTGCCGGTGTCCACCACCGGCGCGCCGCGGGCGAGTCCGCGAGTCGAATTGAGCGCGATGCCGCGCACCGTTCGCATGTCCTGGTGGCTCTGCACCTCGAGAACCACCTCGCAGGCGTCGCCCGCGACCAGGCAGTGGTGACGCGGCGGCAGTGGGCCCGGGAATTCCACGTCGACGACGCTGCCGCGCACGGCGCGCACCCGGCCTGGGGCGGCGCCTGCAGCGCTCATGGGACCGCGGCGTGCGACCCCGCGCAGCGGCGCCGGGTGCACCGGCGCGGCTCTGTCCGGGCAACGCTGGGAGATGGCTCGTGGTCGCGCAATTGAGGTGCCGGAGAGGATGCCCTGCGTCGAGATACGCCACTCTAAGCGAGGCCGGCGGTGGAGCCCGTTGATCGGGATCAACGGGGTGCCGCGCCCGGGCAGCCAACGCAACCGGGTGCGTCTGCCGCGCACCGCCGCAGGCGGCCCGGCCACGCCTGTCCGGCCGTCAACCGGCCCCCGACGCCCCGGTCAACGGCACGAAACGCACCGGCAGGATCCGTCGCACGTCGGTCCGCCCCTCGGGCTGCTTCGCGATGACGGTGAGCCACTGGACGTCGAGCGGGCGCCCGAGGGGAATGAGCATCCGGCCGCCCGGGCGCAGCTGCTGGAGGAGCGGCTGCGGTATGGCCGGCGCTGCCGCGGTCACGATGACCCCCTCGTAGGGGGCGTGCTCGGGCCAGCCCTGCCCGCCGTCGCCGGTGCGCACCGTGACGTTGTCGTATCCATGCTCCGAGAGCCGCTCCCTGGCAGACCGGGCCAGGGCCTCGACCACCTCCACCGTGTACACGTGGCGGGCGATCTCGCACAGCACGGCGGCCTGGTAACCGGAGCCGGTCCCCACCTCCAGCACGGTGTCGTCGGGCCCGACACGGAGCAGGTGGGTCATGATTGCCACGATCAACGGCTGCGAGATGGTCTGGCCGTGACCGATGCTGAGGGCGGCGTTCGCGTAGGCGAAATCTACCTTGGACGCGGGGACGAAGTGCTCCCGGCGCACCCGCAGCATGGCGCGCAGCACTGCCCGGGACAGCGGAGGCTCAGCGGTCTCGCTCAGCAGCGCCCGCGCCTGCGAAGCCACCTCCCGCACGAGGCGGCGGCGTCGATCCTCTCTGACGCGCAAACCGTCACCGTCGTCGCGGCGACGGCATGCATGACTCATCGCCACCGGACGCCACGTTGGCCGTTGCACCCGGGCACGCCGAATAGCCGTTTCGAAATCTGCCAAAAAAACTCCGTGATGCGGAGGAAGACATGGCTCGACGCGCCCCGTCGCGAACCCGTCCCAGGGGGAAGAGGCGGCCCGCTGCGCGGCGCCGTCGTGCGCCGCTTGCGGGGCCGGGGCCTGCCATCCGTGGCGTGCCCGCTCGGCGGACGAAGGGTCCACCGGACCTTTCGCTCGGACCGCCTCGCCCCTGCCGCTCACGGGCGTCTCGACCCATGCCTCCCTCCTCGTTGACCGGTGAGCTCAGATTTCGGAACGTCTATTTAGCGCCAGACCGGGGCGGCCGGCTTGATGCCGATCAAACACCGGGCGCCCGAAATCGCGCAGGGGCCGATCGAGCTCGCTCACGGGCCCGACGGGCTCGCCCCGTGATGCAGACCGCGGGCGCGTGCTTCGCCGGTACTGGCGCCGACGGACGGACGCTGCCCCTGAGCGCTCGGCGCCCCGGCGCTCGCCGGCTCCCGCCTGATGTCCCCGCACAGCTCGGCCAGCGCGGATTCGTCCAGCGTCTCCTTCTCGAGCAGCGCCCTGGCGGTGCGCTCCAGCAGGTCGCGATTGTCCGCCAGGATACCGTGTGCACGCTCGAACATCCGGGCCACGATGTCCTGTATGGCCACGTCGATCTCGCGGGCGGTCTGCTCGCTGTAGTCGCGCTCGGCCGTGCCGGCCATGGGCCCCAGGAACGTCGCCCGATCGCTCTCGTAGGTCACGTTCCCGAGTTCCGGGTTCATGCCGTACCGGGCCACCATGCTGCGCGCGATGTCAGTGGCCTTGGCGAGATCGTCGGCGGCGCCGGTGGAGAGCTCTCCGAAGACCAGGTGCTCGGCGGCACGGCCGCCCATCAGCACGGCGATCTTGTTCTCCAGCTCCCGTTGCGTCATCAGGAAGCGGTCTTCCGTCGGCCGCTGGATCGTGTAGCCGAGCGCGCCGACGCCCCGCGGGATGATGGAGACCTTGTGCACCGGGTCGACGCCTTCGATGGACAGCGCGATCAGCGCATGGCCCATCTCATGGAACGCGATCACCTCGCGTTCCCTCGGGATCAGCAGCCGGTTCCGTTTCTCGAGACCCGCCACCAGACGCTCGATGGCGCCGGTGAAGTCCTGCATCGACACCGACTCGGCCCGCCTGCGGGTGGCGAGCAGTGCCGCCTCGTTCACTAGGTTCGCCAGGTCCGCGCCGCTGAACCCCGGGGTGAGGGCGGCGATCTGCTCCGTATCCACGTCGGGTGAGAGGGTGACCCTTCGCACGTGCACGTCGAGGATCTGCCTGCGCCCGATCTTGTCCGGGCGGTCGACGAGGACCTGGCGATCGAAGCGCCCGGCGCGCAGCAGCGCCGGGTCGAGGATCTCGGGGCGGTTGGTGGCGGCGAGCAGGACGACGCCGGTGCGCGGATCGAACCCGTCCAGCTCCGCCAGTAGCTGATTGAGGGTCTGCTCGCGCTCGTCGTGGCCGCCGATGCCGCTGGCCGCGCCCCGCGCCCGGCCCAGGGCGTCGAGCTCGTCGATGAAGATGATTGCGGGCGCCAGCCGACTCGCCTGCTCGAAGAGGTCCCGCACCCGGGCCGCGCCCACGCCCACGAACATCTCCACGAACTCGGATCCGCTGATGGAGAAGAAGGGCACGCCCGCCTCGCCGGCAACCGCCTTGGCGAGCATGGTCTTGCCCGTTCCCGGCGGACCCACGAGGAGAATGCCCTTGGGAATGCGCGCACCGAGCTTGCCGTACTGCGCCGGATCCTTCAGGAAATCGATGATCTCCACCAGCTCCGCCTTCGCCTCGTCCACACCGGCGACGTCGTCGAAGGTGACCCCGGTCTTGCTCTCCATGTAGACCTTGGCCTTGCTCCTGCCGACGGTCATGAAGCCGCCGAGGCCCTGGCGCTCCGCCATGCGCCGGACCAGGAACCACCAGATGCCGAAGAACACCAGCGTCGGCAGCACCCAGGAGAGCAGGTCCTTGAGGAAGGTGCTCTCGACGGCGCCGGAGAACTCCACGCCCGCCGACTCCAGCTTCCCGGCAAGGGCCGGATCCACGCGCAGGGTCACGAACTCGGCATGGCCGTCCTGGGGCGACTTGAAGGCGCCCCGGATCCGCTCGCTGCCGATGGTGATCCGTTCGACCTTGCCCTCGTCGACCAGCTGCACGAAGCGGCTGTACGGGATCACCTGCACGGACCGGTACGCGACCCAGGCTTCCCGGATCCAGAGCACGGCGAGCACCGCGAGGATCGCGTACCAGGCGTTGAACTGGGTCTTCTTGTCCATTCCGTGCGTCGAGACAGGGTCCACATCGGGCCGTCGGGGGGCGCGGGCCGGTCGTCGGGGGCTAACTAGCTGTTCCGAAATCTGCTACAGGCTTTCCGTAATGCGGAGGAAGGCATGGGTCGACGCGCCCCGCCGTGAACCCGTCCCTGGGCGCCCGGAGGCGGTGTCCCTGCGGCCTCCGGGCGCACCGACCCATGCCTCCCTCCTCCATGACTGGTGAGCTCGGATCTCGGAACGGCTATTTAGGTCCGGGCTCCCCGGCGGCCGTACGTCGCACGATGGTACTCCAGGCATTCCTTCTCGCGGCCGCGCACGACGCGCCGCCCCGCGAGGTCGCCCCGTGTCTCCGTCACCACGGTGCACTGGCTCTCCTGGTGCTCACCGTCGTAGCAGTAGATGACCACCCAGTCCCGGGTTCGGCCCAGCTCGTGGGCCCGGGCGGTGTTGGAGAAGAGCGCCGTGAAATGCCAGTCCGCGCGGTCCGTGTGCAGGATGGGCAGCCAGCGCTCGTGCCCGGGATTGAACCGCTTCGGCGCGATGGTCGGCAACTCGCCGGCCGCCGCGCGCTCACGGTACTCCCGATCCACCTCCAGCAGCGTCGGCACGTCCGGGACCTCAGGCCGGTGCGCGCGGCGGGGACGCAGCCTGCGCAACATCCCGTCCAGGGTCGCCTGCAGCTGGGCGAGTCTGCGGCGGCCGATGCCAGGCACGCCGGCCAGGCGGCCATCGTGGGCCGCCGCCTCGAGGTCCTCCAGGCTTTCGATGTCCAGGGCGTCGTGGATACGCACCGCGAGCGCGGGTCCGATTCCGGGCACGCACTGCAGGCGCCGCACGGGGTCCATCTCGCCGCGCAGGCGGTCGAGGCGGGCCCAGCGTCCGGTGGCGCCCATCTCGAGGATTGCCGATGCGATTCCGCGCCCGATGGCCGGCAGTCGGGTCAGCCCCTCGGCGCCCTCGCGCCTCGCGATGGTGGCCACGTCCTCGCCCAGGCCGTCCACCGTGTCGGCCGCCTTGCGGTAGGCGGCGACCCGGAAGGCGTTCGCGTCCTGAAGCTCGAGCAGGTCCGCCGCCTCGCGCAGGCGGGCCGCCACCTGCGGGTTGAGGTTGCGCCGGGCGTTGTCCGTCGTGGGAGGTGCTTGCGATCTCGCGCCGGGCATGGCGATCGGATATCGGTCAGTGGAAGAACATCCCGCCGTTGATGTTGTACGCCTGCCCGGTGACGTAGCCGGCACGGTCCGAGACGAGGAAGGCCACCAGCGCCGCCACCTCCTCGGGGGCCGCCGGGCGCCCCAGGGGAATTGCGCGGGCCTTGTCGTCCCAGCCCTGCTCGCGCACCACGTCCAGGGACACGCCCTCGGCGTCGGCACGCTCCTTCTCCGCGAAGTTGAAGCGGTTCGTGCGCACCGGGCCCGGACAGACCGCGTTCACCGTGATGCCGTGGGGCGCGAGATCCATGGCCGCGGCCTGGGTCAGCCCGATGAGGGCGAACTTGGACGCGGCATAGGCCGCGGTCTTCGCCAGCGCACGCTTGGACATGTCCGAGCCGATGCTGACGATGCGCCCGCCGCGGCCGCGCGCCACCATGCGCCGGGCCACCGCGCGCATGAGCAGGAAGGGGGCGGTGGCGTTGATGGCGAGAAATCCTTCCCAGACCTCCAGCGACAGGTCCGTCACCGGCCGGCTGTCCCGGCCCATGAGTGCCCGGGCGTTGTTGACCAGCACGTCCACGTGACCGAACGCGTCCACCACGCTCGCCACCAGCGTCTCGATGGCGTCGGGATCCCGCAGGTCGCAGTGGAAGGGCCGCGCGTCGACGCCCAGCGAGCGCGCCTCCTCGGCCACGCTGTCGACGCCCCGCCAGCCGCAGGCCACCTCGTCCGGCGGCAGCGTGTCCGGATCGCGGCGGATGTCGGTGAGAGCCAGGGCGATGCCGTCGGCCGCCAGCGCCCGGGCGATGGCCCGCCCGATCCCCCCGCGCCCTCCGGCCCCCGTGATCAGGGCCACCCGAGCGTGTCCGCCCGCCTGCCGATCCGCCATGGGTCGAATTCCCGGTTTCGTCGCGCCGGGAGCGTAGCACGGCGCCGGCGCCACGCCGGCGAAGCCGCTGCCGTGCCACGGCAACTGCCGCAGCGGCCGTCGGCCGTGGCGACAGGCCCGGCGCGATCCATTACCCTCACCGGTGCTCGCGAGCTCCGCTGCAATGTGTCCCGCCGCCCGCCTTCCTGCCTGGCCCAACCTGCACCTGGAACGTGCCCTGGGCGGGGTGGTGTGCGGCGTGGACGAGGCGGGGTGCGCCCCCCTCGCAGGACCGGTGGTGGCGGCCGCGGTGGTGCTGCCGGGTGGGGCGAAGCCGCGCCGGCTGCGCGGGCTCACGGACTCCAAGCTGCTGACCCCGCAGGCAAGGGACCGCTTCTATGACGTCATCCACGACGTCGCCCGGGTCGGTGTCGGCATGGCCAGCGTGGCGGAGATCGACGCCCTGAACATCCTGCGGGCGGACATGCTCGCCATGCGCCGCGCGGTGGCGGCACTGGACGTGGCACCGGATCACGCGCTGGTGGACGGGCGCACGGCGCCGGACGTGGCCTGCGCCGCGTGCACCGTGATCAAGGGCGACCGCCGCTCCCTGTCCATCGCCGCGGCCTCCGTGGTGGCGAAGGTGACGCGCGATCGGCTGATGCAGGATCTCGCGCATCGCGTGCCGCACTACGGCTGGGCCACCAACGTGGGCTACGGCACCGACGAGCACTACCTGGGCCTGCTGCGTCGCGGCCCCAGCAAGCACCACCGGCGCAGCTTCGCGCCGCTGACCACCCTTTTCGCCGAGGGCGCCGGGTGGCTGCACGGCCTGCACTTCACGCCGGCGGAGCGCGCGCAGCGCCTGGAGGGCCTCGCGCTCCTGGAGCTGCGGCGCGACCTGCACGCCGTCTTCGACGGCGTCGGGCTGCACCTGGGTGTGCTCAAGAACGGGCGCGGGGGATGGCGCCTGCGCGCCCTCGGCTACGACGCGGACGGCATGCCGCGTTCCGGTCGCGGGCCCCTCGCGCGCCTGCACGGTGCGGGGCTGCCCGCGCCCGACCTGCCTTCCCTGCGCCGGCTGCTCGGTATCGGCTGACGCTCCGCGGGCACCGGCGCGCCGCTGCGACCGGCGCCGCGCATGCGCGATGGGTCCCTGGTCCGCCCGTCACCGCCGGCGCATACTGGCCCGGCCAGGCACCGCGGCCACCCATGTCAACCACCGAGCATCCGGCTCACGGCAACGCCCTTCCCGAAGGCTACCGGCTGCACTGGTACCGCATCGGCCCGGTGCTGGGGCAGGGCGGCTTCGGCATCACCTACCAGGCCACCGACACCAACCTGGCGCGGCCGGTCGCCATCAAGGAATACCTGCCCATCGAGCTCGCGGTGCGCGAGCGCGACAGCCGGGTGCGCCCCTTCACGGAGGACCGCAAGCAGACGTTCCTGTGGGGGCTCGAGCGCTTCCTCAGCGAGGCGCAGATCCTCGCCCGCCTCGTGCACCCGAACATCGTGCGGGTGATCGCCGTGTTCGAGGCCAACGGCACCGCCTACATGGTGATGGAGCACGAGCAGGGCGAGAGCCTCGAGAGCCTGCTCAAGTTCGGCCGCATCGGCGGCGAGCAGTCGCTGCTGCGCATCGTGCACCCGCTGCTGGACGGGCTCGAGCACGTCCACGCGGCGGGCTTCATCCACCGCGACGTGAAGCCTGCGAACCTGCACCTGCGCGGCGACGGCTCGCCGGTGCTGCTGGATTTCGGATCGGCGCGCCTGGCGCTGGGCGTGCAGACGCGCACGCTGACCAGCGTGGTGTCGACCGGCTTCTCTCCCTACGAGCAGTACCACTCCCAGGAGGGCAAGCAGGGCCCCTGGACCGACATCTACGGGCTGGGGGCCACCCTGTACGCGGCACTGGATCGGGGCCGGCCGCCGCTGGACGCCATCGTGCGCGGCAACGCCCGCATCGAGGGCCATGCGGATCCCATGGAGCCCGCTGCCCGCCTCGGCCGCGGGCGCTACTCGGCGCGGTTCCTGGCCGCGGTGGACGCGGCCCTCGCGTTCCGGCCCGAGGATCGCCCGCAGTCCATCGCCGCGTGGCGCGACATGTTCCCGCCGCCGCCCGCCGCGACGGTGTCCGCGGACGCCGTCACCGAGATCGGCCCGGCTGCCGAGCGCCGCGAGGCGCCCGCGCGGCCACGGCGGTCGCGCACGGCGGCGTTCACGGCCGTCGCCCTGCTGGGACTGGGCCTGCTGGCCGGCGGATGGTGGACCCTGACCCGCCCGCCCGGACCGGAGGCCCAGCCGCGAGAGGGGTCGGTCCCGGTCCCCGCGACACCG
>JBFHNV010000019.1:0-42568 GCA_041593595.1 Gammaproteobacteria bacterium
ACGGCGCAGCCGGGCACTGCCGGCGCCTACGGCACCTTCGCTGTCGACGCGGCGGGGAGCTGGAGCTACAGCCTGGACAATGCCGCGGCGCAGAGCCTGGCCGGCGGTGAGACCGCCACCGAGACCTTCACGGTCACGGCGACGACCGCCGACGGGGAGTCCACCACGCAGACCGTCACCGTCACGGTGACCGGGACCGAGGACGCGCCGGTGATCAGCGGCACCGCGAGCGGTGCGGTGGAAGAGGATGTCACGCTGAGCACCAGCGGTAGCTTGACCGTGTCCGATGCCGATGCGCCCGACGCGCCCACGTTCACCGCGCAGCCCGGCACGGCGGGCGCGTACGGCACTTTCGCAGTGGACGCGGTTGGCAACTGGTCATACGTACTCGACACCACGGCCTCCCAGTCGCTTGCCGCGGGGCAGAGCGCGATCGAGGCGTTCACGGTGACCGCCACCACGGCAGATGGCGAGTCGGTCTCTCGAGTCGTGTCGGTCAACGTCACGGGAACCAACGACGCGCCGGTCGTGTCGACTCCGAGCGTCTTGGCTGACGAGGGCATGCCGGGTGTTCCCATGGGGATCGGCGCCCCGGCGGACGTGGACGGTGACGCCCTCACGATCACCGTCACGGGGCTCCCCACTCTTGGCAGCGTCACCCTCGCCGACGGTACCGCGGTGGGCAACGGCCAGATCCTGACCGCAGGGCAGCTCGCGGGGCTGCTCTACATCGCTCCTGCCAGCTACACCTATCCTGCCAGCGCCGGCAGTTTCAGCTACAGCGTGAGCGACAGCATCACCACGGTCTCGGCAAACGTGCCGATCACCATCAACGATGCCCCCGAGCTGAATGGGGCCGCGGTCGCGTCGGTCAACGAATCCGGTCTGGCCGAGGGTACCCAGGCAGCGCCGAGCGGTACGAGCGCCAGTGGCCAGCTGACCTATAGCGATGCCGAGGGCGGAACCTTGAGCCTGGTCGTCAACGGGACGGTGGTCGGTACCCTGGATGGGACCTCGACGGTCATCGGAGCCGTCGCCGGCGACTACGGCACGCTGACCGTACGTGGCGATGGAACGTGGGATTACACTCTCGAGAGCGCCGTCAACCACGCCGCCGACGCCACGCCGTACGAGAGCTTTGACGTCACCGTGAACGACGGCCGGATCGACTCTGCCTCGGTCACGATCCGCGTGGACATCGCGGACGACGGCATCCAGGCTGCGGCCTCCAGCGCGGTCCTGCGGAACTGGGGTGGGCGGCTGCTCGAGGCCTCCCTGGACACGCTCGGTGCGGACCAGGGCTACACCGCGGATGTTTCGTCTAACGTCGCGGGGTGGAACGGAACCACGGTGGTCCACGCCGCCTCCGGGCTGACCTCGGCTGGAGCCCCGATCTACTACTTTGTCGATCCCACCGATGCTTCGGTGCTGGTTGCGTACACCGATTCGTCCGGAAGCAATCCCTTCACGTCGAGCGCAAGCCAGACCAGGCTCTTCGAGCTGCGAGTGGAGCCCGACAGCGACACGTACACGGTCGAGACCTTCGGCAACGGCTTGCTGATCGATCAGCTCGAGGCCTATTCGATGGACGCGGCGCAGGGTGGCAATGACACGCTGCTCGCCCTCTACGACGCGGGCGCCACCAACGAGGTCGCCGCGTATTCGAGCCGGGCCGCCTGGGTCGCGGACACGGCCGTGTTCAACAACACCATCGTGGCGCTGTATTCCACCGAGGTGACCAAGTCGGGACAGACGGCCGAGAGCACGGTCAACTGGAGCAATCTGTACATCGGCGTGGGCAACAACCAGATCGATGGCAGCAATCAGGAAACGCTCACCCTGGACTTCCACGCCGCCCCTATCGTGAGCGGGACGCTCGCGATGTCGGTCAGCAAGGGCAGCTACATCTGGGAGGCCTACGACGAGTCCGGGACCCTGCTGGGCAGCGGCGTCTCGAGTGCCGCATCCCTCCAGATTGGCGGCATCGGGGTGATCGACTCGATCGTTCTCAAACCCGCAACGAGCGGCTCCGTGTTCAAGCTGTCGGACAACGGGACCGAGTTCAGCCGCTTGATGAACTCTTCGGACGTGGGCCCGTTGAACTTCAACGTCGACCTGGTCGATGCCGACGGAGACACCACGCCCACCAGCATCGGGGTGACCTTCAGCAACGACAATACGATCACCGGCACCGCTGGGGACGATGCACTGCAGGGCTTCACCGGTGATGACATCCTGACCGGTGGGGCCGGGATTGATTTCCTCGAGGGCGACCTCGGAAACGACATCCTGACCGGCGGCACCGGATCGGACACCTTCTACTGGGGCACCGGTCAGCATGGCACCGTCGGGTCGCCCGAAGCGGACGTCATCACCGACTTCGCCACCGGTCCCGGCGGAGACGTGCTTGACCTGGCAGACCTCCTCCAGGGGGAGGAGAGCAACCCCCTTACCGATTACCTCACGGTGACCTTGGGCGACTTCGATGGCGACGGGAGCAGCGAGACCCGCATCGACGTCGATCACGACGGTGGGACCGTCTTCGAGCCGACACAGAGTATCACCATCGAAGGGGTGGACCTGACGCAGGGTGGATCGCTCACCGATCAGCAGGTGATCAACAACCTGCTGAACGACGGCAACCTGAATGTGGACAGCACATGAGCCTCGCATGCGTGCCCCGGGGCGCGCTGCCGCCGGGGCGGCGTGCCTGCCACGTGCCTGCGCAGCGGCGCCGGGCGGCCGAACCGGCGATCAGGCCGAGCGCAGCAGCCGCTGCGCCATCAGCTTGATGAGCCGAAGGCCCACTGCCGGGTGTGCGGCCAGCAGGCGTTCGAACTCTGCCGCGTTGAACGCGCACACCCAGACTTCCCCCAGGGCGCGCACCGATGCTGCCCGCGGCGTGCCCGTGAGCGTGGACAGCTCGCCCAGGAAGGTGCCCTCGCGCTCGTCCACCGCGATGCGCTTGCCGCCCTTCTCGATGCACACCTTTCCGCTCAGCAGCACGAAGGTCTCGTAGGAGCCGTCCCCTTCCTTGCAGAGATAGTCCCCCTTCTCGAAGCGGGCGAAGTAGCGGGTGAAGTCGGCGCGCTCGAGCAGGGATGACCATAACGGGTCCATCACCGACTCGATGACCTGGCGCACCTCCGCCTCCTCGAAGTCGCGCTGCACCACGGTGCCAGGCTCAAGGGGCACGTTGATGCCCGTGGCGAGCTTGACCCGCTCCAGCACCTCCGCGGCCCCGCCCGGGCGCGCCCCCGGGTCGGCACGCAGCAGGTGCATCAGCAGCTCGTCGAGCTCCAGGGACACGCTCAGGCACTCGGTGGACAGCGGCGGCAGGGAGGACTGCATGCCGGTGGCGTTCTTGCGCAGCTTCGCGGGGTGCTTGCGCAGGTCGATACCGGTGCGAAGCGACCACACGGTGGCGCCCACCGCCCACAGGTCGGTGCGCGTATCCAGGTTCTCCAGCTCCAGGCGCCGCTGCTCCGGGGCCTGGTAGCCCAGGGAGCCGGCGCCCACGGTCATGGCGGAACCCCTGCCCACCTGGCTTGCCTGGGAGATGCCGAAATCCAGCAGCCGGTAGCCACCGGAGCCGTCGGGCATGATGTTCGCCGGCTTGATGTCCAGGTGCAGGATGCCGGCGCGGTGGGCGACGGTGAGGGCGCGCAGCAGGTCCACCAGCAGGATCCAGCACTCGTCGTCGTCGAGGCTCTTGCCCTGCTTGAGGACTGCCGCCAGCGGACGGTGGGGATAGAGCTCCATGACGAAAAAGGACAGCCGGGGATTCACCGACCAGTCGAACACCCGCGGGATGCATTCCGAGCGCATGGAAATCAGCGCCGCAAGCTCCCGGCGGATGAACTCCGTGGCTTTCTTGTTGGCCATGGGGTCGAAGAACTTGATGGCCACCATGGGCGGCGGCAC
The DNA here is from genome assembly GCA_041593595.1 of Gammaproteobacteria bacterium. Lineage (GTDB taxonomy): Bacteria > Pseudomonadota > Gammaproteobacteria > HK1 > HK1 > JBFHNV01. The sequence goes on from JBFHNV010000019.1 coordinate 3,925, forward strand.
GTCGGGTGCGTCCCGGTCCGGCACCAGGGTCTCGGCGGCCCATACGGTGCCGAAGCTCCCCGAGCCCAGGTGCTGGTAGAGCTTGTAGCGATGGCGCCCGCGCACGAGTTGCCCCGCCTCCAGCGTGGCGATGGCGCTCACGTCCGGCGTTTCCGGGGTCGGCTCCGAGGCCACGCGGACCTCTCGGGAAAGGATGCAATAGAGTCAGTATCGACGCTGACGACGTCGGGAACAAAGTCAGAACGGCGCGCGCGGCTTCCCCGAACGGTGTTCCCGGGCCGGCGTGCCCCTGGTCGCAGCGGCCGCAGGCTGCCTGGGCCGCGGGAGTGCACAGGCCGAGGACGCGAGCAGCTCGGGGACGGCACGGCGTCCCCGGAGTCGGAGCGTGAGGTCAGGACGCCTTGCCGGCCGGGTCGCCCGGCACCGCGCGGCGCAGGCGCGCGCCCAGGGCGTGCCGGCTGGTGACGCCGAGCTTGCGGAAGATATGGGTCAGGTGGGTCTTCACGGTGCGTTCGGAGATCCCGCGCGCGCCGGCGATCTGCCGGTTGGAGAGGCCGCTGGACACGTCCCGGGCGATCTCCTGCTGCCGGCGCGTGAGGCCTTCCAGCGCCGCCTCGTCCGCCGCGCCGTCCAGCTGTCTGCGGGCCGCCTCCAGGGCGTGGCCGAGGAGCTGTGGCGCGAACCAGCACTGGCCGGCTCCCAGCATCGCGAGCATCTGCCGGTAGTGGACGTCCGCCATGTAGCTGTTGAAGTAGGCGCGGATCCCGTGGCGTGACAGCTCGAGCATCTGCTCGAGCCGGGGCACGTCGGCGGCGACCCCCACCGCCCGGCGCCGGGCGTTCGCGGCGCGCGCGACGACGGCCTCCAGGTCCTCGTCGCGGAAGGAGCGTGCATGCACCAGCACCACCGCCGCATCCTCGTGGCGGTCCAGCGCCTCAGGGTCGCGGGCCGCGCTCACGGCGGGCAAGCCGGCGCCTTCCAGGGCGCGGAGCAGGTGACTCTCGAAGGAGGGGGAACGGGACAGCGCAATGACGTTCACGTGCGGCCTCATCCTTCGCTCAGCGCACGCTGGAAGCCGCGGTTGATCGGCTTCAGCAGGTAGTCGAGTATGGATTTCTTGTCGGTGATGATGTCCGCCTCGACGGTCATGCCGACGCGCACGTGCAGCGGGCGCGAGGCGTGACCCAGGTAGTCGCGCTCCGGCCTGATACGTGCCACGTAGAAGCTCTCGCCATCCTCGTTGGTGACGGTGTCGGCACTGAGGAACACCACCTCGCCCGCGAGGCTGCCGTGCACGGCGAAGTCGTAGGCCGAGAACTTCAGCCGCGCCGGCTGGCCGACGCTGATGTTGGCGATGTCCTGGGGCTTGATGTTCACCTGCACCAGCAGGGCGTCCTCGAATGGCACGATCTCCATCACGGGCGCGCTCGGGCTGATCACGCCGCCCACGGTATTGATGTGCAGACGGGTGACGGTGCCCTTGACGGGCGAGCGAATGGTGGTGCGCTGGACCCGATCCTTGAGCGCGGTCTGCGTCTCGGCGATGCGGGCGGCCTCCGCCGCGGTCTCGTTCAGCTCGCGCTTGGCGGCGTTTCGGAACTCGAGCCGCGACTCCTCGATCTTGCCTCCGGCCTCGTCGATGAGCGACTGCAGCCGCGGCACCGACAGGCGGAGACCCTCGAGCTCGCCGGCCAGGTCGTTCTCCTGCTTCTTGAGCTGGAGGATCTCGACCCGGCTCACCAGGCCACGGTCCACCAGCGGTTCCTTCAGCGCGATCTCCTCGCGAGTGAGGGACAGGCTCTTCTCGACCTGGCGGCGCTTGGCGCGCGCCTCGGCGAGGCTGCTCTCGTGCTGCCGCACCTGCTCCTCCAGGATGCGCAGCGTCTCGGCAAGCTGCGCCTGGCGGCTCTCGTAGAGGCTGCGCGCCGCGCGCACCAGCTCCGGTGCCTCCTCGGCCAGGGCAGGGTCGGGCTCGAACGGCGTGCCGTGCGCCTCGGCCTGGAGCCGTGCCATGCTGGCGCGCAGCTCCAGGTAGTGCAGCCGGTTTTCCTCGAAGGAGCTCGAGAACGCGATGTCGCTGATCTTGATGAGCGGCTGGCCCAGCTCCACCAGCTGGCCCTCGCCCACCTGGATCTCGGACACGACGCCGCCCTCGAGGCTCTGGATGACCTGCAGCTGCTGCGACGGGACCACCTTGCCGGAGCCGCGCACCACCACGTCCACCTTGGCGTAGCTCATCCAGCCGATGGCGGTCGCGAACGCGAGTGCCATGACCAGCAGCATCGTGGAGAGATAGCGCGGAGAGCGTTGCACCACCGCGGCGGCCAGCGAGCGCATGTACGCCAGGTCCGCCTCGTCGCCTCCCCGGTGCGTCAGCGCGACGGATTCGCTAGGCGGCATCGCGCCGCTCCTGGAGCGCCTTGAGCACTTCGTTCCTCGGGCCGTCCATCAGCACGCGGCCGTTCTCGATGACCACCACCCGCTCCACCAGCTCCAGCATGGGCGCCTTGTGGGTGATCAGAACGAGCGTCTTGTCGCGGGTGTAGTCGAAGAGACGCTTTCGCACCGTGGACTCCGTGGCGTTGTCCATGCTGTTGGTGGGCTCGTCCAGCACCACGATCGATTCATTCATCAACACCGTCCGCGCGAGCGCCACGCACTGGCACTGCCCGCCGGACAGCGCGCCGCCCTTCTCGCCAACCGGTGTGTCGAAGCCCTTCGGCATGCTGTTCACGAACAGGTCGACCCCGCCCACATGAGCCGCGCGGAGCACGTCCTCGTCGTCGGCGCGGGGATTCTTGAAGGTGACGTTGTGACGGATGCTGCCGCGCAGCAGCTCCGGCTCCTGCGACATGTAGGCGATGCCGTGGCGCAGCTCCGCCGGGTCGATCTGGTTGATGTCGATGTCGTCGATGTTGAGCGCTCCCCGCTGGGGTCGGTACAGTGCGAGGATCAGTCGCGCGAGGGTGCTCTTGCCGGACCCGACGCGTCCGATGATGCCCACGTGCTCGCCAGGCTCGATCCGCAGCGACAGCCCCTGCAGAGTGGCGCGCTCGCAGTCGGGATAGGTGAAGTCCACGTCGCGGAACTCGATGCCGCCCCTGAACTCCGGCCGTCGCACGTACGTGGCCCCCTCGGGCCGCTCCACCGGCTCGTCCATCAGCGCCTCGAGCGCGTTGAACGCGGTCTTGGTCTGCTGGTAGTTGGTGATCAGCGAAGCCACCTGCGCCATGGGCGCGATGGCGCGCGAGGAGAGGATCACCGTCGCGATGAGGCCGCCCATGGTGAGCTTCAGATCAATGATCTCGTAGACGCCGAGGATCACCACGCCCACCATGTTGAGCTGCACCAGCACGTTGGTCACGACGCCGATGGAGTTGGAGAGCATGCGCGCGCGCACCGAGCGCCCGGCGATCTGCCCGGTAGACTCCTCCCAGGCCCACTGGGCGTAGCCGGAGCCGCCCAGGGTCTTCATGGTCTGGATGGAGCTCAGACTCTCGACCAGCATGGCATTCTTGTTCGCCGAAGCCGCGAACACGCCCTCGATGCTCGCTCGCAGCGGGCGCACGATCAGCAGCCCGTAGAGGAGCAGCAGTGCCATTGTGATCAGTGGGATGGTGACGAGGGCATCGCCGATGTAGGAGATCACCACCAGGAAGATCAGCGAGAACGGCAGATCCACCAGCGTCACCAGAGTGGACGCGGTGAAGAAATTGCGGATGCTCTCGAACTGGTTGAGCTTGCTGGTGAAGGCGCCCACGCTCTTCGGCCAGCGGTCCATGCGCAGGTTCATCACCTGCTCGAAGAGGATCGACGACATGATCACGTCGCTCTTCTTGCCGGCCACCTCCAGCAGGTAGTTGCGGATGAAGCGAAGGATGGCGTCGAAGCCGTAGACCAGCGCCACGCCGAGCGCCAGCACCCACAGCGTCTCGATGGCGTTGTTGGGTACCACCCGGTCGTAGACGTTCATGGTGAACAGCGGTGTACCGAGCGCGAACAGGTTGATGAGGATCGAGCCGATCAGCACGCTCGCGAAGATCTGGCGGGAGCGCTTGAGCGTGCCCCAGAACCAGTGCCCGGAGCGCAGCCGCATGGGCTGCTGCTGGCGCACCTTGTCCTCGTAGAGCGGCTTGAGCAGGAACGCGAAGCCGAGGTATTGCTCGCGCAGCGTGTCGAGCGCGAGCCACTGCTCGCCCTCGCCGATCTCCGGCAGGATGACGCGGGCGCGCCCCTGCTCGCGATCGATGCTCTCCAGGATGCAGGCGTTGCGGCCGTGCAGCACCAGGATGCACGGCAGCAGCAGGTCGGGCAGCGCCTCCAGGTCGCGGCGCACGAGTCGGCTCGCGAAGCCGGCGCGCTTGGCGACCCGGGAGAACAGGCCCTTGGAGCTGCCGACGGAGAACAGCTCCGGCCCTGCGGCGCCCGGCTCCACGGGCAGGCCGGCCACCAGGGCGTCCACCGACACGGGACGGTGGAACAGCTTCGCGAACACCACCAGGCACTCGAGCAGCGGGTCGTAGCCGGCCTTCTCGCCGGGGATCACCTGATTCTCTCCGTGCGCGGGACGTGCCGGGGCGCGACCGCGGCCGCGGGCACCCGTCGGCGGCGCGGCTCGCCCGGGCGCCGAAAGGTTCGGCCTTGTGGCTTTCTGTTTGCCAGATATTCCATGCACTTAAGCCGGACTCCTAACACTCAGCATAGCTCACTGGCGTCCGACTCACGGCCACGCGGCCCGGCGGGCGGGCCCGAGATTGTGGTCGACGGTGTGTGAAGTGGTTATCAGACAGCGCTCTACAGGCACGTTATCGGGCGCCCGCGCGGGATCTGAAGCCGCTGTCAGGGACGAATTGCACTCGGGGCGAGTATCCGCCCGCCCACCGGGAATTCGATTATTGCTGCGGCGCGGCAAGGCGCCGCGGATGGCTCAGCGGGGCGGGTGGCGAACCAGCCGGAGGGTTTCCGCCGCCGGCAATGCCCAGGCTCCCCTGCGCCACGTGCCCAGGTGGGCCAGTGGCGCCTGCGCGAGTGGGGCCTGGGCCCGCTTCGCCGGCATGATCCGTGCCAGCCGCGGCGCCTCCCAGGTGAGCGCGAGCACCCGATCCCAGACCCGGTGGCGCCAGCCCACGGCGCGCCAGGTCCGCTGCGGGCCCGGCCCGGCGACGGCCACCCGCACCGGCCCCGCGTTCAGCGCGAACACCGGCAGCAGGTCGCCCCGGGTCCCGGCGGGACGGGGGTCCGGCTCGTGGTTGTCCAGCACCAGGGCTGCGCCGTCTCCCGGCGCACCGTGCAGCAGCACCATGTGGGGCAGTCCGCGACGCAGGTCCCGGGCATACACCACCGCCAGGTCCCGGTCGGGCACGTCCAGGGCGCGCAGGGCGAAGTACTTGGCGATGGCGAAGTCCTCGCAGTCGCCGGCGCCCAGGCGCAGGAACTCCGGCAACGTGGCCCAGTAATCCTCCCGGCCCCACGCCTCCCGATCCGCCCGGTGGCGGAAGCCGTTGAAGAAGCGGTTCACGTCCTCCAGGCGCTGCCGGAGGCTGACGCCTCGCAGTCCGTCCAGCAGCCGGGCCAGGGCCATGGTCCGGGCCTCGGGACTGCCGGCGTCGCGCACCTCATCGGCAGCGCGCTCGCCGCGCTCCTGGGCCTGCACCGGGCTGACCAGCGCCAGGAGGACCGCCGCGGCCACGGCGAGGGAGCGGCGGCGCCGCGGCCGCATGGGCCTGGCGTCGGCGGCGCGGTGTGGCGGATCCGAGTGCATCGGTCAGTGGACGTCCTGGCCTGGCGGTCCGGCGGGGCGGCGGAACCGGTCCTTCGGTTCCTCCCGAAGCGGGGCAACAGGCCCGGCTGCGGACGCGCCCCCGTGGCGGCCGCGCCCCGCGGAAGAAGTAGCACGCGCCGTGCCACGGCTGAGCAAACGTCGTGTATTCCGCGACTTACGCCGTGGGGCGCCGGTGGTGGGCCAGTGCTACGGCGGGCGGTGTAAAGAAACCCGACAGGGGGTGCGGCGCCAGGCCGGGAAGCGGCGTCGTCAGCCGCCGCCGGAGGGCAGGAAGCGCAGCTCGCCGCGCCGGTTCAGTGCCCGGCCCTCCTCGCTGGCGTTGTCCGCGACCGGATCGTTCTCCCCCTCGCCGGCGGCGTCGATGCGATCCGCGGCGATGCCCCGCGTGATGAGCATCTCCCGCAGAGCATCGGCACGCGCATCCGAGAGGCGCTGGTTGTAGCGGGCGGGGCCCACGTTGTCGGTGTAGGTCCGCACCTCGACCCGCAGCCGCGGGTCGCGTCGCAGCGCCTCGATGACGGGGTCCATGCGCGCCTGGGACTCCGGGGTGAGAGTGAGCTGCTTGTAGCCGAAGCGCACCGTCATCGTGTCCGGCACGACCGCCGCCGCCGGAACCTCGACGCTGATCGTCACCTCGCCGCGGGCACTGCGGGCGCGCCGGTCCTCGAGGGTGTAGCTGAAGGTGTCCTCGCCCACGAACGCCGGGTCCGGGGTATACACCAGGTCGCCGGCGGCGTTCTGGGTGACGGCGCCGTGGCCGGGCTGGGTGAAGAAGCGGATCAGTGGCCGATCCCGGTCCTGGGTGCGGTCGTTGGCGATGAGGGCCCGTGCGGGCAGCACCAGCGTCTCACCCTTCGCCATGACGAAGCGATCCGGCATGGCCTGGAACGGCTGGGCCGCCGCTGCATAGCCCAGCGCGAGCTCGCGCTGGTCGCTGCAGCCGAAGCCGTCCACGTCCCGCGACGCCGCGCTGTTGTCACACTGGTCGCGCGCGTCCAGGCGCCCGTCCCGATCCCGATCGGCATCCAGGGTCTCGGCGTCGATGCCGGCGGCCCGCACCCGGGAAATCACCAGGTCCTCGTCGCTCAGCGCGGCGCCGAGTCCGAGTGCGTCGAGCAGCGCGCCAACGCCCTCGTAGATGCGGTAGCGCGCGGTCAGCGCTCCGTACCGGGCCTCGGCCTCGCGGCTCAGGGCCTGGTTGAGCTCGCTCTCCGCATCCAGCAGGTCGATGAGATCCCGCTTCTGCAGCAGGTACTCCTCACGGTAGAGCTGCACCGTCTGCAGCGACTTGTCCGCGTGCCGCTCGAGGAACGGGAGCTGCTCGTGCAGTGCCCGGTCCGCGGCCCAGGCGAGGCGCAGCGTGTCCACCACCTGGCGGCGCACCCGGTCCAGGAACGCCTGGTTCTCGTGCATCACGCTCAGCCGCTTGCGCTGCTCGGCCTGATCCGCGCCGCCCCGGTAGAGGTTGTAGCGCAGGTTCAGCGTCACGCTGCCTTCCTCGCTGCGCCCGCTCGGGCCGTCGTTGTCAACGCCCACGTTCTGCTGCACCCGCAGATCCAGCGACGGCAGGTCGGCGCTGCGGCTGCGCCGGTAGTCGAAGCGCGCGGCCTCGATGTTCTCCTGCGCCGAGGCTAGCGCCGGGTGGGCCTCGAGCGCCGTCTCGATGAGGTCCTCCACGGTGTCTGCCGGTCCCGCGGGCGTGCCCGGCTCTTCCAGGTCCGAGGTCGACAGGTAGCGGCCGAGCAGGCGGTGGATCTCGGTCAGCGCGTCCTCCAGGTTGTTCTGCTGCGCGATCAGGCTCGCCTGGGCGCGGGCGAGCCGGCCCTCGGTCTGCTCCACGTCGGAGCGGCGCGTGATGCCGCGTGCGCTCAGCTCGCGCAGGTTCGCGAGGATGTTCTCGTGGGATTCCACGTTCTGCGCCGCGAGCTCCACCAGGCGCTTCTCGGACAGCGCGTTCAGGTATGCGCGCACCGCCTCCAGCGCCACGTTGTCGGCCACGTCCACCAGCCGGTATGCCTCGGAGCTGATGCGCGCACGGGCCTGGCTGATCTGGTTGGTGGTGTCGAAGCCGTCGAAGAGGTTCTGAGTGAGGCTGACGCCGGCCTCGGCGGTGTCGTAGTCCCGGCGCCGGCGGCCGGTGTTCGCCGCGTCGCGGGACACGGCGCCGACGCTGGCGGTGAGGTCCAGGCTCGGGCGCCAGCCGGCCAGCGCGATGTCGTGGTCGCGCGCCACGCGCCGGTAGGCGTGTACCTGCTCACGCACCAGGGGACTCGAGTCCACCACCTCGGTGACGAAATCGGCCAGCGAGATGGCGCCGGCGGGCGTGGCGAGTCCGAGTGCCAGGAGCGCGGCGGCGAGCCGCAGGCACGGGTGCACGCCGCCCGGTCGCCCACCCGCGGACGGCATCGATCTCCTGCACTTCATGCCTGTAGCTTGCGGATGTGAAGTCCCGTCCGGTGCCGTCCCCGACAGGCCCGTGACGCGGCGTGGTCCCCCGGCCAGCGCGAGCCGCGCGACAGTGTATACCGAGACCCGCCGGCAACGCAGGAACGGCACTACGGTTCGAACCCAGACTCGTAGACGGGTTCGAGACGCTCGATGGCGTCCGGCGGCAGCGGCCCCGCCTCCGCGGCGGCGATGGCCTCGTCCAGGTGCTCCGGCTCCGCCATGCCCACGATGATGCAGTGCAGGTCCCGGTTCGCGAGCCCGAAGCGCAGCGCCGTCTGCGCCCGCGTGCCGTACCTCGTGCCCACCGCCGCCAGCGCGGCGCGGGCGCGGCGCGCCTCCACGTCGAGCTCGCTGTCGCGAGTGAGCACCGCCTCGCGCCCGTGGCGCTCGTCGGTAGCGAGCACGCCCGAGGCGAAAATGCGGATCCCCATCACGCCGGCGTCCTGGCGCCTGCAGGCGTCGATGACGCCGGAGAAGTCGTGCCCGTGCCACGCCGGCGGCATGCGCCGTGCGGCGCTCGGGTTGAGCATGTTGTAGTACACCTGTGCGGTGTCGAAGCGCCCGCTGTCGATGACGCGGCAGATGGCCGGGGCGTCGCCGAGCGCGGTGAGGCCCACGTGGCGGGTCAGCCCCTGCTCGCGCATGCGCTCGAGGCCGTCGGCGATGCCGCCGTCGCGCAGCACGTCGTCCACCGTCACGTCGCGCTGGCTGCCGTCGCCGCGAGCGTCGCCAATACGGTTGTGCAGCTGCAGCAGGTCCACCGAGTCGCGCTTCAGCCGCGTGAGGCTCGCGTGCACGCTGCGCTCGATGGCGCCGGGGACGTCGTCGAGGTCGTCGGCCCGCAGCTCCACCTTGGTGGACAGGTACGGCCGGTCGTCGAGTTCCTCCAGCAGCCAGCCGAGCGCCTCCTCGGAGCGGCCCTGGCCGTAGAGGGGTGCGGTGTCGATCCAGTTGATGCCGGCGTCCAGCGCCCGGCGCAGGGCCCGGCGCCGGGTGTCGTCGTCCTTGAGGACCAGCATGCCACCCACGAATCCGCCGCCGAAGACGATGGCGGAGACATCGAGGCCGGTGCGGCCGAGTCGGTGATAGCGGAGCACGTGCGGCTCTCCCGTGGCGCCGTGTCGCCGGGTGGGGTCCCGGCAAGTGTCGGACACCACGGCGCCGTGCGCCACCCGGCGCCGCCTGCCGCAGGTGAGCGTGCGTCACCGTCACCGGTATTATCGGGTGCCTGGTTGCGGCGGTGGGAGGTCGGCATGAGCGACGCGGCGGTGAACCTGGAGCCGCTGGACGGCGGCGTGGTGGTGATGCGCCTGGACCGGGCGCCGGTCAACGCCCTGAACCCGGACTTCCTGGCCCTGATCCGTGAGCGGCTGGACGCCCTGGAGCGTGATCCCGGGGTTCGCGCACTGGTGCTGACCGGTGCCGGAAAGACCCTCTCCGGCGGCATGGATCTGAAGGAGCTGCAGGGCTTCTCCACAGCCGACCAGGCCGCCATGGTGGACGGCCTCAACACCACCTACGCGCGACTCTATGCATTCCCGAGGCCGGTCATCGCCGCCGCCCACGGGGCGGCCATCGCCGGTGGGCTGTTCTTCGTGCTGGTGAGCGACTGGCGGGTGGCCGGCGAGCGCGCGGTGTTCGGGCTCGCCGAGGTGCGCGTGGGTGTGCGCTTTCCGGTAGGGCCGCTCGCCATAGCAGTCGCCGAGCTCACGCCGGCCGCGTGCCGTCGACTGATGCTGGGCGGGCGCAACCACGGCGCCGACGACGCGCTCGCCATGGGCATCGTGGACGAGGTGGTGCCGGCGGAGCAGGTCATGGAGCGCGCGGTGGCCGTGGCGCGGGACTATGCCGCCATTCCGCCGCAGACCTTCGCCGCGGTGAAGCGCCAGCTACGCGGTCCGCTCCTCGAGCGGGTGGCCGCGATGGTCGCCGACGGATCGGATCCCATGTCCCGGGACTGGCTCACCCCCGAGACCCACGAGGCCGTGCGCGCCACCCTCGCGGCGCTGGCGCGCCGGTAGTCGCGGCGGCGCCGTCACCTTCAACCCACCAGGAGCGTCCCATGATCGGAGATCCCAAGGCCCTGCGCATCCGCAGCGACATCGAACGGGCGCCGGCTGCCCTGGTGCGGAAGTTCGCCCGCGCCCAGACGAGCTTCATCGCCGACGCACAGCAGGGTTGGAACTGCATGCACCACGCCATCAAGGGGCTGAATCCCCGGCAGCGCTTCGCGGGCACCGCGGTGACAGCCAGCTGCGGCCCGCGCGACTTGCTGGCAGCCATGGCCATGCTGGACGTGATGCAGAAGGGCGACGTGCTGGTGATTGCCACCGGCGCAGACGAGAGCGGCGCGGTGGTGGGCGATCACTGGGCCTGCGTGGCGAAGCAGCTCGGGGCGGCCGGCGTGGTCACCGACGGCCTGGTGCGCGACGCCGCGGGCATCGAGAAGATGGGCCCGCCCACCTTCTCCCGCGGCATCAGTCCGAACGCGGGCTACCGCAACGGCCCCGGGGAGGTGAACGCGACGGTGAGCGTGGGCGGCGTGAGCGTGAGCCCCGGGGACGTGGTGGTTGGGGATCGCGACGGGGTGGTGGTGGTGCCGCGTGTGCGCGCCGCGGAAGTGGCCGAGGCCCTCGCCCAGGTGATCAGGAAGGAGCGGGAGACGGAGAAGGTCGTGAAGGCGGGCAAGCGCCGCCGCTTCTGGGATCCGGAGAAGTTCCGGGATCGCGGCGTCGAGTACCTTTGATCCGTCCGGCAGCAAGCGCAGGAGCGGCACCGTGAAGATCACCGCCGTCGAGACCATCCGCCTCGCCGAGTTCGCGAACGTGCTGTGGGTGAGGGTGCACACGGACGCCGGCATCACCGGCCTCGGAGAGACCTTCTTCGGCCCGCGCGCGGTGGAGGCCTTCATCCACGAGAGCGCCGCGCCGCGCCTCATCGGCCGGGATCCCCTGGCCATCGAGCGCCTGTCGCGGGAGCTGACGCCTTACGTGGGCTACGCCGGCACCGGCGCCGAGAGCCGCGGGCGCTCCGCGGTGGACGTCGCCCTGTGGGACATCCTGGGCCGGCACGCGGGCGTGCCCGTGTACCAGCTGCTGGGCGGTCTCACCCGCGAGCGGGTGCGCACCTACAACACCTGCGCGGGCTACCGCTACGTGCGCAGCAATCCCGACTGGAGCACCGGTGACTGGGGCCACGAGGGCGAGGCGGAGGGACCCTACGAGGACCTGGACGCGTTCCTCCAACGCGCGGGCGAGCTGGCGGAGAGCCTGCTCTCCGAGGGCATCACCGGCATGAAGATCTGGCCCTTCGACTTCGCCGCGGAGGCGTCGGACGGGTGGTACATCTCCGACACGGATCTCGAGCAGGCGCTGGAGCCGTTCCGCAAGATCCGCGATGCCGTGGGCAGCCGCATGGACGTCATGGTGGAGCTGCACGGGCTGTGGCGCATGCCGGCAGCGCTCAGGATCGCGCGGGCGCTGGAGCCGTTCAGCCCCTTCTGGTTCGAGGATCCCGTGCGCGCCGACAGCATCGACGCGTGGCGCGAGTTCGCCGCCGCCACCCGGGTGCCCGTGTGCGGCAGCGAGACCCTGGGCGGCGCCGGCGGCTTCACCGCGCTCATCGACAGCGGCGCGGTGAAGATCGTGATGCCCGACGTGGTGTGGTGCGGCGGCATCACCGAGGCGCGGCGCATCGCCGCCCTCGCCCAGGCGCGCCACCGCCCGGTGGCGCCCCATGACTGCACGGGACCCGTGGCCTTCGCCGCCGCGGTGCACCTGTCCCTCGCACTGCCCAACGTGCTGGTGCAGGAGTCGGTGCGGGCGTTCCACTCCGGCTGGTACCGGGAGCTGGTGACGGCGGTGCCGGCCATCGAGGACGGACACGTGCTGCCGCCCCAGGGTCCGGGTCTCGGCACCGCGCTGGTGGACGGCATCGCCGGGCGGGCGGACGCCACGGTGATCGTGAGCGGCGAGCCGTGAGCGCGCCGGCCGCCCTGGAGGCGCTGCGCAACCACGGCGTGGTTCCGGTGGTGCGTACGCCCACCGCCGCGCTGGCGGTGCGCGCCGTCATGTGGCTGAAGGAGGCGGGGCTCGCCACCGCCGAGATCACGCTGACGATCCCCGGTGCCCTGGACGTGGTGCGCGACCTCGCCGCCGACCCGGCGCTGCAGGTGGGAGTGGGCACCGTGCTGGATGCCTCCCGCGCCGCCCAGTGCATCGCCGCAGGCGCGCGCTACGTGGTCTCGCCCGCCGTGTGCCCGGAGCTGGTGGCCCCGTGCCGGGAGGCGGGCGTGCCCTGCATCCTGGGCGCCGCCACCCCCAGCGAGGTCATCGCGGCGGTGCGCGCGGGCAGTGACGCGGTGAAGATCTTCCCCGTGAGCAGCCTCGGCGGTGCCGCCCACGTCAAGGCCCTGAAAGCCGTGTTCCCCGCGGTGCCGCTGGCCCCCACCGGCGGCATCGCCGTCGGCGAGATCGGGGCGTACCTGCGCGCAGGCGCCCACTTCGTGGGCGTGGGCGGGGCGCTGGTGGACGTGAAGGCCCTGGAGCGCGGCGAGCGCGACCGCATCGCCGCCGCCGCCCGCACCGCCCTCGCCCAGATCGCCGAATTCAAGAGGGACGCAGTCGCTTGATTTTCGCTGGAAGCGGCGATTGGATGGGCTCATGCGTTGCCGTTGCGTCAAGTGAAGAAATCAAGCGACTGCGTCCCGCTTGAATCTTCTGTGTTCTCTGTGCCTCTGTGGTCGACTCCTCTTCGATGACCCGGGATCCCCCGCAGGAGCGCCATGGCTCCGGCGCCTGAGATCGTCTGTCTGGGCGAGGCGCTGGTTGAGTTCAACGAGCGCGAGCCGGGGCTGTTCCAGCTCGGCTTCGGCGGCGACACGTCGAACTGCGCCATCGCGGCGGCGCGCCAGGGGGCAAGGGTGGGCTACGTGAGCGCCGTGGGCCGCGACGACTTCGGCGACCGGCTTCTCGCCCTGTGGCGCGCGGAGGGCGTGGACACGCGCCACGTGGCGCGCAGCGCGGCGCATCCCACGGGTCACTACTTCGTCACCCATGCGGGAGGCGGCCACGCGTTCAGCTATCACCGGGCCGGCTCGGCGGCCAGCCGCATGATGCCCGGCGATCTGCCCGAGGACTGCCTGGACGGGGCCAAGGTGCTGCACGTGTCAGGGATCAGCCAGGCCATCAGTGCCGGCGCCCGGGACACGGTGATCGCGGCCATGACGCTCGCCGCCGACCGCGGCGTGCAGGTGTCCTACGACACGAACCTGCGCCTCAAGCTCTGGTCGCTGGAGGAGGCCCGCGAGACCATCCACGCGGCGCTGGCGCGCTGCCGGATTGCACTGCCCGGCCACGACGACGCGGTGGCGCTCACCGGTCTCGAGGACCCGCATGCCATCGTCGACCACTATCGGGGGCTCGGCCCCGCCGTCGTGGCCCTGTCCCTGGGCCCCGGGGGCGTGCTGGTGGATGCTGGCGATCGTCGCGAGCACATCCCCGGTCATCGCGTCGACGCGGTGGACGCCACCGGCGCCGGAGACACCTTCGATGGCGCCTTCCTGGCCATGCTGGTGGCCGGCGCAGACCCGTTCACCGCGGCGCGTCACGCCAACGCCGCCGCGGCCCTGTCCACCATCGGCTACGGTGCCGTCGCCCCCATGCCCACCCGGGCCCAGACCGAGGCCTTCATCAAGGGGGTCTGACCCTCTCGTTCATCAAGTGGGTCAGGTCAGCTTGGTTTCCCGTTAATCAAGCGGGTCCGACCCCCCTTGAAATCACTCTTGAAATCACAGGCCGGTCTGGCCGCCGTCCACGTAGATGCAGGTGCCGGTCATGAAGGAGGCCTCGTCGGAGGCCACGAACAGGATGGCGTTGGCCACTTCGCGGGGAGTACCGGGGCGGTCCATCATCGTGTCCGCGCCGAACACCTTGCAGTACTGCTCGTGAGTCTGGCCCAGCTCCGCGGCACGCTTCTCGTGAAAGTCGGTGAAGATGGGGCCGGGCCCTACCGCCATCACGCGCACGTTGTCTGCGGCATGGTCGCGGGCCATGCTGCGGGTGAGCCCCAGGATTGCCGCCTTGGTGGTGTCGTACTGGACGCACTTCGGCCCCGCCACCAGGGAGCGCACCGACGCCAGGTTCACCACCACCCCGCCGCCGCTCTTGCGCATGGCGGTGATGGCCGCCTTGGCGCAGAAGGCGAAGCCCATGAGGTTCACGCCCAGCACCCGCTCCCAGCTCTCGGCGGTGGCCTCGGTGACGTCCACGTAGTTGCGGATGGCGGCGTTGTTCACCAGCACGTCGATGCGCCCGTATCGCGACACGACCTGCTCCACGAAGCGCGCCGCTTCAACGTCGCGGGACACGTCCGCGGGCATGAAGAAGGCGTCCTTCGTGGCCAGTGCCTTCTCGAACGCGACTCCCTTCTCGCCGTCGGTGTCGCAGAAGGCGACCTGCCCGCCTTCCTCCAGGAAACGGCGCACCGTGGCACCGCCGATCCCTCCCGCGCCGCCGGTGATGGCGGCTACCTTGCCCTGCATGCGTGCCATGCTCTGCTACCTCCTGGTGATGGGAAGCGTTGCTGGTTGATGCCCCTCGCCCCGGCCCTCTCCCCCCCGGGCGCGTAGAGGGAGCAGGAGCGCGCCGCGTGGCGGGGGGCTGTTCACGCCCTCTCCTGGGGAGGGGAATGCCGGTGCCCTCCATGAGCGTCTTCTTCTTCAGCTCCCCCCGGCAGAGACGGTCAGGGTGAGGGGGCGTCGCGATGCGCCCGATCTCTCTGCAAGCCAGGCAGACCCCGGACATCACCGTCCCGGTGCTCACACCCGCACCAGCTGCTTGCCCGTGTTCGCGCTCGTGAGCAGCCGGATGAACGCCGACGGCGCGGATTCGAGCCCCTCGGCGATGTCGAAGCGCTGGCGGATGCGGCCCTCGTGCACCCAGCGGGCCAGGCGCTCGCGGGCCTCACCGTAGCGATCCTGGTAGTCCAGCACCAGGAAGCCCTGGATGCGGGCGCGGGCCACCAGCACCTGGCGCCAGTAGCGCTCGCCCGGGTCCGGTTGGCCGAAGCGGCCTGCCAGGCTCACGGTGCCGCACACGGTGATGCGCGCATGGGTGGCCAGGTTCTGCAGCACCGCGTCGAGGATCGGACCGGTGGTGTTGTCGAAGTAGACGTCGATGCCGCCGGGGCAGACCGCGCGCAGCGCCGCGGCCAGGTCGTCCGTCTCCCGGTAGGCCACGCCGTCGTCGAAGCCGATCTCCCGGCACCAGGCGATCTTCTTCGCGGTGCTCGCGACGGCGATCGCACGCCCGCCGGCGATGGTCACGAGCTGGCCCACGATCTGGCCCACGCTGCCGGCGGCCGCGGACACCACCACCGTGTCACCGGCACGCATGGACGCGGCTCCGAACAGCCCGAAGTACGCGGTGATGCCGTTCAGCCCCAGCACGTCCAGCCAGCACTCCGCCGGCGCGAGGGCGATGTCCACGCGACGCACCTTCGCGGGCCGGAGCACCGAGTAGTCCTGCCATCCGAAATCGAAGTCCGACACCACCAGATCGCCGGGCGCGAAGCCGTCGGCGTTGGAACGGACCACCTCGCCGATGCCGCCGCCGATCATCACGCCGCCGGGGCTGACCCCCGCGGCGTAGTTCTTCGACGGGCTGATGCGCCCGCGCATGTAGGGCGCCACGTCCAGGTAGCGCGCCGCGAGCAGCATCTCGCCGGGCCCCGGCTCGGGCACCGCGCTCTCCTGAAGCGCCCAGTCGTCCTCCCGCGGCAGGCCCTCCGGGTACCGCACGAGCTTCCACTGTCGGTTCGTGTTGCGCATGGTGGAATCCATTCAGCGGTTCAGGTGATGCAGCGCGAGCCCCGGTCGCGGCCAGTCCACGGCCACCAGCCGGCCGCTGGACGACAGGGTGATGTATGCGGTCCTCAGATCCGGGCCGCCGAAGCAGATGTTGGTGGTGTAGAGATCCGGCATGGGCACGTGCTCGCAGGAGGAGCCGTCGGGGGCGACCACCGTGATGCCGCCGTTCATGAGCGTGGCGACGCACACGTTGCCGCCCGCCTCCACCGCGAGGCTGTCGAAAGTCTGGTAGACCGCCGAGCCGGCCAGCAGCCAGCCGCCGTGGGGCGACGGCCAGGGGCGCTTCACGATCTCGCCCGGGGCCGTGACCTCGAAGGCCCACAGGCGCCCTGTGGGTGTCTCTGCCACGTACAGCGTCGCGCCGTCCGGCGCGAGCCCGATGCCGTTTGCCATGAACAGCGGATGGACCACCTCGCGGATGTGGCTGCCGTCGGCCCGGGCGTAGAACACCCGCCCGCGGTCCATGTCGTTCACCCTGACCTTGCCCAGATCCGTGAACCAGAAGCCCCCGTGGGCGTCGAACACGATGTCGTTCGGGCCGCGGAGCCGGATGTCGCCGCAGTGGGTATAGAGCACGGTGACGGCACCGGTGGCCAGATCGATGCGCTCGATGCGCCCGCCACTGTAGTCATCCGCCTGCAGGATCGGACGCAGCCCCTGGGCGTCCTCGTGCCACTTGAAGCCGCCGTTGTTGCACACGTAGCAGGCGCCGTCAGGCCCGATGGCGGCACCATTGGGACCGCCGCCGGGCTCCGCCACCGTCTCCTTGCGCCCGTCCGGATGCACCCGCGTCAGGGTGCCGCGGGCGATTTCCACCACCAGCACCGTGCCGTCGGGCATCGCCACGGGTCCCTCGGGAAATCGCAGGCCATCGGCGACCACGCGCGGGCTCTTCATGGCGCCGGCCTCACATGGGCTGCTGGCGCGGCAGCAGCATCACCCGGGGCACGAGCACGTGCGCCGGCTGCTCCAGGGCGAACATGACGCTGCGCGCCACGTCGTCCGCGGTGAGCGGCTCGTCGATACCCTGCATTTTCGATGGATGCTCATCGAAGTCCCGGTGCAGCTCCGTGGCCACCAGCCCGGGCTCGACGCAGGTGATCCGGACGCCGGTGCCCACGAGCTCGAGGCGCAGCGCCTCGGCCAGCGCCTCCACCGCGTGCTTGGTGCCCGCGTAGGCGCCGATGAAGGGGCGCACCTTGGTGCCCAGCACGCTGGAGGTGCACACCAGGTGCCCGCTGCCCGTCTGCCTGAAGTGGCGCGCCGCCAGGTACATGACCCGGAACGCTGCCTCCACGTTGACCCGCACCATGCGCGCCACGCGGTCCAGGTCGATTGACTCGACCGGCCCGTTCTCCACAAGCCCCGCGTTGCTCATCACCACGTCCAGGCGGCCGTAGCGCTCCAGGGTGCGCCGGAACAGCGCCTCTGCCGTGCCGTCCGCGCTGATCTCGCCGGGCAGCGCGATGCACTCGCCAAGCGCCGCCGCGTTCGTTTCGAGCTGCTCCGCGCGCCGCCCGCTGATGGCGAGCTTCATGCCCGCCTCCGCCATGCGCCGTGCCGTCGCCAGGCCGATGCCGCTGGTGGCCCCGGTGACGAGTGCCACGCGTCCTTCGAGCGTCATGTCACGCCTCCCTCGGTCCCGATGCGGGCCTCGGATTCTATGGGAATCCGGCCACCGTGGTTCAGTCGGTCGGCTGCGGGGCCACCACCTCGGGCCAGTAGCGGGCCGTCAGCCACAGGGCCACCAGACCCTCCAGCGCCATCACGGTGACGGCCCGGGGGGCACCTATCGCCTCCGCGAGCCACCCCAGATGCAGGAAGCCCACGGGCCCGGTGCCGATGCACACCGACAGCACGCCCATCATCCGAGTGCGCGCTGCGGGACCCGCGCACAGCATGACCAGCGTGCTCTGCATGGCGGCGAAGGCGACCCCCGCGAGGCCAGCGCACAGCATCGTTGCAGCGGACAGGGCCGTCCACGGCGACAGGGCAAACGCCAGGGCGCTCGACTGGTAGGCGACGACGCCGAAGAAGTAGCAGCGGCGGTAGTGGCGCTCGGGCAGCCACAGCATCATGGCCACGGCGCCCGCGAGCACGCCGATCCCTTCCACGCTGGCCAGCAGGCCGATGGCCGAGGCGCTGAGCGCCAGGGTCTCGCGCCCGATCACCGGCACCATGGATGTGAACGGGAAGCCGAACACGTTGAAGATCACGGTGACCACGAGGACGCCGGTGAGGCTGCGGTCACCGCGCAGCTGGCGCAGCCCCTCCGCGAGACGCGCGAGCACGCCCGGGTGCCCGGCACGTGCCTCGTCGCGGTGGCGCACCGCCAGCATCAGGGCGAGGGACGCGACGTACAGCACCGCCGAGAGAGCGAAGGCTCCGGCGATGCCGGTGGCCTGCAGCAGGACGCCGCCCAGCAGCGGCCCCACCATGCGCGAACCGTTGTTGGCCAGCACGTCCAGGCTCATGGCGCTGCCCAGCCGCCGCGCGGGCACCATGTCGCTGATGAGGGTACGGCGGAACGGGTTGTCCATGGCCCAGAACACGCCGGTGGCGAAGGCCGCCGCTGCCACGTGCCACAAGGCCAGCTGCCCGCGGGCCGCCAGCGCCGCGAGCACCAGCGAAAGCGCCGCCACCAGCGCGAGGGTGATCCGCAGCACGGGCCCGCGGCGCAGCCGCTCCGCCAGCGCGCCTGCGAAGGCGCCGAACAGGGCCATGGGCAGCATGCGAAGCATGGTCATCAGCGCCACCAGGAAGGCGGAGCCGGTGAGATCGAACACGAACACGCCCACCGCCAGCATCTCCAGCCAGCGCACGGTGCTGGTGAGGGCACCCACCGCGACGATCAGCACCACGCCGGAGTGGCGATGCAGCGGGCGGTCCGGGGGCGGCTCGTTCACGGCATGGCGGCAATTACAAAGCGAAATGCCGTCGCTTTATCAAGAGGGACGTACCCTCTTGATTTCGCTCGAGTGCCGTCCCTGGTGCCTGGCTCGCTGGAAATCAAGAGGAAATCAAGAGGGTACGTCCCTCTTGATTTCGGTCAGGGGTAGCCCTTGTCGCGGCGGGTGCGGGAGAGGGTCTCCATCATGGCGAGGAGGAGGGTGTCGCGCTCGGCGGCGATGTCGGCGATGGGGCGGGCGCCGAAGGCCTCCTTCGCCCGCGCGGTGAGCGTGGCGCGTACCTCGGGAGTGAGCTGCACGTCGCGCATGTCCCGCCACCAGTCCTCGATGGCCGGGCCGAAGTGGTCCAGGAAGTTGCCGAAGCCGCCGGGGCCGCCGGCCAGCGCGCACAGGCGGAACGGGCCCATCACGCCCCAGCGCAGGCCCGGCCCGTAGGCGATGGCCGTGTCCACGTCGTCCACGCCGGCGAGCCCGGTCACCACCGCGTCCATGGCCTCGCGCCACAGCGCCGCCTGCAGGCGGTTCACCAGGTGCCCCGGCACCTCCTTGTTGAGTCGAATCGCCTTCTTGCCGAATGCGTTGTAGAACGCGAGCGTCCAGTCGACGGCCTCGGGCGCCGTGTCCTTGCCACCGAGCACCTCCACCAGCGGGATCAGGTGCGGCGGGTTGAAGGGATGCCCCACCACGAAGCGCGCCGCGCACGCGTGCCCGGCTTGCAGCTCGCTCATGATGAGACCGGAGGTGGAGCTGGACATGATGACGCCATCCGGCAGTGCGTCGTCGAGCTGCCGGTACAGGGACGACTTCACGTCGCGCTTCTCCGGTGCGCTCTCCTGCACGAACTCGGCGCCGTCGAGCGCCGCCGCGACCGTGTCGTGCCAGCTCAGACGGTCGGGGCTCGCGCTGTCGGCGCAGCCCAGGCGCTCCACCGCGCTCCAGGCGTTGGCGATGAAGTCGCGGGCGCGTCGCTCGCCGCCGGGCGCCGGGTCCCACGCCCGCACGTCCATGCCCTGCCCCAGGAAGTGCGCCGCCCAGGAGGCGCCGATGGTGCCGGCGCCGATGACGGCCACCCGCGTGACGGAACGTGGATCTCGAAGCTGCATGAGGAGCCTCCCGTGGCCAGAAACGTGACGCCGGCGACCGGCACGGCCGCCGCGGGGGCGCCCGGTTTGCGGGCGTCTCCGTCATCTGCTTGACTGCCCCGGCCGTCGAACCCGTATACCCGAACGCAGGGGGGTAAGTCCATGTCACTTTCCGACTACGCGAGCGCGCTGGTCACCGGCGCATCCAGCGGCATCGGTGCGGCCGTGGTGCGGGAGCTTCGTGCACGCGACATCACGGTGCACGCGCTGGCCCGGCGCGAGGACCGGCTCGCGGCGCTGGCCGCGGAGACGGGCTGCATACCGCACGTGGTGGACGTGTGTGACACGCAGGCGCTGCGCGGCGCGGCCAGGGACATCGAGGCCGACATCCTGGTCAACAACGCAGGGCTGGGCCGCGGCTTCGGCGACGTGTTCGCCGCAGACCACGCCGACATCGACGTGACCATCGACACCAACGTGAAGGCGCTGCTGCACCTGCTGCGCGCCGCGTTGCCCCACATGGTGGAGCGTCGCCGCGGGCACGTGGTGAACATCGGCTCGGTGGCCGGTCTCTACCCCATCAACTCGACGCTGTACGGCGCGAGCAAGGGCGCGGTGCACCTGATGGGCATGAACCTGCGTATCGAGCTCGCGGGCAGCGGCGTGCGCGTCACCGAGATCTGCCCCGGTCGGGTGGAGACCGAGTTCTTCGACGCCGCCATCGACGACCCGCAGGTGCGCGAGCGCGTCACCGACACGGGCGTCACGGTCCTGCAGGCGACGGACATCGCGGCGGCGGTGCTCTACGCGCTGGACGCGCCCTGGCATGTGAACGTGTCCATGATCGAGCTGCAGCCCACGGAGCAGCACTTCGGGGGGGGGCGGTTCAAGCCCGTCAAGGGATGATCTGCTGCCCGATACGGGTGCGAGGCGCACCGCGCGGCGGCGTGTGGCGGACCGCGCAGGAGCCGGCTTGCAGGCGACCGGGCACGCGCGACCTGGCGGATTCCTTGCAGTTGGCCCGCAGGCGGACTCCTGCTGCGCGCTACGAGGCCGGCTCGTGCTTCACCCGGATCAGCAGCAGCAGCGGGATGATGGCGAAGGACACCACCGTGTACAGCAGGAACGCGTTGCCGTAGCCGATCATGCGCGCCTGGCGCTCGATCTCGCCGCCGATGGCGGCGAGTCCGCGCAGGGTATCCAGGTTCCATTCGCCGAGCACCCCCGGAATGCGCAAGGTCTCGTTGAAGGGGCTCACGAACCCCGTCATGTCCGAGTAGTTCACCTTCGAGGTGCGCGTCACCAGCATGACGCTCAGCGACACGAAGATGCTGGTGCCGAAGTTGCGCAGCAGGTGGAAGATGGCCGAGCCCTGCGGCAACAGGCGCTCGGGTAGCGTGGCGAAGGTCACCACCGTCAGCGGCACCCACATCATGCCGCAGCCGATGCCCTGCACGATGCCGGTCCAGGCCACCACGTCGCTCGGCACGTTGAGGTCGAAGGCGGTGAGGCTCACGCCGCTCAGGCCGACGAGCCCGAGCCCGATCATCAGCCCGACCCGCGGGTCGAAGCGCCCCATGCGCCCCGCGATGAAGAAGCCCACCACCAGCCCCGCCCCGCGCATGGCCAGCAGCAGGCCGATGAGCGAGTCCGGGTAGCCTTTCAGGTTCTGCAGCAGCGCCGGCAGCAGGACGATGGGCGTGAAGTTGAGCATGCCGTAGACGAACACCACCAGCAAACCCAGGTTGTAGTTGCGGTCCAGAAAGAGCTGGGGCGAGATGAACGGACGCTCATGGGTCAGCGTGTGCGCGACGAACATGTAGAAGCTCACGCACAGGACCAGGATCAGCGACAGGATCTCGCCCGACTCCAGCCAGTCCAGGCGCTCGCCACGGTCCATGATGAGCTGCATCGCGGTGAGCGCGATGGACAGGGTCAGGAAGCCGGTCCAGTCGAGGCGCGGCGTCCGCTCTCGGCCCCCGTCTCGGATCACGAGGATCGTGCTCACCAGCGCGACGAGCGCCAGCGGCACGATGAACAGGAACACCCAGCGCCAGTTGTACTCCTCTGCCAGGTAGCCACCCAGCACGGGCCCCAGTGCCGGGCCCAGCACCACCGCCATGCCGAAGAAGCCCTGGGCCATGGCGCGCTGCTCCTTGGAGTAGGTGGCGAGCAGGATGGCCTGGGACAGCGGCACCGTGGGCGCGCCGAAGCCGCCCTGCAGGATGCGGTAGACGAGCAGCGGCCCCAGCGTCTCGGCGGTGGCGCACATGAGCGACGCCGCCGCGAACCCGGCCACCGCCCAGATCATCACGTTGCGCTGGCCGAAGCGGGCCACCAGCCAGCCCGTGGCGGGCGTGACCACCGCGGTGGCGATGATGTTGAGCGTCACCACCCACGCCACCTGATCCGGGGTCGCCGACAGCGCGCCCTGGAGCTGCGGCAGCACCACGTTCACCACCGTAAGGGTGAGCGCGTAGAGCGCGGTGCACGAGGACACCGTGATCAGCACCAGCGCCCGCTGGAACGGCGTGAAGTCCTCGTGGGTGGGAATCGTGGTGGCGGTCAAGGTTCCCGCGTCAGAACTTCACGTTGTCACCGCCCTTGAGATCCAGCATGGCGCGGGCGTCCTCGGGGGTGGCCACCTCCAGCGACAGCCCTTCGAGCACCTGACGCATCTTGCGCACCTGCTGGGCGTTGGACTCGGCCAGCGTCCCGGGCCCGGCCCACAGCGAGTCCTCCAGCCCCACGCGCACGTTGGCGCCCATGGCCGCGCCGATGGTGGCCAGTGGAATCTGGTTGCGCCCGGCGCCCAGGATGGACCACACGTAGTCGCCGCCGAACAGCCGATCGGCGGTGCGGCGCATGTGCATCAGGTCTTCCGGGTGACCGCCAATGCCGCCCAGGATTCCGAACACGCTCTGCACGAACAGCGGCGGCTTCACCACGCCCCGGTCCAGGAAGTGCGCCAGGTTGTACAGGTGGGAGATGTCGTAGCACTCGAACTCGAAGCGTGTGCCGTTGCCGCTGCACGCCTGGAGGATCTTCTGGATGTCGTTGAAGGTGTTCTTGAACACGAGGTCGCGGCTGTTCTCCAGGTGGTCGCGCTCCCACTGGTGCTTGAACTCCTTGAAGCGCGCGAGCATCGGGAACAGCCCGAAGTTCATGGATCCCATGTTGAGCGACGCCACCTCCGGCTGACACTCGAAGGCGGGCCGCATGCGCTCCTCCACCGTCATGTATGGTGCACCGCCGGTGGTGATGTTCACCACCGCGTTCGTCTGCTGCTTGATGCGCGGCAGGAACTGCATGAACACCGACGGGTCCTGGGTGGGTCGCCCGTCCTTCGGGTCGCGGGCGTGAAGGTGCAGCACCGTGGCGCCCGCCTCCGCCGCGCCGATGGCGGCCTCGGCGATCTCGTTCGGCGTCACCGGCAGGTGCGGCGACATGGATGGCGTGTGAATGCTGCCGGTGACGGCGCACGTGATGATCACCTTGCGGGGGGTGGCCATTGTTCCTCCTCCTGACTTCTTGCAAGCAGTTCTGTCAACCACAGAGGCACAGAGGGCACAGAGAAATCATCTCTGCCTGGCCACGCTCTCGCCGCCACTCTGAACTTCGAACTGTGTTCTCTGTGCCCCTGTGGCTCGATCCCCAGGCACTCGCTCACTGCAGAACCTCCACGTTGCCGCACACGCTCAAGGCCTGACCGGAGATGCTCGCGCCCGCGGGCGAGCACAGGAACGTGGCCATGCTGGCGATCTCCTGCGGCTGGATCATGCGCCGCAGGGAGACCTGGGACAGGTAGCGCTGCTCCATCTGCTCGTGGCTGACGCCGGCGGCCGCGGCGCGGTCGGCGATGACGCGGCGGATGCGCTCGCCGTCCACCACGCCCGGGAGGATGGCGTTGACGCGGATGCCGTCGGGCCCCAGCTCGGCGGCGAGGCTCTTGGTGAAGCCCACCACGGCCCACTTGGACGCGGCGTAGGGCGTGCGCAGGGGATAGGCCAGGCGCCCCGCCACCGACGACAGGTTGATGATGGCGCCCTTGCTCTGCCGCAGCCATGGTACCGCGCGGCGTGCGCAGTAGAACTGCCCGTTGATGTTCACCGCCATGGTGCGGTCCCAGTCCGCCACCGAGAGCGTGTCAACCGGACCCGTGGGGCCCGCGATGCCGGCGTTGTTCACCAGCACGTCCAGCCCGCCCAGGGACGCCTTGACCGCGTCGAACAGCCAGTCCACCTGGTCCGGGTCGGCCACGTCGGCGGGGCTGGTCCCGATGCCGGGGTGCTCCGCCGCCAGCGCGTCCAGCGCGTCCTCGGACACGTCGCACACGTGCACCTGGTCACCCCGGTCTGCGAAGGCCTCGGCGATGGCGCGTCCGATGCCGGCGGCGCCGGCGGTGACCAGGACCTTCAGGCCTTCGCTCATGGCTGTGCTGCCTCCTCCCCTCGTCACGGCCCGCCGTCGCCGGCGACCGCTTGCCGGCGGCCGCCCGCGGCTGTTGCCGGGACGGACGACCGTCGGCCGTCGTGACCGCCGGGCGCCGGTTGCGGCCGCGGAGACCCCAGTCTAATCCGTTGCCCGGTCTAATCCGTTGCCCGCCGCGCCTCAGTCCGCCACCGCGTGCTCGCGGATCACGTCCAGGTCCGGATCGTGCCCCAGGCCGGGCCCATCGGGCACGACCATCTCGCCGCCGCGGGCGCGCACCGCGTCCCCGTACAGGCTGGCGGGCAGCGCCTTGTAGTAGAAGAACTCCGCCAGGCATTCGTCCGGCAGGGTGGCCAGCAGGTGCAGGCTCGCCAGCAGGCCCGGCCCGAAGTAGGGCGAGTGGGGCATCAGGGTGGCGCCCTGGGTCTCGGCCAGGGTGATGATCTTCAGCATCTCGCTGATGCCGCCCACCTTGGTCACGCTGGGCTGCAGGTAGCTCACGGCGCGCGCCTCGATCATCTTCTGGAACTCGAAGGCGGTGCAGGCGTTCTCCCCCGCCGCCAGGGGCACGCCGGTCTCCAGCGCCAGTGCCGCCAGGGCGGCGTGATCCTCCGGCGGGAAGATCGGCTCCTCCAGCCAGTACATGTCGTAGGGTGCGAGCACGCGGGCCATCTCCCGGGCCTCGTGGGGCGTCCACTCGCAGTTCACGTCCACCATGATGGGCACCCCGTCGCCCGCGGTCTCCCGCGCCGCGGCCAGCTCCGCCTCCCGGGTCTCGTGGAGCTTGATCCAGCGGTAGCCTTCGTCCAGCGCGGCGCGCGTGCGCTCCGCCACCACCTCCGGATCCCGGTAGCGGAACAGGCTCGCGTAGGCGGGGATGCGCAGTCGCCGCGCGCCGCCCAGGAGCCGGTGCAGCGGCGCCCCGGCGGCCTTGCCGGCGATGTCCCACAGCGCGATGTCGACGCCGCTGATGGCGAACATGGTCACCCCGTAGCGGCCCCAGATGTGGTTCTGGATCTGCAGCGCACGGTGGATCCCGGCGATGTCCCTGGCGTCGCGGCCGATGAGCGCCGGCGCCACCATGTGTTTGACCGCCGCGCGGGTGGCGAAGGCCGCGCCGTAGCCGAAGGCGTCGCCCCAGCCGCTGATGCCGGCGTCGGTGTCGATGCGCAGCAGCACGTAGTCCAGGCTGGTCCAGCGCGTGGCCTCCCAGCCGGCAGCGCCGCCGGAGTCGAAGGGCAGGCGCACCAGCACCGTCTCCACGTTCTCGATCTTCATGGTGCGCTCCTGCCTGGCGGGGACCCGGGAGTATCCCCCGCCGGGTGCCGGCGCCACAACGAGGCAGCAGCCGGGGCCGCGGCTGGCCTGCGGTCACCATCCGCGCCCCGGTACCGGGAGGCCTGCATGGCCGCCGCCGACCGGTGGCGGTGCCGCGAACCGGGTATTCTTGCGCGCTGCCGCTCTTCCCCCATCCGCTCGCGACCCTCGGAGACGCCGGTGAAGCTCCTGCTGCGCTACCAGTACGATGCGGATCGCATCCGCTTCCTGCAGGATCGCCTGGGTGACGGCTGGCGCATCGAGGCCATGGACGACCCCAATGACATGGATGCGCTGGCGCGCGGCCTCGAGGGCAGCGATGCCGTGGTGAGCATGAGCTGGCCGGCCCGATTCCCGGATGCGCCCGGGCTGAAGCTCATCCACCTGCCCGGTGCGGGTTTCGACGCCATCGACTTCGATGCGGTGCCTCAGAGTGCCGCGGTCTGCAACGTGTACGAGCACGAGATCGGCATCGCCGAGTACCTGGTGCTGGCGATTCTCGAGTGGGAGATCCGTCTGTGCGCGATGGACGCGGCGCTGCGCCAAGGACGCTGGACCGCGAGCTTCGTCACCGAGGCACCTCTGCACGGTGAGCTCCACGGCAAGACCGTGGGCTTCATCGGGTACGGACGCATCGCCCGGGAGACCGCGAAGCGACTCAAGGCCTTCGGTGTGCGCACCGTGGCCTGCACCCGCACGCCGTCGCGGACCGACGGGCACGTGGACCACATCGCCGGCATGGACCGGCTGCACGCCATGCTCGCCGAGTGCGACCACGCCATCGTGGCCTGCCCGCTTACGGAGGAGACCGAGGGGCTGGTGGATGCTGCCGCTCTGGACGCCCTGGGGCCGGAAGGGGTGATCCACAACGTGGCCCGCGGCCCCATCATCGACGAGGACGCCCTGTATGCCGCCTGCAGGGAGAAGCGCATTGCGGGCGCGGTGATCGATACCTGGTACGTCTACCCGAAGGGCGGTAGCGACCGCGCGTGGCCGTCCCGCCATCCGTTCCAGGAGCTCGAGAACGTCATCATGACGCCCCACGCCTCGGGCTGGAGCGCGGGGCTGCTGGATCGGCGCTGGGCATTCATCGCGGACAACCTGAAGCGGCTCGAGCGTGGCGAGCTCCTGGCCAACCTGCTCAAGGCGCCGGGCCGGCCGCCGTCGTACTGAGGTGAATCGCGCCGTCTCGAGTATTTCGATCATCGGCGAAGCGCCCTCGCCGTGCTCTCGCCCCGTCCTCCTCTCGCCGCTTGCGGGGAGAGGGTCGGGGTGAGGGGATTTGACTGGCCGCTCGACTGACCGCCGACCCGATCCCGAGCCATCCGGCCATGTATCTCGCCGTCCCGCTGCAGGCGATCGTCGTCTCCATCGTCATTCATTCCTTGTGGGGCGGGAACCCGGTAGCGGTCAAGTTCGGGCTGATCGCGTTCCCGCCACTGTGGTCCGCGTTCCTGCGCTTCGCCATCGGCGCGGTCTGCGTCATCGCCTGGGCGCGCTGGCGTGGCATCCGAATCTGGCCGAGGCCCGGGGAGTGGCGGGCGCTCGGCATCATCGCGCTGCTGTTCACCGTGCAGATCGGGCTGATGAACATCGGCTACAAGCACACCACCGGTGCCATGGGCGCCGTGCTGATTGCCACCAACCCGCTGTTCGCCGCGGTATTCGCCCACCTGCTCATCGCCGGCGACCGGCTTACCTGGGTGCGCAGCGCCGGCCTGCTGGTCGCCCTGTCAGGCACCGTGGTGTGCCTGCTCCAGGATGCGGATCTGTCGGCGCTGGACTTCGGCGCCGTCGGCAACTGGATCGTGCTGACCAGCGCCTGCCTGCTGGGGCTTCGCCTGTCAGTGAGCGCGCGGGTGCTGCGCAACATCGACGAGGCGCGGGTCGCCATCTGGCAGATGCTGCTGTCGATGCCCCTGTTCGCGCTCGGCGGCGCCCTGTTCGAGACCATTGCCTGGGACCGCGTCTCCTGGCCTGCCGTTGCCGGGATCCTGTACCAGGGCGTGGTGATCGCCGGCGTCGCCTTCACCGTGGCCTTCGCCCTGATGAAGCGCTACCGCCCGAGCGTCATGATGAGCTTCAATTTCGTCTCGCCGGTAGCGGGCGTGATTCTGGCTGCGTGGCTGCTGGACGAGCGTGTCACCCCCCTGCTGCTGCTGGGCATGGCCCTGGTGGCCCTCGGCCTCGCCCTCATCGCCCGCAGGGACATTCAGAGCTCGTAACTCATTGATCAATATGAATCGATGGCCAGGGGCTCACGCTGTCCGCCGGACGAAACTGAATCAATGAGTTACGAGCTCTGAATGTCCCTGGATGTGGATTACCTGAAGGAGGTGCTGGAGCCCTTCGGCCCGGTGCAGGCGCGACGCATGTTCGGCGGCCTCGGGCTCTACCACGCGGGCCTGATGTTCGCCCTGGTGGCCGACGACGTGCTGTACCTCAAGGCCGACGAGGCGAGCGCACGCTACTTCGAAGCCCTGGATTTGCCGCGCTTCAGCTACGAGAAGCGCGGCAAGACCGTCAGCCTGTCGTACTTCATGGCGCCCGCGGAGATGTTCGACGACCCGGACGCTGCACGCACCTGGGCCGCTCGCGCCTACGAGGCGGCGCTGCGACAGCAACGGTAACTAAAGGGGCCCGGAGCTTCTAGCCGAGTTTCTGCGAAGCGCTAGCAGGCTGTTGAAAATCTCCGATTTTCGGCAGCCTGCGGCCGGTGCAGGGCAGGGATTGCTCCTGCAATCCCTCTGCATTCCTGCCATCCATGGCAGTCAGATGCACCGGATACATCAAGCACGCAAGTGCTTGATGTATGGAGCAAGCCGGAGACCGCGACTTCGGCGCCGCGAGTTGAAATTCGACAGGGATGTCGAATTTCAACAGCCTGCTAGAGCTTCGGGCGAATCTCCTGGGCGAAGCGCTCCATGGTGTCCAGGGCCACCTGGCGCTTCTCGGGGACCACGTCCAGGACGAAGTGACTCGAGCCGAGCTCGTGGTAGCGCCTGAGCGCATCAACGATGGCGGCGGGCTTGCCGATGGTGGGCGGCTCGTCGGCACCCGCAGGCTCGTCGCGGATCACCAGCGGCAGCTTCGCGCAGATCTCGACGCTCGCGGGATCCCGCCCCTCCTCCGCCAGGTAGCGGTCCAGATCGGTGCGGGCCTCGGTCATGTAGTCGAAGGTGGGCCGCACCGGGTGGAAGGCGTCGGCGAAGCGCGCCGTGCGCCGGAGCGCCGCGCGGCTGCGACCCGCCACCCAGATGGGCGGGCGCGGCCGCTGCACGGGCTTCGGCCGGAAGTGGGCATTCTCGCAGGCGTAGAAGTCGCCCTCGAAGGTGACCGGCTCCTGGGTCCACAGCCGCTGCATGAGCGCCAGCGCCTCGTCGGTGCGCCGTCCCCGGTCGTGGAAGTTCTGCCCCAGTACGTCGAACTCCTCCTCGAACCAGCCGACGCCCACGCCGAAGATGAAGCGCCCGCCGGAGAGCTGGTCCACCTCCGCCACCTGCTTGGCCACCTCGAACGGGTTGTGCATGGGCAGCACCACGACGCTGGTGCCCAGCGTGAGTCTCGTGGTGATCCCGCAGAGGTAGCTCAGGATGGTGAACGGCTCCCAGTAGCACTCCTTCCAGTGCTCCGGGTGCATGCGCCCCGGGATCAGCACGTAGCCGGACTTCACCTGAGGCGGCAGGATCACGTGTGCGCTGAGCCACAGGGAGTCGATCTGCAGCGCCTCCGCCCGCTCCGCGATGGCCGCGAAGGTCTCGGGCGTGGCGTCGTTGCCGCGCACCACCAGGGAGAATCCGAACTTCATCATGCCCTCCTTGTCTCGTTCGTGCCCGCGCCGCTCAGGTCGGATGCAGGTTGCCCCAGGCCAGCACGCGCTCGATCCGGATGGCCACCACCGGCAGTGCCTCGATGCGCATGGCGGCAAGCTGCGTGTAGCGCTCGCGCAGCGCGCGCTGCGCCGCCGCGTGCTCGGTGCCATCCGTGAGCACGTGGGCGCGCCCCTGGACCATCACCCAGCCGAGCAGGCTCCAGTCCTCCTCGTAGCGATCCACCACCAGCGCGACGCGAGGGTTCTCGCGGATGTTGCGCAGGCGCTTGAGGCGCGACGCGGCGACGCGCTTGGGCTTTTCGTCGATGGTGAAGTAGACGCTGTCGTCGCCGACCCCGTAGCACACCGGCACCACGTGGGGCTGCGCCTCGCCGTCGGCGCTCGCGAAGCGCGCCACGCGATGCGCCTGTAGAAAGCGGCGCTGCGCTTCCGTTAGCATCGCCGGCTCCACCGTTCATTCAGACGCGAGGGATACTAGCATGGAGATCGGTCTCAGCATTCCGGCGCGCGGACCCATGGCCACCGCGGAGTGCATCCGCGGCCTCGCGGAGGGCGCCGAGCGCCTGGGCTTCGGCCACCTGGCCGTACCCGATCACATTCTGGTGCCGCGAACCATCGACTCCACCTATCCCTACAGCGCCAGCGGCGAGTTCCCCGGGGCGTCCGGCGGCGACTCGCTGGAGCAGTTCACCCTGCTCGCGTGGCTCGCGGCGCTCAACGCCACCGCGAGACTGGTCACCTCGGTGGCGGTGGTGCCCCACCGGGGTGCCGTGCACACGGCCAAGATCGTGGCCACCATCGACATGCTGTCCGGCGGGCGCATGGTGGTGGGCGTGGGGGCGGGCTGGATGCGCGAGGAGTTCGAAGCGGTGGGTGCGCCGCCCTTCGAGGCACGCGGGCGGGTCACCGACGAGTACATCGAGGCCATGAAGATCCTCTGGACCGAGGAGGACCCGCGCTACGACGGCGAGTTCGTGAAGTTCGCCGATATCGCCTTCCTGCCCCGCGGCGTGCAGCGCCCGCACGCGCCCGTGTGGGTGGGCGGCGAGAGCAACGCGGCGCTGCGGCGCACCGTGCGCCTGGGCGACACCTGGTACCCCATCGGCACCAATCCGCGCCACCTGCTCAACACCCGCGAGCGGATTGCGAAGGGCGTGGCGCGTCTGCACCGCATGGCCGAGGAGCACGGCCGCGACCCGGCCAGCATCGGGCTGGCCTACTTCGTCAGCACCTTCGACGAGTCGAAGACAGTCACGACGGACACCGGCGATCGCCAGCTCCTCACCGGCAGCGCCGACGACATCGCGGGCGACATCGAGGCGCTCGCGGAACTCGGGTTCACGGATCTGGTGCTCAACTTCCAGCGCGGCACGCTGGAGAAGTCCCTGGCCAGCATGCAGTGGTTCACCGACGAGGTGCGATCGCGGCTTCGTTAGCTTGTTTGCGCTGTTGTGTCCTGTTCCCGCGGAGCTGCCGGAGGGATGAACCACACAGGTACCGCGATCAATCGAGCCCCCGCGCGAACGCCAGCACCGCTTCCGCCAGCGCGACCTTGTCCGCGTCGTCGCGCATGAGGGTGGGCGTGACCAGGCAAGGGACGTCGAGCGCGTCGGCCAGCGCGGCGTCCGCGGGGTCCACCACGAAGCCGTCCAGCAGATCCCCGTAGTGCGTCGCTACCGCGGCGGCGCTCACCTCGAGACCCAGCTCGCCCATCATCTTTCCGGTAGGGCCCTTCACGGCGCGGCCACCGATTACCGGTGACACCGCGATCACCGGCCCGGCGCATGCCGCGAGGGCGTTGCGCATTCCCGGCACCGCCAGGATCGGGTCCACGCTGATGAACGGGTTGGACGGGCAGATCACCACCGCCTCCAGGCCCGCATCGACGAGGGCGTGGGTCACGCCCGGCGCCGGTACCGCGTCCGCCGCGCCCCGGTACTCGAAGCCGGTGACGGCCGGCGTGCAGCGCAGCTTCACGAAGTACTCCTGGAAGGGCAGCCTGCCGTCGGCCGTGTGCACGATGGTCGGCAACGGCGTGTCGCACATGGGAAGCACCGTTGCGCGCACGCCCAGGGCGCGGCGCAGGGTCTCGGTGACGGCGCTCAGGCTCTCCCCGGCAGCGAGGCGCCGGGTGCGCTCCACGTGCACCGCGAGATCGCCGTCCCCCAGGCGGAACCAGGTCTCGCCGCCCAGGCGCTCCAGCGCCTGCATGAAGCTCCAGGTCTCGCCCTCGCGGCCCCAGCCCTGCGCCCGGTTCGCGATCGCCGCCAGGGTGTAGAGCACCGTGTCCACGTCCGGCGACACGTGCAGGCCCAGATGCACGAAGTCGTCGCCCGTGTTGCAAACCACGGTGAGCGCATCGGGAGGCAGCGCGCGGTACAGCCCGAGCGCCAGCTTCGCGCCGCCGATGCCGCCGGACAGGGCCACGACGCGGGCACCGCCGCTCACCGGAACAGGTCGTCCGCGGCGTCGCGAATGAGAGCCGATGCCGGCGCCGCCGCCTGCGTCCAGCGCAGTCCCCGCACCAGCACCGCGGGCCGGCCCTCCGCGGCCTCGCCCATCAGCAGCTCCGTGGCGGAGGCGATCTCGTCGGCGAAGCCCACGGTGGTCACCTTGAGCTCGCGGCCCTCGCGGTCGCGCTCGCCGCGCAGATCCATCAGCGACGGCAGCCCCGCGGCGCCGATGGCGAGGTCCACCACGCCGTTACGCCAGGCGCGCCCCACGCTGTCACACAGCACCACGCCCAGGGTGACGCCGAAGCGTGCCTCGAGGGCGGCCCGCAGCGCCGCCGCGCTGCCGTCGGGAGCCGCCGGCAGGCGCAGCACCCGCTCTCCGCCGCCCTCCACGTTGGACTGGTCGATGCCGGCATTGGCCATCACGAATCCCAGGCGGTGCTCCACGATGATCAGCCCGGGGCGGTGGCGCAGCACGGCGCGGGATTCGGACAGGATCACCTGCACCAGCCGCGGATCCTTGTCCGTCAAACGGGCCAGCTCCAGCGCCTCGGGCGTGGGCGTCACGGTGGACAGGTCCACGTGCCGCCCCTCGGCCTTGGACACGATCTTGTGGCTCACCGCCAGCACGTCCCCGTCCCGCGGCGAGAGGGAGGCCGCCGCCATGGCGTCGCCCAGGATCCGCGCGAGATCGTCGCCTGCCGCGATGGCCGGGATCCCCGGAACCGCGGTGAGGCAGAGCGATGCGGGCTGGGGCGGCATGCGAGGGGATGTGGAACCTGGGCGGCGGGTGCGTGCCGGACGCGGATCCGCGCGCCGGCCGGGCCGTGGCCGCCGCTACGCGAGGGCGTTGGCGAGTGTCCCGGCGGGGGCCGGCGGGGCGCTCATGCGGTACCGAAGCGCACCGGCGCGGCACTCGGCCGGGCGCCCGCGCGTCGCGGCGGCGTGTTCACCGGCGGCGTCAGGTCGCCGGCGGCAAAGGACGCCGCGATGCGTTCCGCCGGCGCGTCCGCGTACAGGGTGGTGCGCTGGCGCGGCGTGCGGCCGACGTCGCGGATCAGGGCCTCCAGCGATTGCGGCGGCAGCTCCTCGCCGAAGGCGGCGCCGGCGGCGCGGGTGATGGACTCGTTCATGAGAGTGCCCCCGGCGTCGTTGGCACCGCCTTCGAGACACGCCTGCACGCCCGCCGGACCCATCTTCACCCAGGACGCCTGCACGTTGCGCACGTGCGGGTGCAGCACGAGCCGTGCCACCGCGTGCATCAGCAGCGCCTCGCGCCAGGTGGGCCCCTTGCGCGAGCGGCCCTGACGGAACAGGGGCGATTCCATGTGCACGTAGGGCAGCGGCACGAACTCGGTGAAGCCGCCGCTGCGTTGCGCGAGATCGCGAACCGCCAGCAGGTGGCGCGCCCAGGCGCCGGCGTCGTCCACGTGGCCGAACATGATGGTGGCGGTGCTGCGCAGCCCGATGGCGTGGGCCGTCGCCATCACCTCGAGCCACTGGGCGGTGGAGATCTTGTCCGGGCAGATCACGGCGCGTACGGCGTCGTCCAGGATCTCCGCCGCGGTGCCCGGCAGCGAACCGAGGCCTTCGTCCTTCAGCGCCGCGAGGAACTCGGCCAGCGGCATGCCGAGGGACGCCGCGCCCTGCCACACCTCCAGCGGCGAGAAGGCGTGCACGTGGATCGCCGGGGCCGCGCCCTTCACCGCGCGCAGGATGTGGAGATAGGTCTGCCCCGTGTAGTCCGGGTGGATGCCGCCCTGCAGGCAGATCTCGGTGGCGCCGCGGCGCCAGGCCTCGGCGGCGCGGCGCGCGATCTCCTCGAGCTCGAGATCGTAGGGCGCGCCCCGGAGATCGGCGTTGCGCCGGCCCCGGGAGAAGGCGCAGAAGCGGCAGGCGAAATAGCACAGGTTGGTGTAGTTGACGTTGCGGTTGACCACGTAGCTGACGGTGTCACCGTTCACGTCGCGGCGCAGCGCGTCCGCGCGCTCGCGCAGCCGCTCCACGTCGCCGCCGCGTGCGGTGAACAGGTGTGCCACGTCGTCCTCGCGCAGTCGGTGCCCGGCGGCCGCGGCGTCCAGCACCCGGTCCAGGGACGGGTCCCGGGCCCCACCACGGCGCAACGCGGGCGGCGGCACGCTCGCGTCACCGGCGGCCCACCGGTCCTCGCGGGCAAGCCCTTCCGCATCGGCGCGGGCCAGCACCGGCGCGCGCATGGCCGGTGCCAGCCAGCGCTGCGGCTCGCGCACGTAGCGTGGGTACACGGGCAGCCGTGGCACCAGGGTCATGCCCGCCACGTCGCAGGCTGCTGCCAGCGTGTCCACCAGCGGCCACGGCGCCTCCGGGTTCACGTGGTCCACGGTCACCGGCGACACGCCGCCGAAGTCGTTGATGCCCGCCGCGAGCAGGCGGTCCAGGGCCTGCGGATTGAGGTTCGGCGGCGCCTGCACCGAGACGTCCTCGGGCAGGATCAGACGCGCCACCGCGATGGTCCACAGGTGATCCTCGAGCGCCGGCTCCGGCGCGCCGGCCATGGCGGTGCCGGGCTTGGCGCGGAAGTTCTGCACGATGACTTCCTGCAGGTGGCCGTGGGCCTCGTGCAGCGCACGCAGGGCGAGCAGGGAGTCGATGCGCTCGCGGCGGGTCTCGCCGATGCCGATGAGGATGCCGCTGGTGAAGGGGACCGCGTGCTCGCCCGCGGCGCGGATGCTCGCGAGGCGTACCGCGGGGCGCTTGTCCGGGCAGCCCTGGTGAGGGCCGCCCTTCTCGCACAGGCGCTCGGACACGGATTCCAGCATCAGGCCACAGGACGCGGACACGCCGCGCAGCCGCGCCAGGTCCTCGCCGCTCATGACGCCGGGATTCAGGTGCGGCAGCAGGCCGGTTTCCTGCTGCACCTGCAACGCCACCGCCTCCAGGTAGCCGAGCGTGCTCTCCTGGCCCAGTGCCGCGAGCGCGTCGCGCGCGGCGCGCCAGCGCGTCTCGGGCCGGTCGCCCAGGGTGAACAGCGCCTCGTGGCAGCCCGCCTCGGCCCCGGCGTGGGCGATGGCCACCACCTGCTCCGGCGACAGATAGGCCGACTCGCCGGGCTTCGGTGCCTGCGCGAAGGTGCAGTAGCGGCACACGTCCCGGCACAGGTGGGTGAGCGGGATGAAGACCTTGGGCGAGAACGTCACCCGTTTGCCGTGGGCACGGTCGCGGCGGGCGCGGGCCGCGTCCATCAGGTGCGCGAGGCCGCGGTGGTCGGCGAGCGGATGCGACCCGGCGTCCTGCACGAGGGCGCACGCCTCGGCGTCGGGCGCGAACGCGCGCGCCTCGTCGTCCTCGAGCCGTTCGCCCGCGCCGGCGCGGGCGGCGAGGCTGTCCGTGGTGGTGGTGGCGGCGATGGGACGGGCTCCTGTCGGGAACGCTGGCGGCTGGCGCGGCGGTGCGTCCAGGGTCGCGGGCGCGCTGTGCTAGATTCGTTTCGGATGCCGGGAAACCGCCGGCGCCGGGGTGCGAAGGGAGTACATCCTATCTCCCATCGCCTTATCAAGATCCACCCGGAGGCGTTGCCATGCAGCTTCGCGAGGCTTGCAGCGAGCCGTGAGCGGCCCGCGGATCGAGCGCCGGGACGATGCCGCGGCGGCGGCATCCGCGGCGGCGGAGCACATCGCCGGCGCGGCGCGGCGGGCGGTGGCGTCTCGCGGCGTGTTCACCCTGGCGCTGAGCGGGGGCAGCACCCCGGCGCGGATGCTGGCGGCCCTCGCCGGGATGCGCCTGCCCTGGAATCGGGTGCAGATCTTCCAGGTGGACGAGCGCGTGGCGCCCGCCGGGGATCCGGCGCGGAACGTGAACGCGGTGCGCGAGGCGCTCCTGGCGCCAGGCGTGCTGCCGGAAGGCAACCTGCATCCGATGCCCGTCGCGGATGGGGATCTCGCCGCCGCCGCGGACCGGTACGCGGCCGCACTGGGTGTCGCCGCCGGCGTACCGCCGCGGCTGGACCTGGTGCACCTGGGGCTGGGCGACGACGGGCATACCGCGTCGCTGGTCCCCGGGGACGCGGCGGCGCAGCTCCGTGACCGGGACGTGGCCGTCACCGGCGAGTACCGCGGGCACCGACGCATGACGCTGACCTTCCCGGCGCTGGACCGGGCCGGCGAGCGGCTGTGGCTGGTGGCCGGCGCCGGCAAGGCCACCATGCTCGCGCGTCTCGCCGCCGGCGACCGGTCGATTCCCGCGGGCCGGGTCACCGGCCAGGGCGCGGTGGTGTTCTGTGACCGGGCGGCCGCGGCGGCCGTTCCATGACCGGCGCGCGCACTCGCGCGCGAAGGGCACGAGGAGACGACACGATGACCCTGTGGCCCGATCGTCGGTTGCTCGATCTGCTGCAGGTGGAGCACCCAATCATCCAGGCCCCCATGGCGGGCTCCACCACGCCGGCGCTGGCCGCGGCCGTGTCCAATGCCGGCGGTCTCGGCTCGCTCGGCTGCGCCATGATGGATCCGGGCACGGTGCGCAGCACGGTGACGGCGCTGCGCGAGCGCACCAACCGCAGCTTCAACGTCAACTTCTTCTGCCACGACCCACCTGGACACGACCCTGCGCGCAACGCCCGCGCCGCGGCACTGCTGCAGCCGTTCTTCGACGAGCTGGGTCTCGGCGCGGTGCCGGCGGTGGAGGCCAGCAACGTCCCCTTCGATGCCGCCATGCTGGAGACCGTGCTCGAGCTGCGCCCGCGCGTGGTGAGCTTCCACTTCGGGCTCCCGGCGCCGGAGCTGGTCCGGCCGCTGCGGGATGCCGGCATGGTGATTATCAGCTCGGCCACCGGCGCCCGGGAGGCGCGGCAGCTCGAGGACATGGGCGTGCACGCGGTGGTGGCCCAGGGCTACGAGGCGGGGGGCCACCGGGGGCACTTCGCGGCCGGCTTCGAGGAGGGCTGCGTGGGCACCCTGGCGCTGGTGCCCCAGGTGGTGGACGCGGTGCACATCCCGGTCGTCGCCGCGGGCGGAATCGCCGACGGGCGCGGCATCGCCGCGGCATTGATGCTCGGCGCGAGCGGGGTGCAGATCGGCACCGCCTTCCTGAGCACCGACGAGGCGTCGGTGGCACCGCCCCACCGCCAGGCGCTGGCCACGGCGACGGGCGCGGACACGCGCCTGACACGGGCCTTCTCCGGGCGCCCGGCGCGGGGGATCCGCAACCGCTATCTGGACGCCATGGCGCCCCACGAGCACGAGCTACCGGACTTCCCGCTCATGAACACCGTCACCGGGCCGCTGCGCGCCGCGTCGGCGAAGGACGGCAGCGGCGACTTCCTGGCCCTGTGGGCGGGACAGGCGGTGGCGTTGAACCGCGCGATGCCGGCTGCCGCGCTGCTCGAGACGCTGGTGGACGAGACCCGGGCGTGCCTCGCGCGGGCGCCCCGGGGCTGAGCCGCTCACGCCCGGGTGGCGGGATCTCTCGCGCTCCGGCGCACCCGTGTAGCGTACCGGCGCCCGCGTAACCGGAATCCCGACCATGCTCAAGCTCGGATACAAGGCGTCCGCCGAGCAGTTCGCGCCCCGCGAGCTGCTGGAGTTCTCGGTGAAGGCCGAGGACTGCGGCTTCGACTCGGTGATGATCAGCGACCATTTCCAGCCCTGGCGCCACACCGGGGGACACGCGCCGTACTCTTTCGCCTGGCTGGCGGCGCTCGGGGAGCGCACCTCGCGGGTCCTGATGGGCACCAGCGTGGTCACCCCCACCTTCCGCTACCACCCGTCCATCATCGCCCAGGCCATGGGCACCCTGGGCGCCCTGTACCCGGGGCGGGTGATGCTGGGGGTGGGCACCGGCGAGTCGCTGAACGAGGTGCCCGCCATCGGCATCGAGTGGCCGCCCTTCAAGGAGCGCTTCGGGCGGCTGAAGGAGTCCATCGAGCTCATGCGCCGGCTGTGGACCGAGGAGCGGGTGAGCCACGAGGGCGAGTACTACCGCACCGAGAAGGCCACCATCTACGACCGCCCGGAGCAGCCCGTGCCGGTGTACGTGGCGGCCGCCGGCCCCACCGCGGCGCGCCTGGCGGGGCGGGTGGGCGACGGCTTCATCTGCACCAGCGGCAAGGCGCCGGAGCTTTACCGGGAGACGCTGCTGCCGAACGTCGAGGCGGGCATGGCCAAGGCCGGGCGCGAGGCCGGCAGCATCGAGTACATGATCGAGATGAAGGTGTCCTTCGACACGGATCGCGCCCGCGCCATGGAGGACACCCGCCACTGGGCGGCGCTGGCGCTCAAACCCGAGGAGAAGACCGGCGTCGAGGACCCGGTGGAGATGGAGCGCCTGGCCGACGCCCTGCCCGTGGAGCGCGCCGCCAGCCGCTGGATCGTGTCCGACGACCCGGACGAGCAGGTGGAGAAGATCGCCCCCTACGTGGAGCTGGGCTTCAACCACCTGGTCTTCCACGCCCCCGGCCCCGACCAGGCCCGCTTCCTGGACCTCTACTCGAAGCAGGTCCTCCCCCGCCTCCGCCAGCGCTTCGCCTAATCAAGAGGGACGCAGTCGC
>JBFHNV010000020.1:0-41436 GCA_041593595.1 Gammaproteobacteria bacterium
GGGGCCGCCGCCGCCCACGGCCACGCCGAAGCGGGCCAGGTAGGCCGGCGAGAGCTGCTCGGCCCATGCCCGGCGGCAGTAGAGGAAGCCGAGGCCGTAGAGGCCGCACAGGGCCTTCTGCGTGGACACCGCCAGACCGTCCACGCCGAGCGCGGCCACGTCCGTGTCCAGCACGCCCACGGACTGCACCGCGTCCGCGAGCAGGAACACGCCGCGCTCCCGGCACACCCGCCCCACCGCCGCCACGTCGGCGCGGAAGCCCGGCGCGAAGGTGACGGTGGGCAGGGTCACGAGCCGGGTGCGGTCGTCGATGGCCGCGAGCAGGCGCGCCACGTCCACGTGGCCGCCGCGGGCGGGGATCGCGTGCACCTGCACGCCACGGCGGGCGCGCTGGTGCAGCCAGGGATAGACGTTGTTGGGATGCTCCAGGTCCAGGCACACGACCGCGTTGTCGCCCTCGCGCCAGTCCAGGGCCGCGGCCACCATGTTGAGGCCCTCGGAGACGTTCTTGGTGAAGGTCACCTCGTCGGCGTCGCAGCGGATCAGGCGCGCGAAGGCCGAACGGGTGGACTCCATGGCGGCGAACAGCGCGGCCTTGTCGGTGGTGCCCGCCTCGAGTCCGTCCAGGTGCGTATCCAGCGCCGCGCGCGCCGGAGCGGGTAGCAACCCACGCGTGCAGGTGCTGAGGTAGGTGCTGCGCGTCCGGCCCGGGAACAGCGCGCGTGCGTCGTCGAGGGTCAGGCGGCCGCAGGTCATGGCGCAGGGAGCCCGTGTGGATTTCGACGTGGCCCCAAACAGCTGTTCCGAGCCGCGGGACAGGCGTCGAGCAGGCCGGAGGAAGGCAGGCGTCGGTGGGCCACGCCGTGAATCCGTCCCTGGACGCTCGAACGCGGCATCCCTGCCGCGTACGGGCCCACCGACGCCTGCCTTCCACCTCGATTACCCATGATCTGCGGCTCGAACGGCTATTCAGGCCATCGCGTGGGCCAGCGCCGCGAGCCGCTCGATGCCCGGCTCGATGCGCTCCACCGGGATGGACGAGAAGCCGAGCCGGAAGTAGTTGCGCGGCGGATCGGCGCGGTGGAAGAACACGTCGCCCGGCTCGATGAGGATGCCGTGTGCCTGGGCCTCGGCCCGCAGCGCCCGCGCGTCCAGGCCCTCGGGGCCGCGCACCCAGTACGCGGTGCCGCCAAAGGTCGGCATGCGCGACGACTCCGGCAGGTGGCGCGCCAGGGCGTCGCCCATGGCCTGCCAGCGCTCCTTGTAGGCGTGGCTGAGGCGGCGCACCAGCGAGTCGTGGTGGCCGCGGGCCAGGAACAGCGCCACCGCGCGCTCGTTGTTGGCCGGGGGGTGGCGCAGCATCAGCCGGCGCAGCGCCCGCGCCTCGCGGATGAGCTCCGCCGGCCCCACCATGTAGCCCAGGCGCAGCCCCGGTGCGATGGTCTTCGACAGGCTCCCCACGTAGATCACCCGCCCGTTGTGATCGAGGCTCGTCAGCGCCGGCGTGGGATGGCCCACGTAGTTGGTCTCGCTCTCGTAGTCGTCCTCCACGATCACGAAGTCCGCGTCCACCGCCGCGGCGAGGAGCGCGTCGCGGCGCTCCTTGGTGAGCGTCACCGTGGTCGGGTGCTGGTGGCTGGGCGTGACGTAGACGTAGTCGCAGCCG
This sequence comes from Gammaproteobacteria bacterium, assembly GCA_041593595.1. GTDB lineage: Bacteria > Pseudomonadota > Gammaproteobacteria > HK1 > HK1 > JBFHNV01. The sequence continues at coordinate 1,667 of JBFHNV010000020.1, forward strand.
TTCACGTGGTCGTCCGGCACCAGGCCGTGCACGTCCACCGGCAGCGCCCGCAGCGTGCGGGTACGCGCGGCGAAGATGTTGCGCGCATCGGTGTAGCCGGGCTCCTCGATGCCCACCACCGAGTCCGCGTCCAGCAGCAGCTGGGCGACCAGGAACAGCGCGTGCTGCGCGCCCAGGGTGACGAGCACCTCGTCGGCGCGCGCCCACACGCCGCGGCGTGGCAGCACCCGGGTGCGTAGCTGCTCCACCAGCTCCGGGTCGTCGCTGTCCACGCTGTCGCGCGCCCAGCGGCGAACCGACTGGGCGGTGAGCGCCTCGCGGGAGCACTCGCGCCACTCGGCGAGCGGGAACAGGGCGAGATCCAGCTGCCCGTAGATGAACGGGTAGGGGAAGCGCTGCCAGTCGTCGGGCTTGACGATGTTGCGCTGGGCGGAAGGCCTGAGCTTGAGGCGCCGCTCCCACACGGGCGCGAACATCTCGCCGCTGACGTCCGCCGGTGCCGGATCCACCCGGCCCACGAGGATGTCGTCACTGACGTAGTAGCCGCTGCGCTCGCGGGCGCTCAGGTAGCCCTCGTCCACCAGGCGCTGGTAGGCCAGCACCACGGTGTTGCGTGCCACCCCCAGCTGCCGCGCGAGCTGGCGGCACGACGGCACCGCGCTGCCGGGGGGGATGTGCCCGTCCAGGATGGCGCGCACCACCATCTCGCGGACCTGGGTCTGCAGGCCGGCGCCGCTGCCGGAGGCGAGATGGAAGAGCTGATCGCGCACGGGGTCACTGGTCTAACGCCATGGGGCCAGCTGACACTAACGCGGCGCGCGCGCCCCGTCTATCGTCGCCGTTGCCGCCCCCGGCCCGGCGTCGTCGCGCCGCGCGCCGTGGTCCGGCGCGCCACCCGGAGCATGCCCATGCAGATCGCCAGCAACTCACTCGACCACCAGTGGATGCCGTTCACCGCGAACCGGCACTTCAAGGCCGCCCCGCGGCTGTTCGTGCGCGGCGAGGGCGCCTACTACCGGGACCATGCCGGCAATCGCATCCTCGACGGCTCGTCGGGGCTGTTCTGCACGCCCTGCGGACACGGCCGGCGCGAGATCGCCGACGCGGTGGCGCACCAGCTCATGGAGCTCGACTACTGCGCGCCGTTCCAGGCCGGGCACCCCGGAGCCTTCGAGCTCGCGCGGCGCGTGGCGCAGCTCACCCCCGAGGGCATCGACAAGGTGTTCTTCGTGAACTCCGGCTCCGAGGCGGTGGACACGGCCATCAAGATGGCGCTCGCCTACCACCGGGCACGCGGCGAGGGCACCCGCATGCGCCTGGTGTCACGCGAGCGGGCCTATCACGGGGTGAACATTGGCGGCACCAGCTTGAGCGGCATGGTGAAGAACCGCCAGGCCTTCGGCGTGGGCATGGCCGGCGTGGCCCACATGCGCCACACCTGGCTCGAGGAGAACCGCTTCACCCGCGGCCAGCCGGAGACCGGTGCGGATCTCGCCGACGATCTCGAGCGCATCGTCGCCACCTACGGCGCCGATACCATCGCCGCCTGCTTCGTGGAGCCGGTGGCCGGCTCCACCGGCACCCTGGTGCCGCCGCGCGGCTACCTGGAGCGGCTGCGCGGGATCTGCGACCGGCACGGGATCCTGCTGGTGTTCGACGAGGTGATCTGCGGCTTCGGGCGCCTGGGCCAGAACTTCGGCGCGCAGGCCTTCGGCGTGACACCGGACATCATGACCATGGCCAAGGCGCTGACCAATGGCGCGCAGCCCATGGGTGCGGTGGCGGCCGGGGAGCACGTCTACCGGACCATCACCGAGGCGGCGGCGCCGGACGCCATCGAGTTCTTCCACGGCTACACCTACTCCGGGCACCCGGCGGCCTGCGCGGCGGGCCTCGCCACCCTGGACATCTACGAGTCCGAGGGCCTGTTCCAGCGCGCGGCAGCGCTCGCGCCCTACTTCCAGGACCAGGTCTTCGCCCTCAGGGACGTGCCTGTGGTGACCGACATCCGCGCCTTCGGCCTCATGGCGGGCATCGACGTGGTGCCCCACGGGGACGGTCCCGGGCGGCGCGGGCAGGACGCCCAGATTCGCCTGTTCCACGCGGGGCTGCACGTGAAGTTCACCGGAGACTCGGCGATCCTGGCGCCGCCCTTCATCAGCGAGCGGGCGCACGTGGACGAGCTGTGCGAGAAGCTGCGCTCGGTGCTCTCGGGCTACTGAGCTGCCGCGATCCGGTCTCAGTGGCGGGCGCCGCGCGGACGGCGCCGCCGCCCGCGCGGTGCCGGGAACAGGCCGGGTCAGTCGCTGCCGACGGCGATGCCCAGCAGCTCGAACGCCTTGCCGACGGACTGCACGCAGGCCGCGTCGTCGCCGGCGGCCAGCAGCCGGCCGGCCTCGGTGCGGAGGGTCTTCGCCTGCTCGAACGCCTCGGCGGTGACGTTCTCCCGCGGGCCCGCCGCGATGGCAGTATCGGCGGTGGCCAGATCGGCATCGCATTCCGCCGACCAGGCGGCGACGGGAACGGCCGCGGCCAGCACCAGGGCCGCGGACAGCGCCAGGTGACGCAGGTTCATGAGGGGTTGCCTCCGGGATACGGGTGACGCGGTCGGCTGACCGCGCCCGGTAGTCTGGTCCCACCCCCGCGCCGCGCGCCGGGTGGCTCGAATTATCTTTTCGTAACCCTCGGGTTCTCAGCCCAGCATCGCCATGGCCGCGGCACCGGCCAGCAGCACGGCGCCCAGCAGCATCATCACCGCCGCGCCGCGGGTATCGCCCGCGCCCGCCGCCGCCGCGGCCGGGGCCGGTCCGACCGGGGACCCGCGCTCGGTGATGGCCTCCTGGTCCACCATCGCGGCGCTCGGCGCCGCCGCCGCGGTCACGCCTGCCTCGTCCACGTAGCGCACGTGCGTGCCCGCCAGGTAGTCGTGCAGCGCGCGCTTGCCCGGCGTGAACGCGGCCACCACGAAGCCCAGGTAGAGGGGAATGGCGGACAGCAGGTAGGCGACGCTTCGCCACAGGGCCCGCACCAGCCCCACCCGCTTGCCATCGCCGGCGGTGACCTGGATCCCGAAGCAGCGCTTGCCGATGGTGGCCTGGTGGCGCGACGCGGTCTGGATGCCGAAGTACAGCGGGATGGCCAGCAGCGCGATCAGGCCGATGATGCCCGTGAGGGCGGACGTCAGCATGACCATGCTGCCCTCGTCCACGCCCGCCATCCCCCCGGGGCCCATCATGCCCATGGCGCCCAGGCCCAGCAGCGGCAGGACGAAGGTGAGCCCCATGACCAGCACGGACACGATGAGCTGCAGGATCACGCCGTCCACGCTGATGGCGGCCAGCCGCACCCAGAAACCGGCCTGGGGGTTGCGCGGGTCCGGCGGACCGCGGTGCAGGGGCCTGCCCCTCCGGTCCTTCATGACGCCGGCAGCGATCAGCACCGCGTCCACCAGCCACCAGATGAACAGCCCGCCCAGGCTGAACAGCATCACGATCCCGGTGAGCGTCTTGCGCAGGTAGAAGCGGTGCACCCCCAGGATGCCCAGGAAGTAGCACAGCAGGAATGCGGTGGACTTGGATTTCCCTGACATGTCGTCCCCTTTGGACTCCCTCGCGTCCGCACGCCGCGGACCCCCGCCTAGCTTAGTCGGCTCGACGGGCGCTGCCTGTCGGGACGACCCGACAGGCAGCAGGCTGCCGGGCCATCCCGGGGCCCCCTCGAGCCGGGTCCCGGTCCCGCGGGCAAGTAACCAATGTCCTGGTTTTCAGTGCCTTACGGCGTTCCTCCCGGTGCCTCGTGGCAGTTGGCACGGGGCTTGCTTCTCCGTAGCCAAGAGGAATCCCCACGGAGGAGCGCCGCCATGACCCGCTACATGCAGATGGAACACACTCGCCTTCAGGCCGACATCGCCGACCTGGACGTCCGCCTGGCCCACACCCGCCCCGGACCGGGCCTGAAGTCCCGCAGCGTGAGCTCGTTTCTGTCGCAGCTTCGCCGCTACAAGCGCGAGATGCTGAAGGACCTGGACTACCGGCTCGCAGGCCGCGACGCCGTCAACTGACCCTCCCCCCCCTGCGAGGCCCCGTGCCTCGCCTCCCTCGCGACCCGGCTCCGGCCGGGTTTTTTTTCGCTCCGCCGCGGCGCGCCGGTTTGCCACGGACTGCGGCTTGCCCGAACATTCGTGCCGTATCGCATGAGAGCGCCGACATGGGCTACCAGGACAGGGACGAGCCGGCAGACGCGCAGGACCCGGTGCCGCTCTCCGCGGCACAGGTCGTGCTGGCGGCGGTGGTGCGCCTGGTGGGCGTGGCGGTGCTGCTGGTGGGCCTGTGGGCGGGGATCAAGATCATCCTCGAGGCCTGGGCCCTGTACGAGGACCCGCAGCGCATCGAGCGCTTCGCCACCGCGATCCAGGCCGGCTCCAACGTGGACGGCATCATCGGCAGCCTCGCCGGTGGCGGCGAGGGCGAGGCGGAGGGCGCGGCGCCCGTGCGCAAGGCCGGACCCGGCGCCGTGCGGCTGTCCTACTTCGCCGCCTGGTTCGTCGTGCTGATGCTCATGTTCGTCATCGGCAGCCTGGCCATGGCCGCCATCACCACCGGCGGCCACCTGGCCCTCTACGACCTGCAGGTGAGGCGCCATTCCCGGGCGGTGATCAACGAGGTGCGCAAGCTGCGCCGCGCGGCGTGACGCGGGCGGCGGTCCACGTCGTGAATGGCAGTTCCGAATAGTGGATGAGTGGTCGCGGCGGGAGCGGCATGGGTCGCCGCGCCACGCCGTGGACCCGTCCCTGGGGGCGCCCCATACCGCTCTCCTCACCCGACCCGTCCGTTACGCGTTTCGGGACTGCCGTTCAGCGCTCCGGCAGGCCCACGTCCATGAACAGCGCGTCCAGCGCCGAGCGGCTGCGCACGGCGCGTGCCGTGTCCACCACGTCCCGCGTCAGGTGCGGCGCGAAGGTCTCGATGAAGTCGTACATGTAGCCGCGCAGGTACGACCCCCGGCGGAAGCCGATGCGCGTGGTGCTGGGCTCGAACAGGTGGCTCGCGTCCAGCATGCGCAGATCCGGATCGGAGTCCGGGTCGTGGGCCATGCGGGCGATGATCCCGATGCCCAGCTTCGCGCGCACGTAGGTCTTGATCACGTCCGCATCGGTGGCGGTCAGCGACAGCGTGGGCTTCAGGCCCGCCTTCTTGAACGCCGCGTCCAGCCGTGAGCGCCCGGTGAAGCCGAACACGTAGGTGATGAGGGGATACGCGGCCACGTCGGCCAGCGTCACGGGATGCTTCGCCGCGAGCGGATGTCCCGCCGGAACCAGGATGCCGCGGTGCCAGCGGTAGCAGGGCAGCATCACCAGGTCCTCGAAGTGCTCCATGGCCTCGGTGGCGATGGCGAAGTCCGCCTGTCCGTCGGAGAGGAGCTGCGCGATCTGCAGCGGGGTGCCCTGGTGCAGCGCCACGGTGACGCGCGGAAAGCGTTCCTTGAGCGCCTGCAGCACCGGTGGGAGCGTGTACTTCGCCTGGGTGTGGGTCGTGGCGATGGACAGGTGGCCGCGGCCCGGATCGCTGAACTCCTGCGCCGCGCGCTTGATGGTGTCGAGCTCGATCAGCGCGCGGTCCGCGAGCTCGATGATCGCCTCGCCGGCCGGAGTGATGCGGGTGAGCTGGCGTCCGCTGCGCTCGAATATCTGCACGCCGAGCTCGTCCTCGAGCTGGCGGATCTGCTTGCTCACGCCGGGCTGCGAGGTGTAGAGGCTGTCCGCGGTGGCGGACACGTTGAGCCCGTGCTTGGCGACCGCGGAGATGAAGCGCAGCTGTCGGATGTTCATGCAGATGGCGACCCGCCGGCGTGCAAGGCCTCGCGGCCGGGGGCGTCCGGGTGGCGTTCGCCAGCCGAGCGTGTTGATCCCTTCACAGGCGCTCAGTTGCCGGCGACGGTCATGCGATCGAGCAGCACCGAGCCGCAGCGGATGTTGCCGCGCCGGTCCACGTCGCTGCCCACGGCGCGGATCCCCGAGAACATGTCGCGCAGGTTGCCCGCCACCGTGATCTCCTCCACCGGGTGGGCGATGGCGCCGCCCTCCACCCAGAAGCCGCTGGCCCCGCGGGAGTAGTCGCCGGTGACGCCGTTGACGCCGAAGCCCATCAGCTCCGTGACCAGCAGCCCGGTGCCCATGGCGGTGAGCAGCGCGTCCAGGTCGCCGGCGGTGGGCTCCACCGTCAGGTTGTGCACGCCGCCCGCGTTGCCGGTGGTCTCCAGGCCGAGGCGCCGCGCCGAGTAGCTGTCCAGGACGTAGCCCTGCAGCACGCCGCCGCGCACCAGGTCGCGAGGCACCGTGGCCACGCCCTCGCTGTCGAAGGGGGTACTGCCGAGCGCCGCTCTCAGGTGCGGCTGCTCGTGGATGCGCACCGACTCGGGGAACACCGCCTTGCCGGCGTGCTCCAGCAGGAAGCTGGCCTTGCGGTACTGACTCGAGCCGCGCACCGCCGCCACCAGGTGCTGGAACAGACCGCGGGCCACCTCGGCCACGTACACCACCGGCGTCGAGCGCGTGGACAGGCGTCTGGCGTCGAGGCGCGCCACCGCGCGCGCGGCCGCGTGCCGGCCCACCTCGGCGGGCGCCTCCAGGTCGTCGGCGCGGCGCGCCGTCGTGTACCAGTAATCGCGCTGCATGCCGGCGCCGTCGCCGGCGATCACCGCGCAGCTCACGGACTGACGGCTGCTCGGGTAGCCGCCCACGAAGCCGTGGCTGTTGCCGTAGACGAATATGCCGTCCTGGTGCGAGACGCTGGCACCCTCGGAGTTGCTGACGCGGGCGTCGGCGCGCGCCGCGTCCTCGGTCTCGGTGGCGATGCGAATCGCCTCCTCCGGCGACAGGGGCCAGGGATGGTACAGGTCCAGGTCCGGCGGATCCGCCGCCATGCGCGCGGCGTCCGCCAGCCCCGCGCAGGGGTCCCGGGAGGCGTGGCGGGCGATGTTGAGCGCTGCCTGCACCGTCTCGTTCACGGCGGCGTCGCTGAAGTCCGAGGTGCTCGCGGAGCCCTTGGCGCCGGCCACGTACACGGTCACGCCGAGGCCCTTGTCCCGCGTGTGCTCGATGGTCTCCACCTCCCCCAGGCGCACGGTCACCGACAGGCCGGCGTTGCTGCTGGCCGCGGCTTCTGCCGCGTCGGCGCCCGCGGCGCGGGCACGTTCCACGGTTGCGGCGACCAGCGCGCGCAGACGCTCGAGACTGTCGGGATCGGGACCGATGGGGACGGGGCGCGGCATGGTGTTCGCGAGGCGCGGGATGCGGAAAACATGTAATTGTATCAGCGGGCGCCTGCCTCAAGGCCGCTGGCCGGCCCGAGGCAGCCGTGTACGATGGTCGGGCATGCCCGCCGATCCCGTCATGAGCACTCCCCGGACCATCCTGCCCCGCCCGCGCCGCCGCGGACGCCGGGCCGCCATCGCCCTCGGCACTCTGGTGGTGGTCGCCGCGCTGGTCGTGCTCGCGCTGCCCGCGCTGCTGCGGGCCGGCATCCCCTGGTACCTGAGCGGACGCGGCGTGCAGGCATCCGTGGAGGACGTGAGTGTCGACCTGTGGGACGGGCGGGTGCGCCTCACCGGTCTGCGGGTCGGTCCCGAGGAGCAGGTGACGCTGCGCTTCCAGCAGCTTCAGGCGGTGCTGGACTGGAGCGAGCTGCTTTCCGGCGGGGCGCCGCTGGAACGCGTGGAGCTGGCCGGCGGTGAGCTGGACGTGGGCGCGCTGGGCGAGACCCGCCTCGAGGGGCGCGAGGGCGCCGCCGGCGAGACCCGCCGTGGAGCGCCGCCCATCCCCCAGGTGGATCTGCGCGACATTGCGCTGACCGATTTGGGGCGCCGCATCGGGCAGCCGCTGGCGATCCGCAGCGTGCGCGTGGTGCCGGACGGCCCGCCGGGCGCGGACTCGGCACGGGTGTCCCTCGAGGCGGCGCTGGGCGGCGCGCCCGTGACCCTGAACGGCAGCCTGTCGGGTCTGTCCGGCGCGCCCCGCTTCCGTGGGCGGCTACGCGCGGTTGCGGTCCGCCTCCAGGGGCTCGAGCACCTGGCGCCCGCCGGGGTGCTGTCGCGGCTCGACGGCGTGGCGACGGTGGACACCGCGCTGGAGGCGGACTTCGACGCTCGCCGAGGGCGCGTCCGGCTGCTGCTCCAGGGCACCCACGGCGTGCAGGATGCGGCGGTGCGCTCGGCGGTGGCCGGCGGCACCGGCAGCGCGACGCTGGACGGGCGGGTGCAGGTGGACTGGCCGCTGCTCGCCACACCCGAGGTGCGCGTTGACGGCGTGCTCCGGATCCCGGACATGGACGTGGAGCTGGCTCGCGGTGACGACGGCGGGTCGGGCACGCGACTGCGTCTCACGGAGGCGCGCTTCGACGGCCGCGCCAGCATCGACGAATCCCGAGCGCCGGCAGCGGCGGGGCGGGTGGCCTGGCGCTCCGCGGCGCTCGCCACCGGTGGCGACACCCCGCTCGCGGTGGAGGTGGAGCGGATCGAGGCCTACCTGGACAGCGGGGCGCCGAGCGACCGGCCCGCCGCGCCCCGGCCCCTGCGGGTGGACGAGGTGACGGCGGATCGGGTGTGGGTGGCGCCGGTGGGCGAGGGCTTCACCCCGGTGGAGCTGCTGGGTCTGCGTGGCCAGGTCCTGCGGGTCGACGGTGGGGAGGCGCTGGCGATCCGCGCCCGGGTCCTCGCCGCGAGCCGGCTGCGCTCGCCCCGGGATGGCGCCGCATGGCAGGTGGACACGGCGCGACTGGAAGGTGCGCACTACGCGGCCGACGGTGCGATCACGGTGGCGCATGCCACTGCCGGGGCCGTGGCAGTGGGCAGCGGCGACGCGCGCACGGAGCTGGTGGACCTGACGCTGTCGGGGTTCCGCCGCGCCACCGATGGTGCCCTGGCGGCGGCGAAGGCCGCCGTGGCTTCGCTGCAGGTGCCCGTGTCCGGTGCCCCGCTGGAGGCCGAGGCGGTCGCCGTCTCGGCGCTTTCGCTGGCCGCCGACGGTGCCGTGGGCGTGGCACGGGCCGAGGTTGCCGCGGCGCGACACGCCCCTGCAGGCGCCTCCGCGTGGTCCGTGGACAAGGCCGTCGGCGAGGCGGTGGCGGTGAGCGCCGGGCGCCGGGTGTCCCTGGAGTCCGTGTCCCTGGCCGCGGCCCGGGTGCAGGCGGGAGATGCCCGGGTGGAGCTCTCCGACGCGGCTGCCACCGGGCTCGAGGTGAGCGCCGAGCGCCAGGTGTCCCTGAAGTCCGCCTCCCTGGGAGCGGCCCGGGGGGAGACGGGAGATGCCCGGGTGGAGCTCGCGGACGCAGCCGTCAACGGGCTGGTGGTGTCGCCGGACGGCACGCTGGAGGCCTCGGATGCCAGGGTGCAGCAGGTGCGGGCGGATCTGGGTACGCGGGGCGCGCTCGACGTGGAGGCGGCCGACGTTGCCGGGCTGCGGGTGGACGGGCCGGCGCAGCTGGTCCTGGAGCGGGCCGCCACCGCGCGCATCGAGTTCCGGCGCGGACAGGAGACCGTCCGGGTGAGCGCTCCCGAGGTCGAGCGCTTCGCCGCGGCGCCGGGCACGGACGGACCGGAGCTCACCGTGAGCCGGGTCAGCGTGCAGGAGGTCGCCGCGTCCGCAGCCGGGGACGTAGCGCCGGTCACCCTCGCCGGCGCGAGCCTGAGCGCCGCGCGCCTGGGTGGCGCCGGCAGCCTGGCGCTGGACGCCATGCGGCTGAGCAGGCTGCGGGTGGGGCAGGAGGACGCGCCGGTGCTGGCGCTGGGGATCCTGGATCTCCGCGACCTGACCTACGAGAGCGGTGGCGTGGTCCTGGCCGGCGGTGCCGTGGCCGACCTCCAGGCAAGCGTGGTGCGGGGGGCCGACGGCACGCTGGCTCTGCCCCAGCTGCCGTTCGCGGGCCCGCCCGGTGCCGGCGGTGGCGTGGGCGAGGCCGGCGCGCCGGCGGTGCGCATCGGGCGACTCGAGACCAGCGGCGACACGCGCCTGGAGTTCGTCGATCGGGAGCCGGACCCGCCCTTCCGCGTCCTGCTGGATCCCCTGTCGCTCACCGTGGAGGACCTGGACACGCGTCCCGATGGCGAAGCGGGTCGCTTCACCGTCAGCGGGCGAGTGGGCGAGTTCTCGCGCCTCGAGTTCAACGGTCGCACCCAGCCGCGGAAGGCGGGCCTCGATCTGGGCTTCGACGGCCGGCTCACCGGTGTCGACCTGGGGCTGCTCACGCCGTACCTGTCCCGGCTCCAGGGGGTGGCGGTGAAGACCGGCCGGGCCGACGTGAGATTCTCCGGCAGCCTGGCGGCCGGGGACATCGAGGCCGAGACGGAGTTCCTGCTGAGCAAGCTGACCCTGGAGCCGGGGGCGAAGGCTGGCGCCGGCGACGGCAAGTCCGGCGGCATGCCCCTGTCCACCGCGCTGATGCTGCTCAAGGACGACCAGGACAACGTGCGCCTCAAGGTGCCCGTGAGTGGCAAGCTCACCGATCCCCGGTTCGACCTGAGTGACGCGGTGGGCCAGGCGGTTGCCAAGGCCGCCACCGGCGCAGTGATGCTCGCGTTCCAGCCGGTGGGGTTGCTGGTGACCGCCGCCGGCGTGGTGGGCGGCCTGAGCGGCGTGGGCTTCGAGCCGGTGCGCTTCCAGCCCGCCGACGCCGAACTCGGTGCCGACAGCATCACCCGCCTGGACGCGCTGGCGCAGGCCCTGGCGAGCAAGCCGGCGCTGAAGCTGCGGGTCTGCGGCCGCGCGACGCCGGACGACGCGAAGGCGCTGGCGGCGGCCGGCAAGCCGGCCGACGGTGACGCCATGGCGGCGCTGGCGCGGGAGCGGGGCGCAAAGGTGCGCGGGTACCTGGAGAGCCGCTACCCGATGGAGGTGGGCCGCCTGCCCGAGTGCCCCCCGGTGGTCGACGCGGAGGAGGCCGGGGGACCGCGGGCCGACCTGGTTCTGGACACGGGACCCGCCGCAGGCGGCGTCGCACCCGCGGAGCCCTCGCGGCGCAATTGACGGCGGCGCGGCCTTGACCTGATCGTCCGTTCAGGCACGCTAGGAACCTGTACCGCAGCATCGATGGAAGCGGCACCTGAGGCCGCGGGACAGCACTTGGACGTCACCCACATCCTCGATGACCTGAACGACGCCCAGCGCCAGGCGGTGGCGGCGCCCGCCGGTCACATGCTGGTGCTGGCCGGCGCCGGCAGCGGCAAGACGCGGGTGCTGGTGCACCGGGTGGCGTGGCTGCTGGCCACCGGCGAGGCCACGCCCCATGGCGTGCTGGCGGTCACCTTCACCAACAAGGCCGCCGGCGAGATGCGCGGGCGCATCGAGCACATGCTGAGCCGCCCGGTGGGCGGCATGTGGGTGGGTACCTTCCACGGCCTGGCCCACCGCCTGCTGCGTGCCCACTGGCGCGACGCGGGTCTGCCGGAGGGCTTCCAGATCCTGGATTCCGAGGACCAGCTGCGCGCCGTGCGCCGGGTGCTCCGGGAGCTGGACCTGGACGAGGCGCGCTGGCCGCCGCGCCAGGCCCAGGGCTTCATCAACGGACGCAAGGACGAGGGGCTGCGGGCGCGCCACCTGAACCCGGACGGCGACATGTGGCTCGAGCACATGTGCCGCGTCTACACGGCCTACGAGGCCTTCTGCGAGCGCGCCGGCGTGGTGGATTTTGCCGAGCTGCTGCTGCGCGCCCACGAGCTGCTGCGCGAGCGCCCCGACGTGCTGGCTCACTACCGCCGGCGCTTCCGCCACATCCTGGTGGACGAGTTCCAGGACACCAACGCCATCCAGTATGCCTGGCTCAGGCTGGTGGCGGGGGAGAGCGGCTGGATGTTCTGCGTCGGCGACGACGACCAGTCCATCTACGGCTGGCGCGGCGCGCGCATCGAGAACATCCAGCAGTTCCCCCGGGACTTTCCCGGGGTGACCACGGTGCGCCTGGAGCAGAACTACCGCTCCACCGGCAACATCCTGGGCGCGGCCAACCACCTCATCGCCAACAACGCCGGGCGCCTGGGCAAGAACCTGTGGACCAGCGGCAGCGACGGCGAGCCCGTGTACCTCTACTCCGCGTTCAACGACGTGGACGAGGCACGCTTCGTGGTGGGGCGGGCGCAGCAGTGGATCGAGGACGGCAACCGGCGTGACGAGGTGGCGATCCTGTACCGGGTGAGCGCCCAGTCGCGCGTGTTCGAGGAGGCGCTGCTCGCGAGCGGCGTACCCTATCGGGTGCACGGGGGGCTGCGCTTCTACGAGCGCGCCGAGATCAAGAACGCTCTGGCGTACCTGCGTCTGGTGGCGAGCCGCGACGACGATGCCGCCTTCGAGCGGGTGGTGAACACGCCCACGCGGGGGATCGGCGCACGCACGGTGGACGCCGTGCGACTGACTGCCCGCGATCAGGGCGAGTCCATGTGGCAGGCCTCGCGGCGGCTCACCGAGCGCGGCGCGCTCGCGGCGCGTGCGGCCAATGCGCTGAAGGCCTTCCTGGCGCTGATCGACGCGCTGGCCGAGGACGTGCGTGGCCTGCCGCTCGAGGAGATGACCGAGCAGGCCGTCGCCGCCAGCGGTCTCGTGGACTTCTACCAGCGCGACAACCCGGAGCGGGCCCAGGCGCGCCTCGAGAACCTGGAGGAGCTGGTCAGCGCGTCACGGGAGTTCGACGTGAACGGGGCGGACGGGGAGGAGCGCGATCCCCTGATGGAGTTCCTGTCCCACGCGGCCCTGGAGGCGGGCGAGCAGCAGGCGGCAGAGTGGGAGGACTGCGTGCAGCTCATGACCCTGCACTCGGCCAAGGGGCTCGAGTTCCCGGTGGTCTTCCTGTGCGGCCTGGAGGAGGGTCTGTTCCCGCACCAGCGCAGCAGCGACGATCCGGACAAGCTCGAGGAGGAGCGCCGCCTGTGCTACGTGGGCATGACCCGTGCACGCCAGCGCCTGTTCCTCACCCACGCCGAGAGCCGGCGGCTGCACGGCCAGGACTACTTCCCGGCGCCGTCGCGCTTCCTGCGCGAGATCCCGGCACGGCTGGTGGAGGAGGTGCGTGCGCGGGCCAGCGTCGCGCGGCCCGTCTACCGCGCCGGCGGGGACCGCGGCGTGTTCGGCGGCGTGGAGGAGGCGCTGCCGGGCGGGCTGCGCCTGGGCCAGCGGGTGTCGCACCCGCGCTTCGGGGAGGGCGTGGTGCTCAACTGCGAAGGGCAGGGCAGCCACGCCCGGGTGCAGGTGAACTTCGAGGTGGCCGGCGCCAAGTGGCTGGTGGTGCAGTACGCCAACCTGGAGGCGGTGTGAACGTGGCCGGGCGAGCCGGGCACGAGGCGGCCGGGCTGCGGAGCGGTCCCGCGGGTCTGCTGCGGGCGAGGGCCGTCGTCGGGCGGGTCAGCTGCCGGCGCTGACGCCGGCCTGGTCCAGCATGTATTGCACCGCGTTGCGGATGTCGGGCTCGGTCAGGCTCGGCAAGCCGCCCTTGGGGGGCATCGCGCCCTTGCCGTTGACCACGCTCTGCACCATCGAGTCCATGCCCGTTGCCGCGCGGGTCTGCCAGGCGCCCTTGTCGTCCAGCTTCGGCGCGTTGGCCGCGCCGGTGGCGTGGCAGGCGAGACAGATGGCGTTGTAGGTCTGGTCGCCCGGCTTGCCTTCGTCGGCCGGCGCCGCCGCCGCCACCATGGATCCGGCCTTGTCGGCAGCCTGGCCCGCGGCGTCCGCCACCTTCTCCACGGCGCCTGCCACCGCCGCCGCGGCTCCTTCGGCCGCGGTCTGCACGGCGCTGGCCGCCGCCGTGGCCGCCTCCTTCGCGCTGTCCATGGCCTGCGCGGCGGCGGTCGTGGCGGCGCCGCCGGTGCCCTGCACCTGCTCGAGCATCCAGGTCACCGCCGCGCGGATCTGATCCTCGCTCAGGGACGGGTTGCCGCCCTTGGCGGGCATGGCGCCCTTGCCATTGAGCACGCTCGCCACCAGGGCGTCCACGCCCTGGGCGATACGAGGCTCCCAGGCCGCCTTGTCGTCCAGCTTCGGCGAGCCGGCGACGCCGGCCGCGTGACAGGCCTTGCACGCACCGTCGTAGACGCTCTCGCCCTCGCTCGCCGCCTGCCCGCCACCGGCGGGCGCCAGGGGCATGGCGGCCGGCGCCGCGGCGGCCACGATCTGGGTCGGATCGCCCACCCGCACCGAGGCCACCGGCGCGATGCGCTCGGCCACTGCCCTGGGGGTGTTGACGGAGCTCTGGTGGGCATCGCCCGCGATGGCGCGGGCAAGAAAGAACATCACGATCCCGAACAGGGCCAGCGCGCTCAGGATCACGCCGAACTCGCGCCAGAAGATGTCGTCTGCTTTGCTCACGAGGAGATCCCGAGGCGTTGGAAAAGGCCGCGGCATGATGGCAAAGGGCCTGTGCAGACACAAGCCACATGGACGGTCGAGCCTGCCGCCGCTATCCTTGGAAGCTTACCTCCGGTCCGGCGCCCGTAGCTCAGCTGGATAGAGTGTTGGCCTCCGAAGCCAAAGGTCACAGGTTCGAATCCTGTCGGGCGCGCCATCTCTGGCGGCAGGGCCTGCGGGCCCCGCGCGGCGCTCAGCCCACGCCGCTGAGCGCGTCGGGCGCCACCAGTGGTGCCGGTCGGCCGATGGCGTAGCCCTGGGCGAAGTCCACTCCCAGCTCTGCCAGTACTCGCAGCACGGCGTCGCTCTCCACGAACTCGGCGATGGTGCGCTTGCCCATGACGTGGCCGATCTGGTTGATGGAGTCCACCATGGCCCGGTCCACCGGGTCGTCGGCGATGTCCCGCACGAACACGCCGTCGATCTTGAGGAAGTCCACGGGCAAGGTCTTCAGGTAGCCGAAGGACGACAGGCCGCTGCCGAAGTCGTCCAGGGCGAAGCGCACGCCGCGGTCGCGCAGCTCGCTCATGAAGCGCACCGCACCGGTCAGGTTGGCGATGGCGGCGGTCTCCGTGATCTCGAAGCAGAGCTTCTCGCCGGGCATCGGGCTCGCCTCGAGGGCGTTGCGGACGAAGTGCAGGAAGTC
Organism: Gammaproteobacteria bacterium; assembly: GCA_041593595.1. Lineage (GTDB taxonomy): Bacteria > Pseudomonadota > Gammaproteobacteria > HK1 > HK1 > JBFHNV01. The sequence continues at coordinate 16,693 of JBFHNV010000020.1, forward strand.
CGGGTCGCCCAGGGACTGCCCGGACACGTTGAGCGAGCACAGCGACAGGTGCCCGAGCGCCACCGGCTGGGACGCGTACCAGCCGAGCGCGTGCTCCACCACCCAGCGGTCCAGGCGCGAGCACAGCCCGTAGCGCTCCGCGGCGGGCAGGAACGCCCCCGGTGCGACCGTCTCGCCATCCTCGCCCTGCATGCGCAGCAGCAGCTCGTGGTGCAGGCCCGCGTCGTCGCGCCGGCCCACGGGCACGATGGGCTGGCGCGCCAGCCAGAGCCGGCCCGACTCCAGGGCGTCGTTGATGCGGGTGATCCAGCGCATCTCCGCGCGTCGCGAGAGCAGCTCCACGTCGCCCTCCCGGTACACGTGGGCCCGGTTGCGGCCCAGGTCCTTGGCGGTGAAGCAGGCCGCGTCGGCGGCGCTCAGCACCTCGCCGCCGCCGCCGCTTTCCGGGCCGATGGGCACCAGGCCGATGCTGATCCCCACCACGAAGGTGCGCCCCTCCCAGGCGAAACGCATCTCGCCGAGCCCTTCGAGGATACTGGCCGCGAGACGCTGCGCCTGCTCGAGCGGGCAGTTCTCCATCAGCACCCCGAACTCGTCACCGCCGAGGCGCGCCACGGTGTCGGCGCGGCGCACCCTGGCCTGCAGCAGGCCGCTCACCTGGCGCAGCAGCTCGTCCCCGGCCACGTGGCCGCACGAGTCGTTCACCACCTTGAACTGGTCCAGGTCCATGTAGGCGAGCGCGTGCACCGCGCCGTCGATGCGCGCCGATTCGAGCAGGCGCTGCAATTGCCGGTCGAACTCGCGCCGGTTGACGAGCCCGGTGAGGGCGTCGTGGCTGGCCTGGTAGGACAGCCGCGTAGACAGGCTGCGGAAGCCGGTGATGTCCTCCATGGCGGAGAACACCCGCGCCCAGTCCTGACGGTGCGCCTCCACGATCTCGAGCGTCGCGCGCACCACGACGCGGGTGCCGTCGCCGCGCGTCTCCTCGAACTCGCTCACCATCCGCCGCTCGCCGGCGGTGAAGCCCAGCAGGCGCTCGCGAAAGCCCTCGAAGCTGCCCGCGCGCAGCCGCCGGTGCACGGCCGCGAGGAATGCGGCCTTCTCGTGCGCGCCGTAGAGCTTCAGCGTGGCCGCATTCACGTCCACGATCCGGATGGCTGCGCACGCCTCCTGCAGCCGTTCCGGGTGCGCGTCCAGATGCGACTCCAGATTGCTGCCTGACTCGTCGCACCAGCGATCCACCAATGCCTTCACCCGCGACCAGTCCTCCTCCCACAGCGCAATGGGCGACGCGTCGAACAGGTCGCGGTAGCGCGCCTCGCTCTCGCGCAGCGCGCCCTCCACCGCCTCGCGGCGCCGGATGTCCTCATCGAGCGCCGCGGTACGTTCGGCGACGCGTTGCTCCAGCACCGCGTTGGCCTGGGCCAGCGCATCGCGCGCCGCCGACGCGTCCGCCAGGGCGGCGGCGGTGCGTGGCACCAGGACGCGCGCCATCAACAGCAGGCCGATACCGAGCGCACCCACCCCCACCAGGGTCACGATCCAGCTCCAGTTCAGGTGCATGTCGCGCATGGACCGCATGGCGGCCTCGTGGCCCACGAACGACGGCAGCACGTACATGGCGAGCAGATCGCCCAGGTAGAAGACCGCCGTCAGCAGCAGGCATGCATAGAGCAGCGCAGCCGCCCGGCTCATGCGCAGCACGCGGAAGTCGCGCCACTGCCGCCACAGGGCCGCGCCGACCACCAGCGCGACGACGGCCACCGACACGTCGATGGCCGTCATCAGGGGCACCGACGACCAGATCAGGTCAGTCACCGGGGGTCTCCCGCGCCCTGGCGCACCTGCGGGCAGCGCGTCCGCCTGCGCATCTCGCGAACGCCTACGGCGCGCAGCGCTGGAAGAGCTTGCGCAGGAATGCCTCGCAGCGTGCCACCTGCTCGAGCGCGATCCACTCGTCGGGCTTGTGGGCCTGCTCGATGCTGCCGGGGCCGCACACCACGGTGGGGATCCCGGCCATCTCCTGGAACAGGCCCGCCTCGGTGCCGAAGGCCACCTTGCCGGTGCGGTTGGCGCCGGTGAGGGACTTGGCGAGCTGCACGACCTCCGCGTCCTCCTCCACCGACAGCCCGGCGATGCGCGAGATCGGCTCGAAGCTGAAACCGGTGTTGGGGTCCACTGCGTGCATCTCCGGCTCCAGTGCCCGCGCCACGTGGTCCTTGAGCTCCTGGAACAGGATTTCGGGGTCGTCGTCGGGAAGATGGCGGAACTCGAACTCGAAATGGCACGCGAGCGGCACGATGTTGAGCGCGGTCCCGCCGTTCACCACGCCCGTGTGCACGCTGGTAAAGGGTGGCGAGAGCTCCGCGTCGAAGGGGCCCTGCTCGCGGAAGCGGCGCTGCATGGTCTTGAGATACGCGATGGCCTCGGCCGCCGCCTCCACCGCATTCACGCCCTTATCGATGAGCGACGAGTGGGCCTCGCGCCCGCGCACGTGACAGCGGTAGCTGAGCTTGCCCTTGTGGGCGCGCACCACCTTCATGCCGGTGGGCTCGCCCACGATGCAGCCCTTCGGCTTCACCTCGCGTGCCGCCAGTCGCTCGAGCAGCCCGCGCACGCCGATGCAGCCCACCTCCTCGTCGTAGGAGAAGGCCAAGTGCAGGGGTACCTGGATGTCGCGCGCCAGGAACTCCGGCGCCAGCGCGAGGCACACGGCGATGAAGCTCTTCATGTCCGAGGTGCCGCGACCGTACAGGCGCCCGTCGCGGCGCTCGACCCGAAACGGCTCCGACGACCAGTCCTGACCGTCGACCGGAACCACGTCCGTGTGCCCCGAGAGCGCCCAGCCGCGCCGGTCGGTGGGGCCCAGGGTGGCGTAGAGGTTGGCCTTCGCGCCGCTCGCGTCGTGCACCAGCTCCGAATCCACCCCGAGATCGGCCAGGTAACCCTGCACGAACGCGATCAGCTCCATGTTGGAGTTGCGGCTGGTGGTGTCGAACGCGATCAGGCGCTCGATCATCTGGAGAGAGCGGTCGGAGGGCTGCACGGCGGGAAGTTCCTTCGTGGACCTATCGCGTAGCCTACTCCCACCTCCGCTGCCATCAAAAGACTGCACCGGCACGCGCCCTGCGCAACGTTGCCGATCGCTTTCCGGAACGGCGTTCGTGGGCGCGTTCGCGAGCAGCCTATGACCGGCAATCGGCACCGGTTAGACTCGGTCAGCCGGCAGGGAGAAGGGTCGGCGAACGGTCCTGACGAGACGCCGCACGGGGGGCATTCGAGCAGGGCGGGACGCGACGACGAGGGCCAGGGCGCCCGAGTCACACCCAGCGAGCGGGCGGACGGCGCGCGTGCGGTGCACGCTCGCCGCCTGGACGTAATCCATCGACGCGACGACCTTGACCGGCACAAACTCTCCAGCGCGCATGACCACCGAGGCCCGATCCCCGCGCCATGCGGCGCACGCTGCGTCCGCAGCCCGATCGACGCCGTGAGCCGTCACGCCGTCATCGTCGGCGGCGATGCGCACGAGCGGTTCCTCGCGGCACTGGTGCTGCGCGACGCGCTGCCGGGCGCGCGTGTCACGGAGGCCGCGGATGCCATCAGCTTCGCCACCGCGGTGGCCATGGATCGCCTGGACGTGGCCGTGGTGGCGCGGGAGCTTCACTGGGCAGACGCGTTCGACGTGATCGCGCTGCTGCACCGTCGGCATCCCGGGTCCGTGGTCGTGCTGCTCGGTGCAACGGTGTCGAACCTCACGGAGCCCGACGCGCAGCCGGACGCACACCTGAGTCCCGGAGCGGCCGGGCTGGCGCGGCTCGGTGCGGTCGTGCTGCGTGCGCTGGAGCCGCGCGCCCGCGGGGGTCGCTCGGACAGCGCGGCGAGCGACATGGACGCCGTCCCCGTGGCGCTCCTGAGGCTCTCTGCGGACGAGCGGGTGATGTGGGCCAACGCCGCCGCGGTGGCGTTGCTCGGCCACGAGGAGACCGTGTCGCTGGCGGGACGCCCCCTGCGGGACATCGTGCAACCGGCCGATGCGACCACCGGGACAGCCCTCGAGACGGGCCTCGCCGCGGCCGCCTCGGCGGTGCCGCCGGGTCTGGAGGTGCGCGCGCAAGCTGTCTCGGGACCGCCGGTGTCGTGCCGGCTCGTGGTGCGCACGGAGACCCGCGACGGTGCGCTCACCGGGTTCGTGGCGGCGCTGCTCACGCACGCACCCGCGATGGCCGGCGGTATCGGCAACCTGCTGTTCGGGATCTCCCACGACCTGCAGCAGCCTCTGACCACCACCCGCCAGAGCGCCCAGATGCTGAGCGACCGGCTTGCCGCTCAGGCACGCCTCGCCGCCGACGAGGAGCGTATGCTGCGCCGGATCGTGTCCGGCACCGAGCGCATGGAGGCCCTCATGAGCGGCCTGATCGAGTACGTGCGCACGGGGCGAACCGCCATGTCGGTCGCGTCCTTCGATCTCGGCGAGACGGTGACGGAGGTGGTGCGCGGCATGCAGGCGACGCTGGACGGCGCCGGCGCGGCGGTGCGCTGGGGCAACCTGCCACGCATCCAGGGCAGCCGGACCGATATCTCCAGGCTGATCGAGAACCTGGTCGCCAACGCCGTGAAGTTCCACGGGCCCGGCAAGCCCGTCGTGGACATCAGCTGCGAGGACCGCGATGACAGCTGGCTGCTGCTGGTGCGCGACAACGGCATCGGCATCCCGCCCGACCAGGCCGAACGGATCTTCGAGCCGTTCCAGCGCCTGCACACCGACTCGGAGTATCCCGGGACCGGGATCGGGCTGGCCATCTGCCGCCAGGTCTGCGAGCGGCACGGCGGCCGGATCTGGGTCACGCCCAATCCCGACCGGGGCTCCACGTTTCACATTACGATCCCGAAAGCCTTGCCCCATGACTCCATGGGATGATGTGCATGTCCCATGACCACGCTCCGGGGGGAGGCGTGTCCGAGAACGCGTTACAGATCCTGCTTGTGGAGGACTCCCGCGACCAGGCCGAGGTCGTGGAGGACCTCCTGCACTCGTTGCGCCAGTACCGGGTCAGCCTGCGGCACGAGGCGAGGCTCGCCGCGGCCCTCGAGCGCCTGGGCGAGCACGAGTTCGACCTGATCCTGCTCGACCTGCACCTGCCCGACTGCCAGGGTCCGGAGGGGATCCGCCGGACCCGGGCCATGGCCGGCGCCGCCCCCATCATCGTGCTGACCAACTACGAGGACGAGGAGACCGCGCTCGAGACCCTGCGCGAGGGGGCGGAGGACTACCTGCTCAAGCGCAAGCTGGACGCGCCCGTCCTGCTGCGCTCCATGCGCTACGCGATGGAGCGCGCGCGCGCGGAGGCGGCCCTGCGCGAGAGCGAGGAGCGCTACGCCCTGGCACTTGCCGGCGCCAACGACGGCCTGTGGGACTGGAACCTCGCCACCGGCGAGCTCTACGTGTCGGCCCGCTGGCGGCTGATCATCGGTCTCGACGATGGCCGCCCCGTGGACGAGTCGGCGTGGTTCTCACGCGTGCACCCGGAGGACCTGGCCGGACTGCGCTCCGCCCTGGCGGCGCATCTCGCGGGCAAGTCGACCCACTTCGAGTACGATCACCGCGTGCTCGGGGGCGGCGACGGATACCGCTGGGTGTACGCCCGCGGGCTGGCGGTGCGCGACCGATCCGGTTCCGCCTACCGCATGGCGGGCTCGGTGACCGACATCACGCGTCGCAAGCTTGCCGAGGAGCAGCTCATCCACGATGCGCTCCATGACGCGTTGACACGGCTTCCCAATCGCGCGCTGCTGATCGACCGTCTGGCGCAGGCGCTGAAGCGGTTCGAGCGGGATCCGGAGGCACGCTTCGCGGTGCTGTTCTTCGATCTCGACCGATTCAAGACGATCAACGACAGCCTCGGGCACGCCGTGGGCGACGAGCTGCTGATCAGCGTCGCCCGGCGCCTGGAGATGTTCCTGCGCCCGGGCGACACCGTGGCGCGCCTCGGGGGTGACGAGTTCGCCATCCTGCTGAGCGACATCCGGGACAACATCCACATCGCGACCATCGCCGAGCGGGTCCACGAGCTCCTCTCGGAGGCGTTCATCATCCAGGGGCACCAGCTCTACGCCTCCGCGAGCATCGGGATAGCGCTGAGCGCCAAGGGCTACCAGCGCCCGGAGGAGATGTTGCGCGACGCCGATCTCGCCATGTATCGCGCGAAGAGCTCGGCGGGCGCCAGCTACGAGATCTTCGACAGCGCGATGCACGAGAGCGTGCTGGCGCTGCACCGCGTGGAGATGGATCTCCGGCGTGCGGTCGAGGGCGACGAGTTCGTGATTCACTACCAGACCATCGTGTCGCTGGAGACGGGCCGCGTCATGGGCTTCGAAGCCCTGCTGCGCTGGAATCATCCGCAGTGGGGTCTGATGACGCCCGACACCTTCATCGACGTCGCGGAGGAGACGGGCCTCATCGTTCCCATCGGATGGCACGTGCTCGAGGAGGCCTGCCGCCAGACGCGGCAGTGGCAGACGCTGTTTCCCATGGACCCGCCGCTCACGATCAGCGTCAACGTCTCCGGCAAGGTGTTCCTGAAGCAGCAGTTCGAGGCACGCACCGAGCAGATCCTGCGCGACAGCGGTCTGCCGCCGAACAGCCTGCGGCTCGAGATCACCGAGAAGGCGATCATGAACCATGCCGAGGAGGTGCTGGAGTCGCTGGAACGTCTGCGCGCCCTGGGCATCCAGCTCTACATCGACGACTTCGGGACCGGGTACTCCTCGCTCAGCTACCTGCAGCGTTTCTCCTACGATTCGCTGAAGATCGACCGCTCCTTCGTGCGGGACGTGGCATCCCGCGGCGACGGTAACGCCATCGTCAGGGCCATCGTGGCGCTGGCGGATTCACTCGACATGAACGTCATCGCCGAGGGGGTGGAGACCGAGGAGCAGCTCGAGGTGCTGCGCACGATGAAGTGCCGTGAAGCCCAGGGCTTCCGATTCACCCGGCCCATGGACGCCGAGGGGATGAGCCGCCACCTCAGGAGCTGCTTCCCGGTGGCGGGCTGAGTCGCGCACTGCCGTCGGCAATGGGCACCTCGTCGCCGTCGAGGGCTGCGACGGCGTTGTCCGCGCGCCAGCCGCTGTCCCGGTGGAGGACGACTCGACGTCGCGGCGCCCGGGTCATTCGCGAGCAGGCGGGCCGGCGCGCAGCATGTTCACGGCGAGCCGTGTCACGCGACGCGCCTGGTCGTGGCTGCCCGCAGCACGAAGCGCCGAGGCTTCGGCCACCAACGCCGCATACTGCTCGTGCTGGATATCGGTAAGCGGCACTCGGGGTGCGCCAGGACGCATCGGTTGCTGGTCGGATTTCACGCTGGACCTCGATGGTGTCTGTCAGGTTCCCGCCGGGTAGCGCGGCCGCCGCCTTGCTGACGGCGGCCGCAGACCGTCACGACAGGTTGTAGGCGCGCAGGCCGACCTCGGTCAGATCGGCGCCTTCCGTCTCGTGCGCGCTTCGCAGCCGGAGCCCGACGGTCAGCTTGAGGACCATCCAGACGGTGGCGCTCGCGGCGGCGACGAAGCCGACGACGGCAACGATGCCCGTCGCCTGCGCAAGTACGCTCGCCTCCGAGTTCGTCAGCGCGACCGCGAGCGTGCCCCAGACACCGGCCACCAGATGTACGGGCACGGCGTCCACGACGTCGTCGATGCGCAGGCGTCGCAGGACCCTGGAGCCCAGCATCATCAGCACGGCGCCGCCGGCGCCGATCAGGATTGCCTGTCCGGCGCTGGGCGCCACGGGCTCTGCCGTGATGCTGACCAGGCCCGCGAGGGCGCCATTGAGAACCAGCGGGAGATCGAGGCGTTTCCACAGGAGCTGGCTCGCGACCAGCATGGCCAGCACCCCGCCCGCGGCCGCCAGGTTCGTGTTGACGAAGATCACGGCCACGTTGATGGCGTCGGTGGTGCCGGCGAATGCCAGCTGCGATCCGCCGTTGAACCCGAACCAGCCCAGCCAGAGGATGAAGGTGCCCAGCGTCACGTAGGGCAGTGACGATGGCGGCATGTCCCGGGTCGTCCCGCGGTCGGTGAACCGGCCCCGGCGAGGCCCCACGATCATGGCGCCGATCAATGCGGCACAACCGCCAACCGAGTGCACGATCGTCGAGCCCGCGAAGTCCAGGAATCCGAGATCTGCGAGCCACCCGCCTCCCCAGGTCCAGTGCCCGACCAGCGGATAGATGACGCCGGTGAGAACCGCGGTGAAGATGATGAACGGCCAGAACCGTATGCGTTCGGCCAGGGCGCCTGACACGACCGAAGCGGCCGTGGCGACGAACACCATCTGGAAGAACCAGACGGCGCCAGATGCAGCGCCGGCCGAGTGATCGCCGGCCGCGGCCGCACCGTCCTCGGGGCCCCACACCGACGTTTCGCCCGCCAGGCCGAGCAGGCTCGGCCCGTACATCAGCTGGTAGCCGATCAGGTAGAAGGCGATCCCGGCCATGGCGTAGAGCGAGATGTTCTTGGCACAGATGACCGCGACGGACTTGCTGCGCACCATCCCCGCTTCCAGCATGGCGAAGCCCGCGGCCATGAACATCACCAGCACGCCGCTGAAGAGCAGGAACAGCGTGTTGAACATGTAGCTCGTCTGGTCGGCGTCGAAACCGGCGGCGCCGGCCTCCGTGCTCGCGAGCAGTCCGAGAAGGCCCAGTGCCGGGCCAAGTATCTTGATGATCATGATGATCTCCGTGCCAGGGTCGTGTTCGACGAGTTCCTGTCGACGCCGCTCAGGCAGCCCGGCTGACCGCGCCGGGATGGCAGAGTGTGTCGACCGCCTCGCCCGCACGTCCGGGGGCTGTCAGCTGGCCTGCCTTTCGGCCGGTCCGCCCGTCAGGCGGCCCCAGTCGTCGTTCGCCGCGTCGCGCGATGCGAGGACCCGGACTCTTGCCTCGGTTGCGTTTCGCACCGGACTGCCGCGCTGCGCTGCGCTGGGCTCGCGCGCGGCCAGGCGCGCGGCGAGGGCGGGGATCTCGCTGCGGCTCAGGCCGATGTCCCTGAGCAGGTGATCGCTCAGCGACTGGAGCTCGCGGATGGTCTCCACGCGACGGTTGCGCTCGGCGATGGCCGTGAAGAGCTTGCGCAGGGCGCGAACGAGCGGCCGGTACAGGTGGTCGTCGAATGCCGCGCTACGCGCGCGGTGTGCTTCGACGATTGCCCAGCCGTACCGCTCCGCTTCCGAGTGGTACCCTACGATTTCGTGTGCCCGAAAGTTCATGGTGGCGACTCCTCGGTGAAGGAGTTGCCACGGTAGCCACTGGATTTGTCCGACCTGCGTCGGGAACCGGCGAGGTGGTATCAGTTGTGTCCGCCGTCTCGCGAGTCCCGGGGAGCGTACACGTAGCCGACGCCGTGCACCGTCTTGATGAGGGTGGGCTTGCGGGGATCCTGCTCGACCTTCTTGCGCAGCCGTCCGACCCGGATGTCGATGCTGCGGTCGAAGGGCTCCCAGCGTCGGTGGTGTGCGAGGTCGAGGAGCTGGTCGCGGCTGAGGACCCGGTTCGGGTTCTCGACGAACGCCTTCAGGAGATCGAACTCCATCGCCGTGAGCGTCACCTCGTCGCCCACCGCATCGAACAGCTTGCGGCCCTCGAGGTCGACGCGAAGCTCCCCGAACGGCACCTCCTTTCCCGCTGCCGTCGCCGCCGCGGATCCGCCTTCGGCGCGGCGCAGCACGGCCTTGATGCGCGAGAGCAGCTCGCGCAGGTCGAACGGCTTCGCGACGTAGTCGTCGGCCCCCATCTCGAGGCCGATGATGCGATCGACCACCTCGCCGGCGGCGGTCAGCATGATCATTGGCAGGTCGGTGGTCTCGCGCAGGAAGCGGGCCAGGGAGAGCCCGTCCTCGCCGGGCATCGCGCTGTCGAGGATGACCAGGTCGAACTCGCCGCCGGCCTCCACCAGCTGCCTGAACCGGGCCGCGTCCTCGGCTTCGGTGACGCGGAAGCCGTGCAGCTCCAGGTACTCTCGAACCGTGCTCCGCACGTCGGGTTCGTCGTCCACCAGCACCAGGTGGGGAAGGCTCGCCGGCTGTCCCCGCGGGCCGGTGCAGGGCCCGCGAGCTGCCGGATCGTCGGCCTGACGTCGCCCGGATGCGGCCCGGGCGGACGGCTTCGATGTGGAGCGTGGGTGCATCGGCGTTCCCCCTTCGTTCGCGGCCCGCGATCGACTGGTAGGTGGAACGTAGACCGCAGTTGTGTCTGTCCTACCTCTGCCTCATCCCTTTTGTAACAGTCGTGTCCGGGCACCCACGAGGCCGCGGCGGCTTCCGGGTCACTCCTCGCCGCCCGCATCCCGCAGGATGTCGCCGACGGCGGCGTGCCCGTGGCGCCGGGCGTCCGACAGGGGCGTGCCGCCCCAGCGGTCCCGCGGGTTCGGATCAACGCCCTGACCGAGCAGGTAGCGCACCACGTCGTCGTGGCCTTCCGCGGCTGCCAGGTGCAGCGGGGTGCGCAGGTCGTAGTCGCCACGTTCGAGCGGAATCCCGCACGCGACCAGGCGCCGGATCGAGACCAGATCGCCGAGGCTCGCGGCCCAGATCATCTCCGCCGTCGCATCGTCGTCGGCGGTGGCCGCGACGGGGCCGGGCCGTGGCCCGATCCCGTCCAGGCGCTGCACGGGACCGCTGCTGGCCCCGGCCGATCGGAGCGCCCCGGCGACGGCGAGGTGGCCGTGGAACTTCGCGTCGTCCAGCGGCGTTCCACCCCAGCGGTCGCGCGGGTCCAGATCCAGGGGCGCGTCCGCATCCGCCGCTCGATCGATGTACAGCCGCACCACCTGATCCCGGCCCTCGGCCGCGGCGAGGTGCAGGGGGGTGCGCCCGTCGTAGTCGGCGCAGTCGAGCTGCATCCCTTCGGCCAGCTGGTGGTGGATCGCGCCCAGATCGCCCTTGCTCGCGGCCCAGATGAGCCGCACCACGTCCCTCGCGCGCTGTCGGTTGCGTTTGACCCGGGGGTCCTTCTTGCCGGGCACGCCCCGCAGGTGGTCGTAGTTGTGCAGGCTGAAGGTCTCCACCAGTCGATGGCAGAAGTCGAGGCCGCGCACGCTGTTGCCGTTCTCGTCCAGCCGCGGCGAGAAGGTGCAGATCCCCATCACGTCGGGGACCACGATCATGATGGCGCCGCTCACGCCGCTCTTCGCGGGAAGCCCGACCCGGAATGCGAACTCGCCCGAGTAGTCGTACATCCCGCACGAGGACATCAGGGACAGGCACCGCTGCACCGTCTCGGCCGAGAAGATGCGCTCACCCGAGGTCGGTCCGACGCCGCCATTGGCGAGGGTCGCGGCGACCACCGACATCATCTGCGCGTCGACCTCGAGCGAGCAGGTCTGGAAGTAGAAATCGAGGACGTCCTCCAGGTCCGCACCCGCGGGGAACGCGCCCTTCTCGCGCATGTGATAGGCGAGCGCAAAGTTGCGGTCCGCGGTCTGGCGCTCGGAGAGGTACACCGAGCCGTCGAAGCGAGGCTCGACCCCACCACACAGCCGCCGCCAGCGGTCCATCACGCGCTCCAGCCGCCTGCCTTCCCAACCGCGCAGGCCATCGCCGTTCGCCAGCGCACGTCGCTTCTCGCGCAGGCCGACGAGCGCGCTGCACATGATTGCACCGGCGTTGATGAGGGGGTTGTGCGGCAGGTTGTGCCGGTCGAGGGTGAGCTCGTTGAACCCGACGCCGCTCGGCTCGTGCCCCACGTGGCGGTGGACCGTCTCCATCCCGTGCTCCTCGAGCGCGAGGCAGTAGGTCACCGGCTTGCAGGTCGACTGGAGCGAGAACCGGGCCGTGTGGTCGCCCAGGGCATAGCGCTGCCCGTCCACCGTGCACAGTGCAACGCCGAACCGGTCGAGCGCCGGCCCCGCCAGGTCGAGCTGCGGGATCTGCGACGCGGGTGCGCCGCCGCGGTTGCCCTGCACCGCGTCGTAGATGTCGCGGACCTCGGCGCAGAATTCCGTGAAGTCCGGGATGACCATCGCGCCCTGAAGGGCCCGCTCGATGAGCAGCAGGTTGGGGCGCAGGGCGTCGCACACCGGGTCCCTCGGCAATGCTCGGTCCCGGGCCGCCGGATCGGTCGCGGCCCGGTCGGCGAGGGCGGCGAAGGCGCCGGCGCTCTCGCTCAGGCGGGAATCGTCGAGGCGCAGTCCCGCCTCGGCGAGGGCGCGCTCGAGGTCGCCCCGCGAGACCCGCCCGTCGTTGTCCGCGTCCAGGGCGCGGAACAGATTGAACTCGCGGGGATCGGGGGCTCTCCCGGCCATCTCGGGGGTCGGATCGCCATCGTCGTTGACTGCGTCGGCAGTGGACAGGGACACGGTGCGCATCGCAAACGGCCCGTGGCAGAAGTCAGGCCGTGACCTTCGGGCCATGGATTGTCCACACGATGTCGCCCGCGCGGCGGTCTGTTTCAATTGTCGCGACGGCACCGGGGCAAGACGGCACCTGGCCGCGCCCGGGGCGGCGCCGGCTTGGGCCTCGCGGCGGCGCCCGGACCCCCAGGGACGCGGTGTCGGCCACAGGCACCACACCCCCGGGGCTGGTGCCCGGTCGTCTCGAGGGACCGGTCGGAGGTCTGCACGACGGCTTCTTCCTCCGGGGCTCGCTCCGGTAGCCTACCCCACCCCTGCCACCGCAAGAAGTCCGCAGCCATGAGCGCACCGCGCATCGCCCTCACCGGCATCGTCCTCGAGAGCAACGCCTTCGCCCCCGTGGCCACCGAAGCGGACTTCCGCGGCCGCTATCACGTGGAGGGGGAAGCGCTGCTGGCCGAGGCGCGGCGGCCGGGATCGGTGATTCCCAGGGAGATGTCGGCCTTCGTCGCCGCCATGGACGCCACGGGGCCCTGGACGCCGGTACCCCTGGTGCTCACCGGCTGTCAGCCCTGGGGTCCGGTGGACCAGGCCTTCTTCGCGCGCACGCTCGACGCGATCCTGGGCGGCCTCGAGGGTGCGGCGGTGGACGGGGTGTACGTGGCCAACCACGGCGCCATGGTGGCCACCGTGAGCAGCGACCCGGATGGCGACATGCTCACGGCCATCCGCAAGGCGGTTGGCCCCTCGTGCCCTGTCATCTGCACGCTGGACCTGCACGCCAACGTGTCGGCGCGCATGGCGGCAGCAGCGGACGTGCTGGTGAGCTACCTGACCAATCCCCACGTGGACCAGATCGAGCGCGGCGAGGAGGCGGCCCACCTGATGCGCGCGATGCTCGCCGGCATGCGCCCGCAGTCCTGTCACATCCGTCTGCCGCTGACGCCGCCGAGCGTCAGCCTGCTCACCGCGTCCGGGCCCTATGGCGAGATCGTGGACTATGGCCAGCGCCGCAAGCGCGAGTCCGCCGGCGCCATCGTCAACGTGTCGGTGACCGGCAACTTCACCTTCAGCGACACCCCCGAGAACGGGGTCGCAGTCACCGTGACCGCGCGCGAGGACGCCGCTGCCGCGAAGGCCCTCGCCACCGAGATCGCCAGCCGCATCTGGGACGAGCGCGCCCGCTACCGGCGCGAGCTCACGTCCCTCGAGCAGGCCATCTCCATCGCCCGTGAGGCGGCCGCGGGCCGGCGCGAGCCGGTCATCTTCTCGGATGCGGGGGACAACCCGGGCGGTGGCGGCAGCGGGCGCACCACCGAGCTGCTGGCGGCGCTGGTGGCCGCCGGCATCGAGGGGGTGATGTACGGCTCCTTCCACGAGCCCGCGCTGGCGGCGGACGCGCACGCCGCGGGGGTGGGCACCTCGTTGCAGGCGGTGTTCAACCGGGATCCGGGCACGGGCTTCGACGCCCGCTTCGAGTGCGAGGCGCGAGTGCTGGCCCTCTCGGACGGCCAGGTGACGGGCCGGCGCGGCCTGTACCAGGGTCGGGGCCTCGCCCTCGGTCCGAGTGCCGCGCTCGCGCTGGACGGGGGCGGCGTCACGGCGGTGATCATCAGCGATCGCAACCAGACGGCGGACCCGGTGTTCTTCGAGATGCTGGGGCTGGACCCGGGCGCGGCGCGGGTGGTGTGCGTGAAGTCCCGCGGCCACTTCCGCGCCGGATTCGACCTCTGGTTCCCACCGCAGCGGGTGTTCGAGGTGGACACCGCGGGGCTCACCTCGCCGGTGCTGGAGCGCTTCCAGTGGAAGGGGCTGCCGCGTCCGGTGTACCCGCTGGACGAGAACGCCGCATGGACTCCCGCGCCGTGAGCCGCGCCGCACTGGACGCGTGCGGGGCATTCGCGGCTACACTTGACCCCGATTCCACGCGCGGGGCCGCTCGCGGGAGCGCGCCAGCGTGCGCCTCGGCGGCGGCCCGCCGCTGCCGAATGGCCCGTACGGCGCGCGCCGCCGGGGCCTCGCGTAACAACAAGTCTCACGTCCACCCGAGGGGAATTCCGATGAAAGCACTCCGACCCGTCGCCGGCCTGCTGCTGGCCGCGAGCCTGGCCCTTCCGGCCGCCGCCCCGGCGAAGCCGCTGACCATCGGGCTCGCGTCCGAGCCCACGTCGATGGACCCGCACTTCCACAACCTGGGCCCGAACAACTCGCTGGCCACGCACATCTACGACGCGTTGGTGCTGATGGACGAGAACCAGAACCTGCAGCCGGGCCTGGCCACGTCCTGGAAGCCCATCAACGACACCACGTGGGAGTTCAAGCTGCGCGAGGGCGTGAAGTTCCACGACGGATCGCCATTCAACGTCGACGACGTGATTTTCACCTTCGAGCGCGCCCCCAACGTCGAGGGTAGCCCGTCCAGCTTCGGAACCTACACCAAGGGCAAGACGCTGAAGCGGATCGACGACTACACCCTGCACATCGTGACCGATGCGCCGTACCCCCTGATGCCCAACGACGTGTCCACCATCCACATCATCTCGGACGAGAACGGCAAGGGTGCGAAGACCGAGGACTACAACTCGGGCAAGGCCTCCATCGGCACCGGGCCGTACAGGTTCAAGGAATACGTGCCCGGTGACCGCATCGTGCTCGAGCGCAACGAGACCTACTGGGGCAGCAAGCCCATGTGGACGGAGGTCACGTTCAAGCCCATCAAGTCGGGGCCGTCACGGGTCGCGGCGCTGCTTGCGGGGGACGTGGACCTGATCGAGGGTGTGCCGACGGTCGATATCGAGCGCTTGAAGAAGGAGCCGGAGCTGGCGCTGAGCCAGGGTATCTCCAACCGCGTCATCTACCTGCACCTGGACCACGGCCGCGACGACTCGCCGTTCGTCAAGACCAAGGACGGTGGACCCATCAAGAACCCGCTCAAGGACCGGCGCGTGCGCCTGGCGATCTCGAAGTCCATCAACCGCGACCTCATCGTCGACCGGGTGATGGAGGGTGTGGCCATCAAGGCAGGGCAGCTCCTGCCGGAGGGCTTCTTCGGCGTGAGCAAGAACCTGAAGCCCGTGGAGCACGACCCGGAGGGCGCCAAGAAGCTGCTGGCGGAGGCCGGGGTGGGGGACGGCTTCAAGCTCACCATTCACGGTCCCAACGACCGCTACATCAACGACGCCAAGATCGCCGAGGCCATCGGCCAGATGCTGACCCGGGCGGGCATCGAGACCGAGGTGGTCACCATGCCGCGAAGCGTCTACTTCAAGCGCGCCTCGCGCGGCGGTCCCGACGGGACGCCGGAGTTCAGCTTCATCCTGGTGGGCTGGGGCTCGGGCACGGGCGAGGCGTCCTCGCCGCTGAAGTCCCTCATCCACACGGTCGACAAGGAGCGCGGATTCGGTGCCTCGAACCGGGGGCGCTACTCCAACCCGGAGGTGGACAGGCTGATCGAGGAGGCCCTCGCCACGGTGGACGACGCAAAGCGCCAGGATCTGCTGGCGAAGGCCACGGAGATGGCCATCGAAGACGTGGCGATCATCCCGCTGCACTACCAGGTCAACACCTGGGGCGCGCGGGAAGGGTTGAAGTACCGGGCCCGTACCGACGAACGTACCCGGGCCATGGAGGTGTACGAGGAGTGAACCGGTCCGGGGCGCGCCTCGCGCGCGCCCCTGGGCCCCGGACCCGTGCCATGGCCGAGGGCGTGCCGGGTTCCGGCGGTTCACGCCGCAGTACCCGCCGCGCCCCGGGCGCCGACGCCAACACCCTGCAGCGCTAGGTCGTCATGTCCGTCTTCATTCTCCGCCGCTTGATGCAGAGCGTCGTCGTGGTGGTGGTGATGTCGCTGATCGTGTTCTTCGGGGTGAACGTGGTGGGCGATCCCGTGGACCTGCTCATCAGCCCCGAGGCGGACCAGGCGGAGATCGAGGCCACCATCGCGCGCCTCGGGCTGGACCGGCCCGTCCACGAGCAGTACGGCTACTTCGTCAAGAACGCCCTGCAGGGTGATCTGGGCAAGTCGTTCATCTTCGGCGAGCCGGCGCTGAAGCTCATCGCCCAGCGCATGCCTGCGACCCTGGAGCTCGCCTTCGTGTCCCTGATCATGTCGGCGTTCGTGGGCATCCCGCTCGGCGTGTTCGCCGGGCTGCGCCCGGAGGCCACCACGTCGAAGGTGATCATGGCCGGGTCCATCCTGGGCTTCAGCCTGCCCACCTTCTGGGTGGGGCTCATGTTCATCATGGTGTTCGCCGTGATGCTGGGGTGGCTGCCGTCCACCGGGCGCGGTGACACGGTGGACCTTTTCGGTATCCCGGTCAGCTTCCTCACCCTGGACGGCCTCTCGCACCTGTTCCTGCCCGCACTGAACCTCGCGCTGTTCAAGATGTCGCTGGTGATCCGCCTGGCCCGCGCCGGCACCCGCGAGGCCATTCACCAGGACTACATCAAGTTCGCACGCGCCAAGGGCCTGAGCAGCCGGCGCGTGGTGCTCGTCCACCTGATGAAGAACATCATGATCCCGGTGGTGACCGTGCTGGGCCTGGAGTTCGGCAATCTGATTGCCTTCTCCGTGGTCACCGAGACGGTGTTCGCGTGGCCCGGCATGGGCAAGCTGCTCATCGACTCGATCCAGCTCCTGGACCGGCCCGTCGTGGTCGCCTACCTGATGATGATCGTGCTCATCTTCATCATCATCAACCTGGTGGTGGACATCCTCTATTCGGTGCTCGATCCGCGGGTGCGGCTCAAGGACATCAAGGCGTGAGCGTCATCAGCGAGCAGGCGGCACCCGCCGAGCCGGTGCCGGCGAAGCCCGAGAGCCCGTTCCGGCGCTTCGTCGCCGCCTACTTCGAGAGCCGCATCGCCACGCTGGCGCTGGCGGTGCTGGCGGTGATCGTGTTCATCGCGCTGTTCGCTCCGCTCATCTCGCCGCAGGATCCGTACGATCTCGGCGAGGTGACCATCATGGACAGCCGCCTCGAGCCGGGCGAGGCGATGTTCTCGGGCACTACCGCCGTGCTGGGCACCGACGGCGCCGGTCGCGACATGCTGAGCGCGATCTTCTACGGGCTTCGCATCAGCCTGGGCGTGGGCGTGACCAGCGGCGTGATCGCGCTCATCATCGGCATGTCCATCGGGCTGGCCGCAGCCTATTTCGGCGGACGCACCGACGCCGTCATCATGCGCATCGTGGACCTCCAGCTCAGCTTCCCCGCGATTCTGGTGGCGCTCATCCTGGTGGCGATTCTCGGCAAGGGCATCGACAAGATCATCATCGCGCTGGTGGTCGTGCAGTGGGCGTACTACGCGCGCACGGTGCGCGCCAGTGCGCTGGTGGAACGCAGCAAGGAGTACATGGAGGCCGCGAACTGCCTGGCGCTGCCGCACGCGCGCATCGTGTTCCGTCACCTGTTGCCCAACTGCCTGCCGCCCATGATCGTGGTGGGAACCCTGGAGACCGCCCGCGCCATCGCCCTCGAGGCGACCCTGAGCTTCCTGGGCGTGGGCCTGCCCCAGACCGAGCCGTCGCTCGGGCTGCTGATCTCCAACGGTTTCGAGTACATGATGTCGGGCAAGTACTGGATCAGCTTCTTCCCGGGCGTGGCGCTGCTGGTCACCATCGTGTCCATCAACCTGGTGGGCGATCAGCTCCGCGACGTGCTGAACCCGAGGCTCGAGCGGTGACCCACCCGCCGACCCTCGAGGTCACCGACCTCCAGACCCACTTCTTCACCAAGGCGGGCGTGGTCAAGGCGGTGGACGGGATCTCCTTCACCGTGGGCAAGGGCGAGGTGCTCGGCCTCGTGGGGGAATCGGGTTCCGGCAAGTCCGTGACCGGTTTCTCGATCCTCGGACTCGTGGACCCGCCCGGCGAGGTGGTCGGCGGCTCCATCCGATTCCAGGGCCGCGAGCTCGCCGGGCTCGACGACGAGGCGATGCGCCGCCTGCGGGGGTCGAAGATCGCGATGATCTTCCAGGACCCCATGATGACGCTCAACCCGGTGCTGCGCATCGACACCCAGATGATCGAGGCCATGCAGGCCCATGCGAACGTGAGCCGGGCGGCGGCCTACGACCGCGCCCGCGAGGCGCTGACGCGGGTGGGAATCGCGTCGCCGGACGAGCGCCTCAGGGCGTACCCCCACCAGTTCTCCGGCGGCATGCGCCAGCGTGTCGCCATCGCCATCGCGCTGCTCAACGCGCCGGATCTCATCATCGCCGACGAGCCCACCACGGCGCTGGACGTGACCATCCAGGCCCAGATCCTGCACGAGGCGCAGAAGCTGTGCGAGGAGACCGGGAGCTCCATGATCTGGATCACCCACGACCTCACCGTGGTGGCGGGCCTCGCGGACCGCATCTGCGTGATGTACGCGGGGCGCGACGTGGAGCAGGGCACGGTGGACCAGGTGCTGGACGCGCCGCTGCACCCCTACACGCACGGCCTCATCGGCTCGGTGCCGAGCCGCAACCGGCGCGGCTCGCGCCTGGAGCAGATCCCCGGGATGACCCCGTCGCTGCTGAACCTGCCGCCGGGCTGCCCGTTTCGCGCGCGCTGCCCGCGGGCCGCCGAGGAGTGCCTCCGGGAGCCGCCGCTCACCCGGCACGGAGAAGGCCGCAGCGCGCGCTGCTTCCATCCCCACGAGGAGCCGGCGGCGGAGGCGGTGACGTGAGCGGCGCGGGCGTGGCGGCCACGGCGCCCATCATCCAGGTGGATCACGTCACCAAGCGCTTCGTGAAGCACCTGGATCTCGCGGCGCGCATCGCGCAGCGCTTCGGGGCGGACGTGCGCGAGGAGGTGGTGCACGCGGTGGACCGGGTCAGCCTGGCGGTGGCCCCCGGCGAGGTGGTGGGCCTGGTGGGCGAGTCGGGCTGCGGCAAGTCCACGCTGGGGCGCATGGTGGCGGGGATCCTGGCGCCCAGCGAGGGCCACATCCTCTACCGCGGCCGGCGCACCGCCGAGATGACCCGCGAGGAAGCGCGGCGCGCGGCGCTGGCGGTGCAGATGATCTTCCAGGATCCCTTCGCGTCGCTGAACCCGCGGCTGAGGGTCCGCGACATCGTGGGCGAGGCGCCGCTGGTGCACGGCGTGGTGAAGCGCGAGGAGGTCGACGAGTACGTGGACGGGATCCTGGTGCAGTGCGGCCTGGATCCGAGCTACAAGCGCCGCTATCCGCATCAGTTCTCCGGCGGCCAGCGCCAGCGCCTGGGGATCGCCCGCGCGCTGGCGGTGAAGCCCGAGTTCATCGTGTGCGACGAGTCGGTGGCGGCCCTGGACGTGTCCATCCAGGCGCAGATCCTCAACCTGTTCATGGATCTGCGCGAGTCCCTGGACCTGACCTACCTCTTCATCAGCCACGATCTGGGCGTGGTGGAGCACCTGAGCGACCGCGTGGTGATCATGTACCTGGGTCGGGTGGTGGAGAGCGTGGAGACCGAGGCCCTGTTCCGCGAGCCGAACCACCCCTACACCCAGGCGCTTCTGCGCGAGGTGCCGCGGCTCGAGAGCCGCCACTCGCGCTTCCTGCCCATCGAGGGGGAGATCCCCTCGCCGCTGGATCCCCCGTCCGGCTGCCACTTCCATCCGCGCTGCCCCCATGCCATGGCGCGCTGTCGCAGCGAGCAGCCGGCGCTGCAGGAGATCCAGTCCGGGTGGTGGTCTGCCTGTCACCTGAACGACGGTTGAGGTCCGCTTGACGTTGGATACCGCCCGCACCATCGATCACCCCCGCATCACCCGGGTCCCCGGCGTGCTCGAGTTCCGCCCGCCCCAGGTCGAGCCGGTGCCGGTGGTCTACGACTCGCCACACAGCGGCGCCGACTACCCGGAGGACTTCGGCCACTGCATGAGCTGGCAGGGGCTCCGGCGGCTCGAGGACGCGTTCGTGGACGAGCTGTTCGACCACGGGCCGCGCTTCGGGGCCGGGTTCCTGCGGGCCCTGTTCCCGCGCAGCTACATCGACCCGAATCGCGCCCCGGACGACATCGACGTGGCGATGCTCGAGGACGACTGGCCCCACGCGGCCAACCCGGGGCCGAAGTCGGAGAACGGCATCGGCCTCATCTTCCGCCTCGCCGCCGAGGGACCCGTGTACGACCGCAAGCTGGCCGCCCGCGAGGTGCGCCACCGCCTGGATCGCTACTACTGGCCCTATCACCGCACCCTGGAGCGGGCGCTCGAGCGGACCTGGGAGCGCTTCGGCGCGGTGCTGCACGTGAACTGCCACTCCATGAAGTCGGTGAGCACGGGGACCAGTCCCGAGGGCCGAGGCGTCGACCGCCCGGACTTCGTGCTGGGGGATCGCGACGGTACGTCCTGCGACCCGGCGGTGACGGCGCAGGTGCGCGAGTTCCTGTGCGACGCCGGCTACAGCGTGGCGGTGAACGCGCCCTACAAGGGCGTCGAGCTGGTGCGCCGCTACTCCGATCCCGCCAGCGGCCGTCACAGCCTGCAGATCGAGATCAACCGCGCCCTCTACATGGACGAGCACCGGGTGCGCAAGATCGACGGCTTCGCGGCGCTGCAGCGCACGCTCGAGTCGCTGACGGCGGTGATCGGCGGCTTCGTGCGCTGACGCGCATCCGCGTACGGACAAGGCCGGCCTGTATCGGGCCGGCTGCCTCTGGGGAGGCCGTTAACCGATCACGAACGCGTCGGACCGCTGCGCGTCGAGGTTGGTGACAATGTCCGCCGAAACCACTGCGCGGGCGGGCTACGCTGCCTCGGGAAACTCCAGGTTCACCACCAACCCCGGGCCCGCATCCCCGAAGCGCACCTCCGCGCCGTGCAGCCGGGCCACCGCCGCCACCAGGCTCAGCCCCAGGCCGTTGCCCGGCGTGCTGCGGCTGGACTCCAGGCGCACGAAGCGCTCCAGTACCCGGCCGTGCTCGTGGGCCGGGATGCCGGGACCGGAGTCGGACACGCAGATACGGGCCCCGGACGCGCCGCGGGTGAGCGAGAGCTCCACGCGCCCGCCCTCGGAGGTGTACTTGATGGCGTTGTCCAGGAGGTTGACCAGTGCCTGGAACAGGAGATCCCGGTCGCCCTGCACCACGGGCTCCGTGGTCACGCTCACCCGGAACTCCTGGCCGCGGTCCTCTGCCAGCGCCTCGTAGAGCTCGGCGGCGTCCTCCACCACGTCCTTCAGCGCCACGCGGGTGAATGCCTCGCGGCGTGCGCCAGCCTCGATGCGCGCGATGCGCAGCAGCGCGTTGAAAGTGGCCAGCATGGCGTCCGCCTCCGCCAGCGCGAGCTCCGCTTCCTCGCGATTGCCGCGGTCGCCCCCTCCGTTGCCGTGGGAGAGCACCTCGAGCCGGTTGCGCAACCGCGTGAGCGGCGTCTTGAGATCGTGGGCCACGTTGTCCGACACGTGGCGCACGCCGTCCATGAGCTGCTGGATCTGGTCCAGCATGCCGTTCAGGTTGGCGGCGAGCTGGTCGAACTCGTCGCGGGTGCCGCGGGTGGGTACGCGCTGGGACAGATCGCCGCGCATGATGCGGCGGCTTGTGGCGTTGATGGCCTCGAGCCTGCGCGCGGTGGTGCGCGACATCATCACCGCGCCGGCCAGCGCCAGCATGGCGGTGATGGCCACGCCCCACGCCAGGGTGCGGGCGATCAGCGCCTGGGTGGCGCGCAGCTCGTACATGTCGCGCCCCACCAGCAGGTGGAACCCGCCCGCGAGCAGGAACGTGCGCGCCCGCGCCCGATGGCGCTCGCCGTGTCCCCCGATTTGCTCCAGGTTGAATTCGACCCAGCCGTCGGAGTCCGCCTGCTCCTGGGGCCAGCGGTCCAGGTTGCCCGCGACCCGGGCGTAGCGGGCGTTGGTGACCAGGTAGATGGTGCTGCTGAAGGGGTTGCGCTCGATGCGATCGTTGATGGAGCGCACCAGCCCGTCCAGGCTGGTCAGGCGGTATCGCTCGGCGAGGCCCCGGATCTCGGCCTCGATGGTGGCTTCGGTCTGCTGCTCCATATAGCCGGCGGTGGACCAGTAGATGAAGCCGAGCAGGAGGGTCACGGAGGCGCCGAACACGACCACGTAGATGAGCGCCAGGCGGAACGTGACGCTGCGCCAGACGCTGGAGACGGCGGCCCCCGTCGCGGCCGGCGGCTCGCGGGGCGCCGCGGACGCGCTGACCGCCACGCCCTGGGTCGGCGTGGCGTCAGCTGTCGGCGGAGAGGCGATAGCCGGCGCCCCGCACGGTGTGGATGAGGGGCGGATCGAAGTCCTTGTCGACCTTGGCCCGCAGCCGGCTGATGTGCACGTCGATGACGTTGGTCTGGGGGTCGAAGTGGTAGTCCCACACGCCCTCCAGCAGCATGGTGCGCGTCACCACCTGCCCCGCGTGGCGCATCAGGAACTCGAGCAGCTTGAACTCCCTGGGCTGCAGTCGGATGAGCTGGCCGCCTCGGTGCACGGTGCGCTTGAGGAGGTCCATCTCCAGATCCTCCACGTGCAGCACGGTGGCCGGCGGCTCCACGTCGTGGCGGCGCGCCAGGGCGTCGAGCCGTGCGCTCAGCTCTGCGAAGGCGAAGGGCTTGACCAGGTAGTCGTCGCCGCCGGCGCGCAGGCCGTCCACGCGGTCGTCGACCTCGCCCAGCGCGCTCAGGATCAGCACCGGGGTGCCGCGACCCGCCGAGCGCATCTCGCGCACGATGGACAGCCCGTCGCGACGCGGCAGCATGCGGTCGATGACGGCCACGTCGTGGCTGCCCTCCAGCGCCTGGTGCAGGCCCTCCTCGCCGTCCCCCGCCTCGTCCACCACGTGTCCCGCCTCGCGCAGACCCTTGGCCAGGAATCTCCGCGTCTCGGTGTCGTCCTCGATGATCAGGATCTTCATCCGCTGCGGGGCCTCGGGGTGCGGGCGCGAGGCGGTGGACTCGGAAGCGGCGGCGGAGCCCGCGGGCTCCGCCGCCGTGTCGTCTCGAACACCTTCGTGTGTGCTTTCCATGGCGCGTCAGCCCTTCGGGAAGGGTACGGCAACGAAACGCTCGTTGCCATTTCGGCTGACCAGCATCACCACGCGCTCCCGCTTCGCGTCCGCGGCCTCGCGCACCTTGCCCCTGACCTCGTCGGGCGACTTCACGGGCTCGTTGCCCACGCGCAGGATGACGTCACCCGGGCGCAGTCCCTCGCGCGCCGCGGGCCCGCCCGGGACCACGTTGGCGATGACCACGCCGTCGACGCTCTCGTCGAGTCCGAGCTGCGCGCGGCGCTCCGCGTCCAGCTCCGCCAGGGCAACGCCCAGACGGCTCGCGTCCGGGCTAGCGCCGGCGGCGGGCGCCGCCGCCAGCTTCTCGGCGCCGGGCATCTGCCCCACCTGGAGCTCGAGACGGCGGTTCACGCCGCCGCGCAGGACCTCCACGTCCACGGTGCTACCGGCCTTCGCGGCCGCCACCACGCGGGGCAGGTCGCGCATGCTCTCGATGGGCTTGCCGTCGAAGCTGACGATGACGTCGCCCACCTTGACACCCGCCTTCTTCGCCGGGCCGTCCTCGAGCACGCTGGACACCAGAGCGCCGCGAGGCTCGGCGAGACCGAAGCTCTCGGCCAGCTCGGGGGTCATCGCCTGGATGCTCACGCCCATCCAGCCGCGATCCACACGGCCCTCGGACTTGAGCGCCGCGATCACCTGGGAGGCCAGCTCCGAGGGGATGGCGAAGCCGATGCCCACGTTCCCCCCGGACGGGGAGAAGATGGCGGTGTTGACGCCGATCACGTTGCCGTCCTGGTCGAACAGGGGGCCGCCGCTGTTGCCGCGGTTGATGGGCGCGTCCACCTGCAGGAAGTCGTCGAAGGGGCCCGAGCGGATGTCACGGCCGCGCGCGGAGATGATGCCCGCGGTCACCGTGCCGCCGAGGCCGAAGGGGCTGCCCACCGCCACCACCCAGTCGCCCACCCGGGCGGTGGTGGAGTCGCCGAAGGTCACGAAGGGCAGCGACCTGCCGGCGTCGATCTTGACCAGCGCCAGGTCGGTCTTCTCGTCCACGCCCACCACCGTGGCGGGCAGCTCGGCGCCGTCGTTGAGCGTCACCACGATCTCGTCGGCGCCCTTGATGACGTGGTGGTTGGTGACCACGTGGCCCTCGGCGTCGATGATGAAGCCGGAGCCCACGCCCTGCGCCTCCGGCGCCTCACCCTGCGGCCCGCCCGGGAACTGGCGCTCGAAGAACTCGCGGAAGCGCTCCGCGAACGGCGAGCCTTCGGGGAACTGGAACGGCATCACCCGGCCGGAGGTCCGGGCGAGCTTCGTCTTCGTGGCCACGTTGACCACCGCCGGCTGCACCCGCTCGACGAGGTCCGCGAAGCCCTCCCGCGGACCCACCGGGGCCGCGCCCGAACCCACGGCGGCGGTCGCCGCCGCCGGTGACCGGACCATGCCGGCGGCGGCGAC
>JBFHNV010000021.1:0-41250 GCA_041593595.1 Gammaproteobacteria bacterium
CCGGGGCCGCTCGCGCCGCCGCCAGGTGCTGCTGGCCGTGAACACGGCCGCCAGGGGCGGGCGGGGCGGGCAGCTGCGCACGCAGCGTGACGACGAGCTCCTCGTAGACGCACGCGAGCACACGCCGCTCCAGCGCCCTGGCGTCTCCCCCGATGCCGAGCTCCGCGACGGCGGGTTCCAGCACACCTGCACGATGTCCGCGCAGTGCCACGTGGAGCAACGCCAGTCCCCGGCACAGCCCCCGGCGCGCACGCTCCGGCGCCAACGCCGCCACCGGCGCGAGGCACAGCATCGTGGCGGCGGTGAGCAGATCCTTGCCGTCGGCCAGCGCGGCGCGCGGCGCCACCGCCTCCGTGTCCAGGTGCATCGCGGGGACAGCCTGCGACGGGGTGGACCCGTCACCGCGGGATCGTCCCAGTGCCCGCGCCATGCCCGGCACCGTCGACGCCGGCCCCTCCAGGTGCCGCCCGTCCAGCATCACGCCCAGCTCCGCGTCCAGCAGCGCCAGCAGCTCGACGGCCCTCAGGGAATCGCCGCCCACCTGGAGGAACTCGTCGCTGTCACGGAATCTCTCGTGCCCGAGGACGCGGGCCCACAGGCGCGCCATCTGCGCCTCGCCCGGCGTCCAGGCCCAGACCGGGCTGCCGTGGTGAGCCGGGCCCGCGCCGCCCCCGGCCGTGTCCATGCCGAGGAGCACCGCGAGCTGGCGTCGGGGCCACTTGCCGAGCTCGTTGCGAGGGATCGCGTCCACCACCAGCCAGCGGCGGGGCCAGCTGGCCCGGTCCAGCCGGCCGTCGAGCCGGGCGCGGATGCCCGCCTCGTCCACGCACGCACCCGGTGCGGGCACGATGGCCGCCGCCACCTCCTCGCCGAGCGTCGTATGAGGACAGGGGAAGACCGCCACCTCCGCGATGCCCGGCAGGCCTCGGAGCACACCTTCCACCTCCGTGGGTGAGATCTTCACGCCACCACGGTTGATCAGGTCCTTGCGCCGTTCCACGAAGTAGAGGTTGCGCGCCTCGTCGATCCATCCCGTGTCGCCGGTACGGAAACGCCCGTCCACGAAGGCAGCGGCCTCGAGTGGCGCGTCGTCGATGTAACCCGGCGAGACGCTGGGCCCGCTGACCGCGATCTCGCCGATCTCGCCGGCGGGCAACTCACGCCCGGCCTCGTCGATGACGGCCACGTCGTCCACCACCAGCCGGCCCACCAGCTGCGGGTGGCCGCGGCACTGGGAGGAGTCGCGGGTAGCGATGTGTCCGGTCTCGGTCAGGCCGAAGCTCGGCATCACCGGCACCTGGAACAGCGCCTCCAGGGCCTCGCGCAGGTCGTCCGGAACGAAGTCCGAGGCGGCGCGGATGAAGCGCAGGCGATCACTGCCCGCCCCGACGCCACCGCCGCGCCCCCGGTCCAGCACCGCGCGCAGGTGCGTCGGCCCGGCACTGAAGAAGGTGGGCCGCGTCGCCGCCAGGGCCCGGTAGAAGGCGTCCACCGAGAAGCCCCCGTCCAGGCACACCGCGGCGCCCCCCATGCGCAGCACCGGGCAGGCCGTGGCCAGCAGGCCGTGGCTGTGGTGCAGGGGCATGCACACGAGGCCCACGTCGTCCTCGGTGATCCCGTAGTGAACGCACAAGGTGTGGTCCATGGCCGCCAGATTGCGGTGGGTGCGCGGAATCAGCTTGGGCCGTCCGGTGGTGCCCGACGAGGTGAGGATCACGGCAACGTCGTCCGGGCCCGGAGGTCGCGGCACGTCGCGAGGCCGCGATGTGCCGTTGCGCGCACCAGCGGGTGCGCAGACCTGATGCGTGCCGTAGGGGGCCTCCAGTCTGCCCAGGACCTTCATGCCACGGGGGGGCTCGGCGCACAGCACCGCGGCACAGTCCGTGCGCCGCAGCAGGCTCTCGAAGTCCCGCGCCGGCAGGGTCCCGGTGACGGGCACGGCCTGGGCGCTCGCGGACACCGTGATCGCGGCGTGGAGCAACCCGGGGCCGTCGGGAAGCAGGAGCGCGATGCGCGTGCGGCCGGCGAGCCCCATGTCGGCCAGGGCGCCGCCAGTGGCGACAATGTCCTCGTGCAGGACCGCGTAGGTGATCGGTGTGAATCCCGGCGCGAGGATGGCGGCGGCTCGGGGCCGCGTCTGCGCCACGCGGGCTACCCGCTGGTCCAGGCGCGCGAAGCCACCTGCCGTGGTCATCCGCATACGTTGCACGCTTGCAGGGACCGCTGCAATCAGCGGGGCTCGCATCCCCGCGATAGGAATCGACTCCGGCGACGGGTAGTCGTGTCGCCAGTCAATAGCGGCAGATATCCTCAGCGAAACCTGAACAGGATTCCCAGCACCTGCAAGGAAAGACGTTGCCGGGAACGCGGTCAGGCAGAGGCGTTGGACGGCGCGCGAACCCCACGCGTGTCGCCGTGCGAGAGGATGGCGGCGGTGAGTTGCGCCGGCTGAGCACCGAGTGGGCGCCGAGGCAGTGCTCGTCCTTGCCGCGCCCGGTGCCGCTCACGTTGGCAAATGTCCGTATCACGAACGAGCCTTGGAGCAGCGCGCGGTCGATGTTGTGCACCGTGAGCTTTCCGCCCGCGCGTACGGAAGGCTTGCGAACAGACTCCAGGGCGCCGGTGCCGTAGGTGTATCCGGGCTGGTACTCGCTGTCGATGCAGTCCCTCGGCGTGTAGACCGTGCCGAACTCGTCCTTGACGAACGGGTTGAGCGGCGTGTCGAGGGACAGCGCCGCACCGGGCGCAAGGGTTCCTGGCGTACTGGCTCGACCTCCGCTCGCCTACAGGGGTCACCGGATCCGCTGCTTCCCCGGTCCTTGCGTGAGGCTGCCGGACGCCGGCCGCACCGGGCACCGGCTGCCGGGCCCCGTCGAGGGCGTCGGAGCCCATCTGCGTAACACTTGTCTTTTGATGTAACACTTGTTACATTTCCCCATGCCCGAGGCTCCGATCTGGCTGCTGTTGCTCCATCAGATCCCCGCGCGGCCTACCCGCCTGCGCGTGCGGGTGTGGCGGCAGATCCAGAAGCTCGGCGCCGTGGCCGTGAAGAACTCCGCCCATGTCCTGCCCTGGTCCGAACAGACCCTCGAGGATTTCACCTGGCTGCAGCAGGAGATCGAGGCCGGCGGTGGGGAGGCGGTCCTGTTCCGGGCCAGCGCCGTCTCGGGCGTGACCGACGAAGCGATTGTGGCCGCCTTCCGCCAGGACCGGGACGCGGCCTATGCCCGGGTGACAGCGGATCTCGAGGC
The DNA here is from genome assembly GCA_041593595.1 of Gammaproteobacteria bacterium. Lineage (GTDB taxonomy): Bacteria > Pseudomonadota > Gammaproteobacteria > HK1 > HK1 > JBFHNV01. The sequence continues at coordinate 3,252 of JBFHNV010000021.1, forward strand.
GGTTTGCGAGAGGCTCGATGACGCACGGGGCCGCGAGATGGGTTCGACCGAGATGCTGGACGTCCTCCAGAGCGAGGTGAACGACATGCAAGCCGAATTCGACAGGGTCGAGAGAATTGACTTCTTCAAGGCCCGCGGCCGCGCCGAGGCGGTCGCGCAGCTGGCGCGGTCGCGCCGCCTTCTGCGCTCCGTGCAGGGGCGGGGAGCCGGCGCCCCGGAGCCCGCCGGCTCCGGGCCGGAACTGGACAGGTCCGAGTACCAGGGCAAGCGCTGGGTCACCCGCCCGAGGCCTCACATCGACCGCTGCGCGTCGGCGTGGCTCATTCGCCGCTTCATCGACCCGCGCGCACGCTTCGGCTTCCGCGAACCGGATGCAAAGCTGCGAGGAGGAATCGCCTTCGACATGGCCGGCGCGGAGTTCGGCCATCAAGGTGAGGACTGCACCTTCGAGACGCTGATGAAGCGATTCGGCCTGGACGCAGACGCGTCCCTGCGCGCCATTGCCGAGATCGTCCACGACATCGACCTGAAGGACGACAAGTTCGGCCGTACCGAGGTAGCGGGTGTGAACACCGTCGTGAGTGGCCTGATGGAGCGGAACCGGGACGACCGCCGCCTGCTCCGCGAAACGGAAACGGTCTTCGACGGGCTCTACGCCACCCTGGCGAGGCCCCCGGCCCGGCGCAGGAAGCGTGCTGCGAAGCGCCGGAGGTGACACGATGGCTCCCTCACGGCGACTGTTGCTGATCAGCAACTCGACGCTCTACGGCAGCGGCTACCTCGACCACGCGGAGGGGGAAATCCGGGCCTTCCTGGGTGGCGCGACCCGCATCTTCTTCGTGCCCCACGCGATGCACGACCGGGATCGCTATGCGTCCCTGGCCCGGAACCGCTTCGCCGCGATGGGGTGCACGCTCGCCTCGGCCCACGAGCCCGGGACCTCCATCGACGCGGCCGACGCCGTGTTCGTCGGCGGCGGCAACACCTTCCGGCTCCTGGACTGCCTGTACCGGCACGACCTCATCCACGACATCCGGCGCCGCGTGGACGCGGGGATGCCGTACATCGGATCGAGCGCCGGATCCATCGTGGCCTGCCCGACCCTCAAGACCACGAAGGACATGCCCGTGGTCGAGCCGCCGTCGTTCGATGCGCTGGGCCTGGTGCCGTTCCAGATCAGCCCGCACTACCTGGACCCGGATCCCACGTCCACCCACATGGGTGAGACGCAGGAGGAGCGGATCGGTCATTACCACGAGGACAACGCGCTGAAGGTCGTCGGCCTGCGGGAGGGGTCCATGCTGGTCGTCCAGGACCGCTCCGTGGTGCTCAGGGGAGTCACCGCCGCGCGCGTGTTCGTGAAGGGACGGCCACCCAGCGAGCATCAGCCGGGAGACGTCCTTGACCTCATCGATGACTGAAGCGGCGCCCGCGGGCACCGTGCTGCTCGCGCAACGGGACGTCTACGCGCTGCTGGACCTCGATTCCTGCATCGCCGCCGTCGACGACGCCTTCCGCCTGCATGCGGACGGTCGTGCAGTGCCGTCGCGGGTCCTCGGTGTGCCGTTCGACGGCGGCGGTTTCCATCTCAAGGCCGCCGGACTCGTGCTCGAAGAGAAGTGGTTCGCGGTCAAGTGCAACGGCAACTTCTTCGACAACGCTGCCCGTTACGGATTGCCGAACATCCAGGGCCTCGTGCTCCTGTGCGACGGAAGCAACGGCCGCCCGCTGGCGGTGATCGACTCCATCGCAATCACCATCCTGCGCACCGGCGCCGCCACCGCCGTGGCGGCGAGGCACCTGGCGCGGGACGACGCCCGTGTCGCGGCGATAGTCGGCTGCGGTGGCCAGGGGCGGGCGCAGGTGCGCGCCGTGTCGCGAGTTCGCCCCCTCGAGCAGGTGCGCGCCTTCGATGCGGATGCCGGCGTGGCGCAGCGGTTCGCGCGCGAGATGGGCACGGAGCTGGGCATCCCCGTCGAGGTGGTGACGAGCCCGGCAGACGCCGCGCGTCGCAGCGACATCTGCATCACGTGCACCCCGTCGCGCAGCTACTTCCTGCGGCGCGAGGACGTCCGTCCGGGAACCTTCGTCGCCGGGGTCGGTGCGGACAGCGAAACGAAGCAGGAGCTGGACCCGGAGCTGTTCCGGGACGCCAGGGTGGTGGTGGACAGCCTGGAGCAGTGCGCAACCATCGGCGATCTCCACCATGCCCTGGCAGCGGGGACGATCGCGCCAGACGGCGTGCATGCGGAGCTGGCCGAGCTGGTCTCGGGTCGCAAGGCCGGGCGAACCTCCCGCGACGAGATCACGCTGTTCGACAGCACCGGCATCGCGCTGGAGGACGTGGCGACGGCGGTGGTGCTCTACCAGCGCGCCCTGCGCACGGGAGCCGGCATGCGGCTCGACTTCGGCAAGTAGCGAGACATCACGTCCATCGCCCGGATACGCGGACGGAAGCGCCTCGGGATCTTCACGGCAAGCCATTGCCCGCCGGTTCTGGGGCGCGCACGGGTCAAGTGAAAACGCCCCGCGGCCTTGCGGCGGCGGGGCGTCCGGTACCGGGGTCGGCTGGTCCGGGCGCGTGCCCGGGATCAGCAGGCCTCGTTCACGCGGTGAGCGCCATGGCGACGGCCAGGATCAGGACCGCGGCGAACGCGCACATGCCCACCCGGTTGAAGATGTCGTCGAGCATGGTCGGAACCTCCTGCTTGCGGCGGCACGAAGCCGCGTACGGGATCACGCGGCGAGCTGCAGCACACCGGCCAGCACGAAGATGGCGGCGATGTAGCACACGCCCACCCGGGTCGCGATATCGCTGAACATGTCCGGTACTCCTGTCCGTTCGGGGAGCGGAATGCTTCCTCGTGGCCGCAGTATTCGGCCGGGCGACACATAACTCAAATTATTTGTTTTAATTTACGATATAAACTCTAGTTATTTGTTCAGGTAGGCTCCATGAACCTGCTCCAGCTCCGGGTCTTCGACACGGTGGTGCGCGCCGGAAGCGCCACCGCCGCGGCGCGCCGCCTGCACGTGACGCAGCCCGCGGTCACCAGCCACCTGAAGGCCCTGGAGGACTACTACGACGTCGGCCTGTTCCGGCGCGAGGGTCGGCGCCTGATCCCCACCGCCCTCGGCCACGAGCTGGCGGAGATCTCCGGGCGGCTGTTCGCCCTGGAGGAGCAGGCGGTGGATCTCCTGGAGGCCACCCGGGCCCTGGAACGGGGCACGGTGCGCATCGCCTCCGACGGCCCCTACCTGCTGGTGCCCATCGTGAAGGCGTTCCGGGAGCGCTACCCGCGGGTGCGCGTGGGGATGCAGATCGCCAACACCGACGACGTGCAGGCGCTGCTGCTGGCGGAGCGCTGCGACGTGACCATCCAGGCGCGGCGGGAGGACGACCCGAGGGTGCACGCGGTGCCCCTGGCCCGCTTCGAGCTCATCGTATTCGTGAGCCGTGACCACCCCTGGGCCCGGGAGGGGCGCGAGTCGGTGTCCATCCAGGAGCTCCAGGGGCCGGGGATGATCGTGCGCGACCCGGGCTCCACCACCCGGCGGGTGTTCGACCAGGCCTGCCGCGATGCCGGCGTCACCCCGGACTACATCATCGAGACCACCAGCCGGGAAACCGTCAAGGAGGCGGTGGCGGCGGGTCTCGGAGTGGGGGTGGTGGCGGGCTACGAGCTGCGCTCGGACCCGCGCTTCTGGCCGCTGCACGTCACCGGCGCGGATCTGCACTTCACCGAGGAGGTGCACTGCCTGAACCGGCGGCGCAACATGCGCGTGGTGCGCGAGTTCCTGGAGGTCACCGGAGAGGTCGTGGCCCGGGGCGGGATCCCTGCCGCCGCGACGCGCTGACACACCTGCACGAGACAATCCCGAGCCTGTCCTATGAGCACCTCACCCCACGTGCCCCGCGGCCCGGGCATCTACCTGGACCATCTGGCCCACTGGGTGCCGGATCTGGCCGCCGCCGCGCGGGACCTGGAGCGTCTCGGTTACCGGCTCACGCCGCGCACCGAGCACACCCACGCCCCGGCGCCGGGCGCGCCGGTGGAGCCCGCAGGCACCGCCAACCAGTGCATCATGCTGCGCGCGGGCTACCTGGAGATCCTGTGCCCCACGGCGGACACGGCCATCGCGCAGGAGGTGCGCACCGCCATGGCCCGCCACCCGGGGCTGCACCTGGCGGCGTTCTGCGTGCGCGACGCCGCCGCCGAGCGGGAGCGGCTGCTGGCCCAGGGCTTTGCCCAGCGCCCGCTGGTGGCGTTGAAGCGTGCCGCGACCCTGGCGGACGGGCGGGACGCGACGCTGCGCTTCACCGTGATCCGGCCCGAGGCGGGATCGCTGCCGGAGGGCCGGGTGCAGTTCCTGACCCACGAGACGTCGGAGCTCCTGTGGGAGGACCGCTGGCTGGATCAGCCCAACGGCGCGGTGGCCCTCACGGATCTCCTGTTCTGCGTCACGGACGTGGACGAGTGCGCCCGGCGCTACGCCCGGTACCTGCGCACCGACGCGTCGCCCATCGCCTCCGGGCGGGCGCTGGCCTTCGAGCGCGGCACGCTGTCGATTCTGACGCCGGACACGGCGTCGGCCCTGCTGCCGGGCACCACGCTGCCCGCACCACCCTGCATGGCCGCGTACGCGGTGCGCGTCGCGGATCCGGACGCCACCCGGGCCTTTCTGGAGGGTGCCGGCATCGGACACGCCAGGTCAGGCGACGGTGCGCTGGTGGTGCCCATGCCCGAGACGCTGGGCGGGGTGACCGTGTTCCACGCCGGCGGCGGCCCGCCCTGGCGCCCCGCGACCAGACGCTGATCGCCGCCGTCACCCCGCACCGTCAGTCAGGCATCAGGTCCGCCGGCGTTGCCCAGCCCGGCAATGCCTCCATGCGCTCGCGCCAGGCGCGCAGCCTGGGCCGCGCGGTCAGGTCGTAGCCCGCCTCCTCCGCGAGGCGCGCGTAGCCGTACACGGCCACGTCCGCGATGGTGGCCTCGTCGCCGGCCAGCCACGGATCCGAGCCCAGCACCGTCTCCAGGGTGTCCAGGGCACCCTCGCCCATCACCCCCAGCCACTCGATCACCTTCGGATCGCCCTGCACCACCTTCTTCAGGAACCGGCGCCGCCCGATGAAGGTGAACATCATGTCCTGCTCGAAGAACAGCCACTCGCTGATACGCAGCCGCCTCGCCACGTCGGCCCCGGCGCCGAAGCGCTTCGTGTGCGCGGCCAGATGCAGCAGGATGGTGTTGGACTGGCGGATGGTGAGGTCTCCGTGCACCAGCATGGGCACCTTGCCGAAGGGATTGAGCGCCCGGTACTCGGTGCCGCGGGTCTCGCCGCCGGGCAGATCCACCAACCGGAAGGTGTGTGCGGTGCCGGTGAGCGCCAGCATCAGGGCGGGCTTGTAGGCGTTACCGGACCGCGGGTGGCCGTAGAAGATGATGTCGTCGCTCATGGGCTGCTCCTCTTGCTCCGGTGGCGCGGACGCCGGGTCAGGCGGGCAGGCGCAGGGCGCCGGCGGCCGCCAGGGATTCGATCTCGGCGGTGCCGTAGCCGGCCTCCGCCAGCACGTCGCGGCCGTGCTCGCCCACCGCCGGCGGGCGGCCCCGGTGGGCGGTGCGACCCGGCACCAGGGGCAGCGGCACCGCGCCCATGCCGGGCACCTCCACCGGCTGCGCCATGCCCGTGGCGCGGGTCTGGGGATCGATCAGCCAGTCGCCGTGGGTGAGGATGCGCTCGGCCAGCACGTCGCGCGCCATGAGGATCCGCCGCCACTCGGCGGTGTCCCGGGTGGCGAGGCGCTCGGACAGCAGCGCCACCAGGGCATCGTGGTGGCGCGCGCGCTGCGCGAAGCTCGCAAAGCGCGGGTCCTCGATCAGCTCCGGCAGGCCCACCGCCTCGCACAGCCGGTGGAAGTGGCCGTCCCTGGTGAGCGTGATGGCGATCCAGCCGTCGGCGGTGCGGTAGGTGCCGGCCGGGGAGTTCAGGCGCTGCGGCCGGCCGCCCTCCAGGGCCTGCTCCGCCACCTTCGGCGCCTGCACCGCGGCGCCGCAGGCCGCGAGGCTCAAGTCCAGGTGCCGCCCGGCCGCCGCGTCGCCACGCCCGGCCAGCGCAGCCGCCACCGCGGCGAATGCGTACACGCCGGTGACCGCGTCCATGATGATGGTGTCCACCTTGTGGGGGATGCCGTCACGGCCACGGTTGATGGACATGAAGCCCGTGAAGGCCTGGGCCACGGTGTCGGTGCACGGGCGATCCCGGTACGGGCCCGTCTGGCCGAAACCGCTCACCGAGGCGTAGAGAATGCGCGGGCTGTGCGCGCTCACCGCCGCGTAGCCCACCCCCAGGCGGTCCGCCACGCCGGGGCGGAAGCTCTCCAGCGCCACGTCGCATCCTTCGGCGATGCGCAGCACCGCCGCCACCGCCGCCGGCGACTTCAAGTCCAGGGCGATGCTGCGCTTGCCCACGTTGTACGTCGCCGACAGTGCGGAATGCTCGCCGTACGTCGCCCCCAGGCCCCGCGCCCAGTCGCCGCCCGGCGGCTCCACCTTGATCACGTCAGCCCCGTGCTGGGCCAGCAGCATCCCGCAGTGGGGCGCGGCCACGCCCTGGCTGAGATCCAGGACGCGCACGCCCGCGTAGGGGCTGTCGTAGGACATGGGGGGAAGGTTGACCGCTGCCGGGAGTGGATTCAATCGCGGCTCGCCACCCGGATCACGTGCGGCGCACCACCGTCACCCCCGCCAGCGCCGCCACGTCCTCGGCCAGCGCCAGCATGCGGGCAAAGGCGTGGCCGCTGGCGATGGGCAGCGCGCCGCCGTCGGCGAGGCGCACCGCCAGTGCGGACTCCTCGCAGGTGCCGTTCACGGCGCCCACCTCCACCTGGCGGATGGCCGCGAAGGGCACCGGATCCCGCCGCGCCATCCGCAGCTCACCGCGGGACCGGTCGAAGGTGTAGACGCGCCGGCGCAGCAGCACGCGCACGCTGTCCAGGAGGTAGGGCAGCAGGACCAGCGGGACCAGCGCCGCGAGCCACGCAGCACCGGGATCGTCTCCGCGAGCGGCTGTGCCCAGCAGCGTGACGCCGAAGATCCCCACCACCACGAGCCAGATGGCAAGGCGCACCAGGGCACCCGCACGCGCGTCGGCGATCACCAGCAGATCCGGCGACGGGCGGGAGACGGTCACGTGGCGCGCTCAACCCGCCGCGGGCTCGCGGGTGGTGGCGGGTGGCAGGTCGAAGGTGACGATCTCGGTGATCATCCGGGCGCGCTCCGCCGGTGCCGGGGCGCCAGTATGCGGCCGCCCGGGGCTTTCCCGCCACGGCGCGGGCGGGGACAATCCGGCCCATCCCGCCGGAACAGGGGAGCCCCCGTGACCACCGAGACCCTGCGCATCGGCTGCGGTGCCGGATTCTCCGCCGATCGCCTGGATCCGGCCGTGGATCTGGCCCGGCGCGGCGCCCTGGACGGCCTCGTCTTCGAGTGCGTGGGCGAGCGCACCCTGGCCTTTGGCCACCGGGATCGGCGCCTGGATCCCTCCAAGGGCTACAACCCGTGGCTGGAGCGCCGCCTGCGGGCGGTGCTCGAGCCCTGCGCCCGGGCCGGCACGGTCATCGTCACCAACATGGGCGTGGCGAATCCCCGCGCCGCCGCGGAACGCGCCGTGGCGGTGGCCCGGGAGCTGGGACTGAAGGGGCTGAAGGTCGCGGCCCTGGAAGGCGACGACGTGACGGCGCTGATGAGCCCGGACACGCCCCTGTGGGAGGGCATCACCATCGCCGGCACCGGGCGCACCCTGCTCGCCGCCAATGCCTACCTGGGCGCCGACGCCCTGCTGCCGGCACTGCAGGCAGGCGCGAACGTGGTGATCACCGGGCGCGTGGCGGACCCGTCCATGGTGCTGGCCCTGCTGCGCCACCGCTTCGGCTGGGACGGGCACGACTGGCCGCGCCTCGGCGCCGGCACCCTGGTGGGCCACCTGCTGGAGTGCGCGGGCCAGATCACCGGCGGCTACTTCGCGGACCCGGGAGTGAAGGACGTGACTGGGCTCGCGACCCTGGGCTTCCCCTACGCGGAGGTCATCGCCGACGGCAGCGCCGTCATCACCAAGCTGGACGGTACCGGCGGCCAGGTGAGCGCGCGCACGGTGAAGGAGCAGATGCTCTACGAGGTGCACGACCCGCGCGCATATCTCACGCCGGACGTGAGCGCCGACTTCGCCTGCGCGCGCATCCACGAGGAGGCGCCGGACCGGGTGCGGGTGGCGGGCGCCGGCGGCGCCGAGCGCCCTACCCGGCTCAAGGCCACGGTGGCCTTCGACGGCGGTCTCCTCGCCGAGGCGGGAGTGAGCTACGCCGGCCCCGGGGCCGGTGCCCGGGCGCGCCTTGCCGGTGACGTGGTGGCGCAGCGCATGGGCACGGTGCACGGCGTCGATATCGAGCTTCGCGTGGACCTCATCGGCGTGGACTCCCTCCACGGCAGCGCACGACGCGCGGACCAGGAGGACGCGGACGCCCGCGAGGACGTGCGCCTGCGCTGCGCCATGCGCGCGCCGGACCGGGACACTGCGGAGCTGCTGCTGTGGGAGGTGGAGTCGCTGCTGTGCTGCGGCCCCGCCGGCGGCGGCGGCTACCGCGGCAGCATCACGCCGTCGGTGATCACGTACTCGGCTTCCGTCGCCCGCGACGCGGTGAGCCCGCGCGTGGAGATCCTCGAGGCATGAGCACGCGGCGGCTGCGCGACGTGGCCCACGCCCGCGCCGGCGACAAGGGCAACCGCTCCAACGTGTGCCTGTTCGTGTACGACCCGCGCCACTACGACGCGGTGGCCGCCCAGCTCACGCCCGAGCGCCTTAAGCAGCAGTTCGCCGGCCTGCTGAAGGGCGCCATCGTGCGCCACGACCTGCCCCACCTGCACGGCTTCAACTTCGTCATGGACGAGGCCCTGGAAGGCGGCGTCAACACCTCACTCAACCTGGACAGCCATGGCAAGTCATGGTCGTCGCTGATCCTGGGGCTCACCGTCGACATCGACTAGCGGAATTCAGGGCTGCGGGAGCACCAGGACCCACGCGCCGCGGATGGCCTCCACGGGGATATCCTCACGTCCCCCGCCGTCGCTGCGGGCGAGACGCAGCGAGAGTGTGATGCCGTCCAGGGATTCCACCAGGCCCTTCAGCGGCGCACCCGCGCCGACATCGATGCGCACCAGGGCCGACGGGTAGGACGCGAGCTCGCCGGGAGGCACTCGCCGCCAGGTGACCTGGGCGGCCGGCTCGTCGTGTAGCGGCGACAGACCGAGCCGCGCCCGCGCGCCGGCCAGATCCTCGGCGTTGGTGATGCAGGCCTCGATGATGCGTTCCAGCTCCGCGGCGCGGGCCTGCGCCGCGCCGTCCAGCGCGTCCTGGCGGGCGACCTTGAGGCGCCCGAACTCCCGCGGCCCGTCCGGGCAGCCCAGCGCGGCGTCCATTCCGGTGGGGTAACCGGCGGCGCACTGGCAGGCCGCCTCCACGACCCGCTCCAGGTCCTCGATGCCGGCTGCGCCGGCCGGGGACACGGCAGCCAGGCCACCCGCCAGAATCGAGACCAGGGCGACGCTCGTGACGCAGCGGCTGCAGGAGCGACGCGCGCCGATCATGCGCCGCCGCCCCCGCTTCCCGGGGGCCGGGAATCCGCGGTTCCGGCGGCCGGCGTCATCCGCGCATTATAGGAATCCCGCCCACCCGCGCCGCCGACCCGTTCCTGGCCCGCCCGGGCGCCGGTGCCGTATCCTTGCCCTCCCCGTGTGCAGCCACCGAGGGGGGCCTGCCCCTGCGCGCGCCTCCGCCCCGCCCATGCTCAGCGATCTCACCGTCACTCCCGTCCCCGAGTCGCGCCTCGGTGAGGTGGACTTCGAGAACCTGGGATTCGGCGCCTGGTACTCGGACCACATGTTCTCCCTGGTGCACGAGGACGGACGCTGGCAGCGCCCGGCCATCGTGCCCTTCGGCCCGGTGTCGGTACACCCGGCCAACGCCGCGCTGCACTACGGCCAGGCGGTGTTCGAGGGGCTGAAGGCCTACCGCGGCACCGACGGCGTCATTCGCGTGTTCCGCCCGGACAAGAACGCCGAGCGCCTGGAGACCTCCTGCGACCGGCTGTGCGTGCCGCGGGTCCCGCGTGAGCTGTTCGTGGAGGCCGTCGACCGGCTGGTGGCCATGGACCACGGGTGGATCCCGCGAAGCCGCGGCCAGGCCCTGTACGTACGCCCCATCGTGTTCTCCGACGAGGGACACCTGGAGGTGCGGCCGTCGCAGCGCTTCCGTTTCCTCATCTTCACCTCCCCGGTGCGCGCCTACTTCGACACCGGCATGAAGCCGGTGTCGCTGAAGGCGGAGGAGACCTACACCCGCTCGGCGCCGGGCGGGGTGGGCTACGCGAAGACCGCCGGCAACTACGGCGCGAGCCTGTACCCCGGCCAGGTGGGCCAGGAGGCGGGCTACCAGCAGGTGCTGTGGCTGGACGGCGTGGAGCACCGCTACGTGGAGGAGGTGGGAGCGATGAACATCTTCTTCCGCTTCGCCGACCGGGTGGTGACCCCGGATCTCCATGGCACGATCCTGCCGGGGGTCACCCGCGACAGCGTCATCACGCTGCTCGAGGACGCCGGGCACCGGGTGGAGCAGCGCCGCATCACCATCGACGAGGTGCTGGACGGCGCCCGCGCGGGACGCTTGCGCGAGGTGTTCGGCGCGGGAACCGCTGCCATCATCGCGCCGGTGGGCGCCATCGCGTTCCAGGACCGCGACACGGCCATCGGCAACGGCGAGGCCGGAGAGATGACGCGCTGGTTGTACGACCAGATCACCGGCATCCAGCGCGGCGAGGTGGCGGACCGTTTCGGCTGGTGCCGCCGCATCGACGTGTCGGCGGACGCGCGCGCCGCGGGCTGACCCCCGGGGGAGGCGTCAGCCGCCGGCGGCGAGAACCCGGTTGCGCCCCGCGTGCTTTGCCGCGTAGAGGGCCTCGTCCGCCCGCGCCCGCACGGCGCGGGCGGTGTCGCCGTGCAGCGGGAAGCAGGCCACCCCCGCGGAGACCGTGAAGGCCGCACCGCCGTTTCGCTGGGTGTGCGTCTCCAGCGCCGCCCGGACCCGCTCCACGGTCTCGACCCCCTCCTCCAGGCTCGCCCCGGGCAGCACCACCGCGAATTCCTCGCCCCCGTAGCGGCAGGCCACGTCGCTCACGCGCAGGTGCTCGCGCAGCACCTCGGCGAAGCGCACCAGCGCCTCGTCCCCCGCGTCGTGGCCGTGGGCATCGTTCAGCGCCTTGAACCCGTCCAGATCCAGCATGGCCACGCAGAATCCGCGCTGCGAGCGCTGGGCGCGGCGCTCCTCCATGACCAGGGTCTCCTCCAGATAGCCGCGGTTGAAGAGCTGCGTGAGCGGATCGCGGGTGGACTGGCGGGCCAGGTACTCGCGCATGCGGATGTTGGATACCGCCAGCCCCGCGCGATCCACCAGCACGTCCATGAGCGTGTCGTGGCGAAGGTCGGCCGAATCCGTGTCGCGGAGCTGGATCACGCCTACCGTCTCGCCGCCGCCGGTGAGCGGATGGCACACGTGTCGGGTGCCGCACGCGGCAGGTGCGTTGCAGGTGAGCAGGGTGGACGTGCCGTCAGGGAACGGGCGGCCCTGGCGATACGCCCAGCACTCGGTCGCCCGCAGCACCAGGTCCGACTCGGGCACGTCGCCCCAGGTGGCCGCGGCCTCCAGCAGCGCGCCGTCGGCGGCGATCACGTAGACGGCGCCCGCCGGCGCCTCGGTGATTCCCACCGCCGCGTCGGCGACCACCCGCGCCACCTCCTCGGTGCTGTTGCACACCTGCAGCATGCCCGACATGCGGTTCAGCCGCTCCAGGTCCGAGCGCTGGCGCTCCAGGGCGAACAGGGACTGGTGCAGCTCGGTGTTCACCTCGCGCAGCTCCCGCTCGGCGCGGTCCCGCTCGTCCATGTGGGCGGACACGCGCCGCACGATGGGCCACAGCGCGACGGCGGTGGCGATGGAGATCGCGGCGGTCACGATCTTCACGCCCGCCTCCAGCCAGTAGGCGGGCTGCCACACGGTGAGGATGCTCAGCAGGTGGGTGGTGCCGCAGGCGAAGATGAAGGCGCCGAACATGAGCACGATCCAGTTGAAGCTCAGCTCGCGCCGCATGCGCACCACCGCGATCAGGGACGCGGGGATGGAGTAGTAGGCGGCGACGATCACCAGGTCCGACAGCACCATGGTCCACAGCAGCCCGGGGCTCCACAGGTAGCAGGCACCGTGGGGCATGAAGCCGGCTGCCGTCAGCCAGCTCGCGATCGCATCTGTCATCGGGTGTGCCTCTCGTACGTTCCATGTTGCCGCCCGGGTCCGCGGGCGGAGCCGGGAGGGGTGGGCGCGATGCCCGTGGGGTCAGACGATGCCGTCGCGGCGCAGCGCGGCGATCTCGCCGCCGTCGAAGCCCGCGGCTTGCAGCAGCGCGTCGGTGTGCTCGCCGAGACCGGGGCCCGGGCGCGCCGGCGGCGGGTCGCTGCAGGTGACCGGGGGTGCCAGCAGCCGGAAGCTCGTGCCGTCGGCGCGGGGAATCGCCTGGATGCGCCCGTGCTCCGTCACGAAGGGGTTGTCCAGGGCCGCGCGGACGTCGTTGATGGGCGCGGCAGGCACGGTGCCCGCGAAGCACTCCAGCCACTCGGCGGTGGTGCGCGCCGACAGGGCCTCGTCCAGCATGGCGGTCAGGTTCTCGCGCTCGGCGAGGCGCGCCTTGAAGGTGCGAAAGCGCGGATCGGTACCCCACTCGGGGCGGCCGATGGCGTTGCACAGGGCCGGCCAGAATTTCTCCTTGTTGCACATGAGGAAGATCCAGCCGTCGGCGGTGGTGTAGAGCTGGCACGGCACCAGGGACGGGTGCGCCGAGCGCGCCTCGCGGCCCTGGACGTGGCCTGCGTTGAGGTACCAGGCCGCCAGGTAGTTGGTGTTGTTGAGCGCCACGTCGAACAAGCTCACGTCCATGTCGCGCCCGGTGCCGGTGGCGCGGGCCTGGGTGAGCCCCGCCAGCAGGGCGTAGGCCAGGGCGAGGCCGGTCATCAGATCCACGATGGACAGGCCGAAACGCGCCGGCGGCCCGCCGGGCTCGCCGGTGAGCGAGAAATAGCCCGCTTCTGCCTGCATCAGGTAGTCGTAGCCGGGCCAGGCAGCGCGGGGGCCGGTGCGCCCGTACGCCGACAGGTGCGCGCACACCAGCGCGCGGTTGTGGGTCCCGAGGGTCTCGTAGGTGAGGCCCAGCTTGGCCGGCACGTCGCCGCGCAGGTTCGACGCCACCGCGTCCACGCCGGCCACCAGGCGGTGGAACACCGAGCGCCCTTCCGGCCGCGACAGGTCCAGGGTCAGGCTCTTCTTGTTGCGATTGAAGGCGTGGAAGAAGTGCGAGTCCCGCTCGCCGAAGTAGTACGGGCCCACGTCGCGGGACATATCGCCGCCGTCGCGGGGGTTCTCGATCTTGATGACCTCGGCGCCCTGGTCCGCGAGGAACATGGTGCCGAAGGGCCCGGCGCCGTACTGCTCCACCGCCAGCACGCGCACGCCGTCCAGGGGCAGCATCTCAGCGCGTCTCAGGCGCCGGCCCCGGCCGGCGCGCCACGCATCGGGCCGGCTGGCCCGGATGCACGATAAGATGGCGCCACGACACGGACGCCCCTCCTGCCCCATGACGCCCGCCGAGACCGTCATCGCCTTCCTGGACGCCTTCGAGTCGCTGGACTTCGACGCCGCGCGGGCCCTGCTGGCCGACGGCGACTTCCGCTACGACGGCCCCATCGACCATTTCCGGGACGCCGCCGCGTTCATCGACAACATCAGCAACATCGGCCAGATCCTGGAGCGCATCGAGCGCCGGCAGGTGTTCGCGGAAGGCGGCGAGGTGTGCGTCATCTGCACGTTCTGGACCACCATCGACGAGATCGAGCACACCCGGGTGGCCCTGTGGTGCCACGTGGAGGCGGGCCGCATCACCCGCATCGAGAGCTTCCTGGACGTGCGGGCCTATGCGCGCATGTTCGACCCGGAGCCTTGATCCATCCGATCCCGGTTCGCGAGCGTCCGACGCCTGAGGGCTGAACCACAGAGGCAAAGAGGGCACAGAGAGGGTCGATGTGGAAGAGTTCACGATGGCCACGCATGCCGAAGGACCTTCAGAAACGGGTGCTCGGCCGACGGATCGCGGACTTCTCCGTGCCCTCTGTGCCTCTGTGGTCAATCTCCTCACCGTGCCGGGACGCGACAATCCGAGCGCTCGCACGTCTGCGCCGATCACGCCGGGTGCCGCTTCACGAGCTGGCGGGTGATGATGAGGCGCTGCATCTCGTTGGTGCCCTCGCCGATGGCCAGCAGCGGGGCATCGCGGTAGTAGCGCTCGATGTCGTACTCCTTGGAGTAGCCGTAGGCGCCGTGGATGCGCATGGCCTCCAGGGAGTTCTCCACCGCCGCCTCGGTGGCGAACAGCTTGGCCATGCCCGCCTCCATGTCGCAGCGCTCGCCGGTGTCGTAGGCCCGCGCGGCGCTCTCCACCAGCAGGCGTGCCGCTTCCACCCGGGTGGCCATGTCGGCGAGCTTGAGCGCGATGGCCTGGTGTTCGCAGATGGGCTTGCCGAAGGTCTTGCGCAGCTGCGCGTAGCGCACCGAGTCCTGGAGGCAGGCGCGCGCGATGCCCACCCCGCGTGCCGCCACATTGATGCGCCCGAGCTCGAGGCCGGCAAGGATCTGCTGCATGCCGCGGCCCTCGCCGCCGATCAGGTTGGCGGCAGGCACCCGCGCGTCCTCGAACACCATCTCGCCGGAATCGATGCCCTTGTAGCCCAGCTTCTCGAGCTTCTTCGTGATGCGGAACCCCGGCGTGCCCTTCTCCACCAGCAGCAGGCTCATGCCCCGATGGGGCGGGTCGGCCTTCGGATCGGTCTTCACCAGCACCGCCAGCACGGCGCCCTTGACGCTGTTGCTGATCCAGGTCTTGGCGCCGTTGACCACGTAGGCGTCACCGTCGCGCAGCGCCCGGGTGCGCACCGCCTGCAGGTCGGTGCCGCAGTCCGGCTCGGTGAGCGCGATGCCGCCGCGCAGCTCGCCGCTCGCGAAGCGCGGCAGCCAGGCGCGCTTCATGTCCTCGGACCCGAAGCGCTCGACCGCGGCGGCCATGATCAGATGGGAGTTGAAGATCCCCGACACGGACATCCACACCGCGGAGACCCGCTCCACGATGCGTGCGTAGGTGGTGGCGGAGAGTCCGAGCCCGCCGTAGTCCGGCGAGATGGTGGCCCCGAACAGCCCGAGCTCCGCCATGCCGTGCACGATGGCCTCCGGCCAGGTGTCGCTGGCCTCGAGATCGTGCGCCACCGGCCGCACGTCGCGCTCCAGGAAGCGGTCGACGGCGTCGAGGATCAGGGACTCGTCGTAGTTGTCGCTGGCTTCGTGTCCTGTCGCGCTCATGGTGCCTTCGCGTGCGTCACACGCCTGGTGTTCGGTTGGCGCCCGGGATTGAACCACAGAGACACAGAGGGCGCAGAGCAGTCGAATAGATTCGTGCGCCAGGATTCACCACAACGACCCAAAGGACACCAAAATAGGCGAAGCAGCAGGGACGCTCTCGAGCTCTGGAGGGGTGGAATGGCTTTCAGGCCATTCGTTCTCCTCCAGGGAGGACTGCCGGGGAGATGCGATCCCGTTCCCGGATTTCACGCCTCCTTTGTGTCCTTTGCGTCTTCGTGGTTCAAGATCATTCGCGCAGCGCTTCTCTGTGTCCGCTGTGCCTCTGTGGTCACGTTCCGGAAGCTGTCAGCGGAGATCACGCGCTCAGTCGCCGGCGGCCTGCAGGCGTGCGGTGGACTGATCAGGGCGTGTCAGCGCGAGCAGCGCGGTGACGTCGCGCTCCTCGTGCAGGGCCAGCAGGCGGCGGGTCAGCTCGTCGCGGGCGGCTTCGCCCAGGTACGGGGCCGCCAGGGCATCGAACTTGGCGCGCAGCTCCGCGGCGCTCATGAAGTTGGACGGCTCGCCCTTGGGGACCACCACGAACGCCTCGAGCACGCCGCCGCGGGCGCGCACCCGGACCACCCCGCTCATGTTGGCGGGGTACTCCGCCTCGGCGCGCGGATCCGTCACGGTTTGGACGCGCCGGCACAGGGCCTGGGTGTCCGGGTCCGCCAGGTGGCGGTCGTAGCTGTCCCAGTCCATGGCGCCGTCGCGCAGCGCCACCGCCGCCACGAAGGGCATGGAGAACTGGCCGTCCACGTAGTTCTTCGGGCACTGCTTGTCCGCCTCCGGCACCCCGATGATGTCGACCCCCGTCTGCGGCAGGCCCACCTCCACCGACTCCACGTCCCGCCAGTCCAGATCGTTGGCGGCGCGAAGCTGGATCAGGGCGTCGATGGCGGCGTGGCCGTAGCGGCACGAAGGATACGGCTTCACCGCCACGCCCAGGGTCTGCCAGGTGCTGCCCAGACCCTCCGCCGCGCGCTCCGGCAGCGGGCTCGGCGCGTAGGCCCGCAGGAAGCCGTAGCGCCCCTCGATGGCGGCGCCTGCGCCCCGGAAGCCTTCCGCCGCCATGCACGCGGCGGTGAGCCCGTTGGCCGCGGCGCAGCCCGTGTGGTACGGCTTGTTCCAGGCGCCGTCCACCAGGAACTGCATGGAGCCGGCGGCCTGGCTGCCGCACAGGCCGAAGGCGTCCTGCACCCGGTCCGCGTCCAGGCCGAGCACCACCGCCGCCGCTGCGGCGGCGCCGAACACGCCGCAGGTGGCGGTGGGATGGAAGCCCCGCTGGTAGTGGTCCTTCGGCACCAGGGCGAGGCTCAACCGGATCTGCACCTCGAAGCCCGCCACCACGCCGGCCAGCACCGCGTCGCCTCCGGCCCCGGCCAGCTCGGCGGCGGCCAGGGCCGCGGGGATGATGGGCGCGCCGGAGTGGATGGAGCCCGGCGCGTGGGTGTCGTCGAAGTCCAGCGCGTGGCCCAGGTTGCCGTTGAACAGGGCCGCCGCGGCGGGGGTGTAGCCCTGCGGATCGCCGATGACGCTGGCGCGGCCGCCGGTGTGGCCCAGTCGCGCGAGCGCCGCGTGCAACGCCGGCGAGAGGTCCGCGGCGTGGCGGGCGCGCAGCGCGATCCCCACCTGATCCAGCACGATGTGGCGGGCCCGCTCGCGCACCTGGGCGGGCAGATCCGGCTGTCGGATGCCGGCGGTGAACTCGGCCAGGGCGCGAGTGATGGCGGTCATGGCGGGCTCCAGGGGGGGTGTCCAGGATGCCCATTCTAGGCCCGCCGGCGGCTGGCCGGGTCGGGGCACGTCAGCCGGCCGCCAGGTCCCGAAGGTAGGGCAGCCGATCGTCCAGGTGGCTGAAGCGGGCCGGCTCCACCCGGGCGCGCACCGTCGCCGGCCCGGCGCCGGCGCGGGCGAGATCCGCACCGTCCGGACCCACGATGCAGCTCTGCCCGGCGTAGCGCTTGCCGCGCTCGACGCCGCACAGATCGGCATATGCGACGAAGATGCCGTTCTCGAAGGCGCGGGTGGGCACCAGCTTCTCGGCCACGAAGGCGAACTCCAGCGACAGCGCCGTGGGCACGAGCAGGAGCTTCACGCCGGCGAGTGCCAGCCGCCGGACGTTCTCCGGGAACTCCATGTCGTAGCAGATGAGCACGCCCGTACGGATGCCGCCCACCGGGGCGACGAGGTCGGTGCCGTCACCGCGGTTGAACGTGGCGTTCTCGTAATCGCCGCTCAGCCGGTGCTTGCGGTAGTGGCCCAGCACGGCGCCTGTGCCGTCGATGAGCACGGCAGCGTTGTACACCGCATCGCCGTCGCGCTCCGGGTAGCCCACGCACAGGGCCAGACGGTGCCGGCCCGCCATGTCGCGAAGGGCTGCGATCTCCGGCGCGTCCCGGGTGCAGGCCAGGCGGCGGGCATCGTTGCCGATGTTGAATCCCGTGAGCCACAGCTCCGGGGTCACCAGCAGCGCGTCGCCCGCCGCCGCGGAGCCCGCGCAGGCAGCCTCCAGCGCCGCCAGGTTCACTGCCACGGCGCCGGCGGCGCCCGCTCCCTGCAGCACCGCCACCTGCAGCGCCGGCGTCTCCGACGGCAGGCGGGTCACCGAGCGGCCAGCCGCACCTGGTCGCGGCCCGCGTCCTTGGCGTCCTTGAGCGCCGACTCGGCGCGCGCCAGCAGCCCCTGCACCGTGTCGCCGTCGCGCCACCCGGTCACGCCCACGCTCACGGTGATCCGCATGGACAGCATGGGCTGGTCCTGGAACACCCGGGCTACCGCGCAGCGCAGCCGCTCGGCAACCTCCCGCGCGCCCTCTTCGTCCGTCTCCGGCAGGTACGCGGCGAACTCGTCGCCGCCCACGCGGCCGATGACGTCGCTCTGACGCAGCGCGTCCACGCATGCCCGCGCCGAGGAGGCCAGCACGTGATCGCCGATCATCGGGCCGTGGTTCTCGTTCACCGCCCGCAGGCGGTCCAGGTCCGCCAGCAGCAGGCCGAGCGCGCGGCCGTGGCGCACGGCACGCGCGCTCTCGCCGTCGAGCCGGTTGAGGAACGCGGCCCGCCCGAGCACGCCGGTCACCGGATCGGTGACGCCCTGCCCGCGCAGCTCCGCCTCCAGGTGCTTGCGCATCTCGATCTCGCGCTCGAGCCGCGTGCGGGTCTCGCGCAGCGCGTGCTCCTGGCGGCGCAGCTCGCTCACGTCGGTCAGCGCGAGCGTGACCCAGTCTCCGGAGCATGCGGCGTGAAGCTGCAGGTAGCGATGGACGCCATTGTGCAGGCCGTGGATCTCGACGCTCTCACTGCCACCGGAGGCCAGCACCTCCCGGCACAGGGCCATACCGCGTGCGCCCAGAGTGCGCGGCACCACGTCGCCCAGGCGTTGATCCACGAGCGCCAGGGTGTCGCGCCCGATCAGCGCGGCGGCGGCGCGGTTGACGCTCAGGATGTCGAAGTCCAGCACACCGCCGGCCCCATCGCGAAGCGGCGCCAGCGCCACGATGCCGGTGCTGGTGGACTCGAGCACGCTTTGCAGGAACTCGTGGCGGAACAGGGTCGGGCGGTTGAACACCACCAACAGCACCGCGTCCCCCTCGCGCACCGGCAGCACCAGGCGCTCCCAGGTGTGCACGGTAGGGGCATGGGAGGCCCGGTGCACCGTGTACAACGGCCGTCCCGAGGCGAGGCACTGCACGTACTTGTCGCGGAAGAAGCGCCCCACGTCGCTGTGGAACTCGCTGGTACGCTTGCCGGTCATGTCGAAGCCGGCCGCGCGCGCCACGCCGGCACCGTAGCTGCGATAGAGGAAGTCGCCGTCCGCCAGCGGCTCGATGACCATGAGGTTGTCGGCGCACCAGTCCAGGCGCTCCGGGCCCAGCTCCGCGTAGTCCGGCAGGTCGCCGCCGGCCTCGTGGTAGCGCTGCCACAGGCCGTACAGGTGGACCACCGTCGGGCTGTCCACCCGTTCGCCGATGTCGTCGCTGATCTCGTAGTGGTACACGCGCGCTCGTGTCGCCCCGTGCCCGGATGACCGGGACTATGGCGGAGCGCCGGCGCAATGGGAAGGGCGGCCCGGGCGACGGGCGCTCAGCAACCGAGACGCGAGGCCAGATCCTCCATGCTGGTGGCCACGTGGTCGAAGTCGTGCTCGGCGCGCAGATCATTGCGCTGGCGCGGGCCATACTCGGTCGGGCGGGTGACGAACGCGGTGCGCAGCCCCTCGGCCCGCGCCGCCACCAGGTCGTCGTTGTGGGCGGCCACCAGCATCACCTGGGCGGGCGCGAGGCCCAGGAAGTCCACGGTGCGGCGGTAGGCCTCCGGCAGCGGCTTGTAGGCCCGCGCCGGCTCGGCACCCAGGATGGCGTCGAAGGGCAGGCCCGCGCGGCGCGCCATGTCCAGCAGCAGCGCCACGTTGCCGTTGGACAGGGTCGCCAGCGCGAAGCGCCGGCGCAGCCGGTGCAGTCCCGGCACCGAGTCCGGCCACGGGTCCAGCCGGTGCCAGGCGCGGTTGAAGTCGTCGATGTCCGCCTCGCTCAGGCCCTCGATGCGGAACTCCGTGAGCAGATGCACCAGGCTTTCCCGGTGCAGGTCGTCGAGCTTCGTCCACGGCCGCGCGCCGCTTCGCACCTGCTCCATGGAAGGCTGGTAGCGCCCGCGCCACGCGTCCGCGAAGGCCTCCCAGTCCACGTCGACGCCGAGCCGCGCGCCCAGCGCGCGGCCCTCCCGGATGATGGAGGTTCGCCAGTCCACCACCGTGCCGAACACGTCGAACACCAGCGCGCGAACGCGTTGCGTACCCATCCCTCTGCTCCTGTTCCGGGCGGCGGATACCCCCGACCGCCCGTCAGTCGTTCAGCACCCGCACGGGCGCGCCGTCCAGCCACGCCTTCACACACTCAACGCACTGGCCGTACATGACCCCGAAGGCCTCCCGCGTGCTGTAGCCCGTGTGGCCGGTGAGGATGACGTTGTCCAGCGTGCGCAGCGGATGATCCGCCGGCAGTGGCTCGGTGTCATACACGTCGATGCCGGCGCCGGCAATGCGGCCCGCGCGCAGCGCGTCCACCAGGGCGGCCTCGTCCACGATAGGGCCGCGCGAGGTGTTCACCAGGTACGCCGTCGGCTTCATGCGGGCGAGCTCCTCGCGCCCGATGAGGCCGCGGGTGCGATCGGAGAGCACCAGGTGCACGGTCAGGAAGTCGCTGGTGGCGAGCAGCGTGTCCCTGTCCACCAGCCGCGCGCCGCAGTCCTGCGCGCGCTCGGCGGTGAGGTTCTGGCTCCACGCCACCACCTCCATGTCGAAGGCCCCGCCCACGCGCGCCGCCTGTGCGCCGAGCTTGCCGAGCCCCAGGACGCCGAGGGTGCGGCCGCTCAGGCCGTCGGTGGGACCCGCCTGCCAGCCGCCCTCGTGCATCAGCCGATCCTCGCGGGGGACGTTCTTCGCAAGCGCCAGGATCAGTGCCCAGGCGTGCTCGAAGGCGGGATACGGCAGCATGGACGTGCCGCACACGTCGACGCCCCGCTCGCGCGCCGCCTGCATGTCGATGGACAGGTTGCGCATGCCTGTGGTCACCACGAGCCGGAGCTTCGGCAGTCGCATGATCAGCGATGCCGGCAACGGCGTGCGCTCGCGCATCAGCACCAGCACCTCGTAGTCGGCCAGCGCCTCCGCCACCGCGTCCTCGTCACCGAGATGCTGGTGGAACAGCTGCACCTGCGCGCCGCTGGGCAGCAGGCTCCAGTCGGCGCTGGCGAGCGCGAGCTTCAGGTAGTCGTCGAGGACGGCGATGCGGGTCATGGGATGGTGCTGTCTGATGTGGGAGGGGCCGCTGCGCTTCGGTGTGGAGTGATGATCTGTTTGCGCAAGCGGGTGTCGGCTGCCGCGGCCGTGCGCCGCAGGGATTCGGCGCCCGAGCCTACATGGACGTCTTCACGGCGTGCCGCGGCAGCCGGCACCCGCTTCCGCGGTGACGATCGCCATCGCATCAACGCAAGGAGTCACAAATCCAGCACCAGCAACGGTGTCCGCGAGCGCGAGCAGCACACACACAGGTACTCGGCGCGCTCGTCCTCGTCCAGCACCATGTCCTGGTGGTCCGGGTCCCCTTCCACGTAGCGGGTCATGCAGGTGGCGCACAGCCCGCTCTCGCAGGAGGTGTCGATGTCGAAGCCGTTGGCCCAGAGCACCTCCACGATGCTCTTGTCCGCGGGCACGTCGTACACCGCGCCGGTGCTGGCGATCTTGACCTGGAACTCCGCCCCGGCCTTCCCGGGAGGGGACTCGCTCATGGTGTGCTCCGACTCCGTCAGTCCTGCCGGCCCGTCGTCTCCATCAGGGCTGCCCGCAGGCGGTGGAGGCTGCCCGCCGCCGCCCGTGCGGGGGTCGGCGATTGTACCAGCCCGCCACCGCGCGTTGCCGGGGGCAGGGCATCACTGCGGCGGGAGGGTCGCCCGGAAGGACGGGCGCTGGACGAAGCGGTCGTACCAGGCGGCGAGCCGCGGCGCGCGCTCCCGCCAGCCATCCATCCGGATGCGGCGGTCCAGGGTGTAGAGGGCCGCGGCCATGCACAGGCGTGGGTAGTCGGCCCGCTCGCCCAGCGCGTCGGTGCGCTCGTCGAACCAGGCAAGGCAGCGCTCCGCCCGCGCGCGCTCCTGCTCGAGGATGCCCGGCGAGCGCTCGCCGGGCGGGCGGTTGAGCTCGCGGATCCACACGGACACGCCGTCGAGGAAGCCCGTGACCACCCCTTCCAGGGCCCGGTCCGCCTCCTCCGGGTCGTGGTCCACGATGGGATCGTCGGTGTGCAGTGCGTCCAGGTACTGGCAGATGAGGCGGCTCTCGCTGAAATAGTGGCCGTCGTCGGTCTCCAGGGTGGGCACCTTGCCGGTGGGGATGTAGGCGTTCACCTCGCACTCGGGCACCCGCGTGCGCACGGGCACCACCTGAACCCGCGCCGCGAGCCCGAGCTCCTCGAGCGCCATGCGCACCACCCGGGCGTAGGGCGACGTGGGGGAGACGAACAGCCTCAACGGTCCGCACCACCGGCCGGCGCACCGTGCCCGGCAACCGGTCGTCCAGGGATCTTCAAGAGCTGCGGCGGAGTCATGCGGTTCCGATCTCGTTCGACGCCTGCGCGATCACGGGCGGCCGCGCCGTCGACGGAAACATTATGCCGTATCCGCGCGCCGCCGCCGGCGGCGCAGGGAGATCGCACGGTGCCCGAGCAGGGACTGTACGAGGAACGGGCGCTGCGCGCCCTGGCCGTGTCCGTATTCGGGGGTATCCGGCGGCCGGCGCACCTGGCGGACGCGCTGGAACGCCTGTCGATTACACCTCGCGAGAGTTGCGGTCGTGGTACCGGTCAGGCTTGTTGGATTTCAACCACAGACGCCCCGGAAGCACGAGGGCGCGGAACCTCGCGATCCCGCGCCCCCGCAATAGAGGCGAACGTGGCGATCCGCGCCTAGCGGTTGCGCAGCCTCGGGTCTAGGACGTCGCGCAGCGCGTCACCGAACAGGTTGAAGCCGAACACCGCGAGGGTGATGGCGAGGCCGGGGAAGATGGGCACCCAGGGCGCGCTCTCCGCGTACTCCTCGGCGCCGCCCTGCAGCATCAGGCCCCAGGCGGGCGTCGGCTCCTGCACCCCGAGGCCCAGGTAGGAGAGCGACGCCTCCAGCAGGATGGCCTGGCCCACGAAGGTGGTGAGCATGATCAGGAACGGCGCCATCACGTTCGGCACCATGTGGCGCAGGATGATGCGCATGTGGCTGAAGCCGCAAGCCCGCGCCGCGTCCACGTAGGGGATCTCTCGCAAGCTGAGCGCGCTCGAGCGCACCACC
This sequence comes from Gammaproteobacteria bacterium, assembly GCA_041593595.1. Classification (GTDB taxonomy): domain Bacteria; phylum Pseudomonadota; class Gammaproteobacteria; order HK1; family HK1; genus JBFHNV01. The sequence continues at coordinate 26,627 of JBFHNV010000021.1, forward strand.
CGGGCGCACTGGGGGATGAACGGGATGGTGATGGCGATGATCACCTTGTCCGTCCCGGTGCCCAGCGTCGCCACGATGGCCAGCGCCATGATGATGAGCGGGAAGGCCATGAACACGTCCATCACGCGCTGGAAGAAGAGGTCCGTCTTGCCGCCGAAGTAGGCGCTGCCCACGCCCAGCACCAGGCCCGCGAAGGAGCCGACGAAGGCGCAGGTGAAACCCACGAACAGGGCCGTGCGGGCGCCATAGACGATGCGGGTGAGGATGTCGCGTCCGAACTGGTCGGTGCCCAGCCAGAACTCGGTGCTCGGCGGGCTGAGCATGTGCTCGAAGGAGTTCGATTCCGGGTCGTAGGGCGTGAGCCACGGGGCGAAGATCGCAGCGAAGATCATGATCAGCACCACCAGGGCACCGGCGGCGCCCAGCGGGTGGCCCTTGCTCAGGCCCCAGAGCCGCTCGAGCAGCGGCCTGCGCGGCGCTTCTTCGAGATCCGTCGGGTCTACGGCAATCGGCGGCGTGGACATTCAGGTCACCTCAGCTGTAGCGGATGCGCGGATCCAGCCACGCGTACAACAAGTCGACCACCAGGTTGGTGAGGACGAAGATGAGCACCACCAGCATCACCAGCTGCTGGGTGAGCGTGAAGTCGTGCTGGAGCACCGACTCCACGAACAGCTTGCCGATGCCGTTGAGGTTGAAGACCTGCTCGGTCACCACCAGCCCGCCCATGAGGAATGCGAACTCGAGCGCGATGATGGTGACCACCGGCAGCAGTGCGTTCTTGAGCGCGTGGCGGTTGATGACCACGGACTCCAGCAGGCCCTTGGCGCGCGCAGTGCGCACGTAGTCCTCGCGCAGCACCTCGAGCAGCGCCGAGCGCGTCATACGGGTCGCCACCGCGGAGTAGCGGTAGCCGGTGGCCACCGCCGGCCAGATGAGCTGGGACATGTTCCGCACGGGGTCGTCGAAGAAGGAGACGAAATCGATGGGCGGCATCCACGGGACGCCGAAGAACTTCTGGGTGAAGATCAGCAGCCCCAGGATGATCATGATACCGAGCCAGAACGACGGGACCGCGATGCCCGCCACCGCGAAGGTGCGCACCACGTAGTCGATCCAGGTGTCCTGCTTGACCGCCGAGATGATGCCCAGCGGGATGGCGATGATGATGGCCACCACCGTCGCCATGATCGCGACCTGCAGCGAGAGCTCGAAGCGGATGGCGATCTCGTAGGTCACCGGCTTGCCCGTCCACATGGACTTGCCCAGGTCCCAGGTGGCGTAGCCGGAGATGAAGTCCCAGAACTGCAGGGGCAGGGACTTGTCCATGCCCAGGTCCTTGCGGCAGAGGTCGATCTGCTCCTGGTCGGCGTACAAGCCGGTTCCGGCCAGCCTGATCTCGCACACGTCGCCGGGAACCGCGCGCAGCAGCAGGAAGACCAGCAGCGCGGCGCCCAGCAGCGTGGGGATGGCCAGCAGCAGGCGTTTGATCAGGTACTTGCTCATGAGGGTCGACCTGGGAAGACCCCGCCCGCGGATGCGGGCGGGGCCGTGGGCCTAGATGATGCGATTACTGGTCCAGCCAGACATTGTCCAGGTGCTGGTTCAGGTAGTGGCTGGGGGCGATCTTCCAACCCTTCACGTATGAACGGTGCGGATTGATCTTGTACCACCACAGCGTGATCATCTCGTGCGCGGCCTCGTGCAGCGCACGGTTCTCGTAGCGCCGCATGAGGTTGTACTGCTCGGCCTCGCTGCCGGCGCGCTGCATCTTGCTGAACAGATCCTCGAGAACCGGGTCGTCGTACTGACCGTAGTTATTGCCCGCCGAGCCCAGGAACTTCGACACGTCCGCCAGCGGGTTGATCACCGACTGGCAGTTGAAGTCGATGGAGACCTCGAAATCCTTCTTCTTGCGCAGGGTGTCGTAGAACGGCCCCGTGGGCTGCACCCGCTGCTGCACGTCGAGGCCGGCCTTGGCCCACTGGTCGATGAGCCAGGTGCCCACCACCTTGTAGGGCTGGTCGACGCCGCGGTTGTGGAGCTCGAAGCTCATGCCGGCCTTGCCGGCCTCCTCCAAAAGCTTCCGCGCCTCGGCGCGGGACGCCTCGATGTCCTTACCGTAGCCGGCGAGGCGCAGCAGCTCCGTCTCCGAGGCCGCCAGCGGATGGTTGGGGAACACCACGCCGCCCACCGTCTTCACGATGGCGATCTCGGACAGGTACTTCGAGCCGCCCCAGCGATCGACGGACAGGGTGAGCGCCTTGCGCACCCGCGGATCGTCGAAGGGTTTCACCTTCTGGTTGGGCGTCGCCATCAGCACGCAGTTCCAGTCGCTCTCCTGCACCGTGATCTGGTCGCCCAGGGCCGAGACCAGGTCGTCGCGGGCCTTCGGCGGGAAGCCGCGGAACTCGATGGCGGCGCGGTCACCGCGGATGGCCTGCAGGCGCACCGCCATCTTCGGCGCCGCGATGGCCTTGTAGCCGTCCAGGTAGGGCTGCCCCTTGAAGTGGTAGTTGGGGTTGCGCTTGCCTTCGACATAGGCGCCCGGCTGGTGCTGCACGAACATGAACGGCCCGGTGCCGTTGACGTTCTTCGTATGCCACTCGTGGCCGTGAGTGTCCAGGTCCTTCTTCGAGTACACGAAGTTGAAGGGCGTCGCCAGCGCCGGGATGAATGCTCCCGACGGGTACTTCAGCTTGAACTCCACCGTGAAGTCGTCCGGCGCGGTGACCGAGTCGACCATGGTGAAGAACGCCTTGCGCGCGCTGGGCACCCCCTCCGGCGGGAAGATGATGCGGTCGTAGGTGGCCTTGACGTCGGCGCTGGTGAGCGGGGTGCCGTCGTGGAACTTCACCCCCTCGCGAATCTTGAAGGTGTACTTCGTGCCGTCCTCGGTGGGCTTCGGCAGGTCGCCCACGCAGAGATCGCACACGAAGTCCGTGGGCGACGAGGGGTTCTCGGGGTTGACCCGGATGAGCAGGCTGTAGAGCGGCCGGATCGGGTGGATCATGCCGAAGGTGGTCTCGCGGTGGCCGTCGTACGAAGGGATCGTCGATCCCACCACGAAGTTGAGCACGCCGCCTGGCTTGGGGGTCTGCGCGAGCGCCGGGCCCGCCAGGCCCAGTGACGCACCGACCATCGCCGCCGCGGCGAGTTTCGGGGTGAAGCGCATCATGGATTTCTCCTCCTGTCCGTCTTCTCGGTTATATCCCGGACCACGACCCCAGAAGGCCCGCGGCACGCGGAATCCACTCTACTTGACCACGGGGCACGCGACCCAGTGACCGGGACGCTGTTCCTCGAGGGGCGGAACCGCCTTCTTGCAGTTCTCGATCGCGATGGAGCATCGCGGGTGGAACACGCAGCCCGGCGGCGGGTTCATCGGGCTCGGCACCTCGCCCTGCAGCACCTGGTGTGCGCGCTGCGCCTCCACGGAAGGATCCGGCACGGGCACCGCGGACAGCAGCGCCTTGGTGTACGGATGGCGGGGGTTGTCGAACAGGTCGTCGGACTCGGCGAGCTCCACCACCTTGCCCAGGTACATCACGGCGACCCGGTTGCACAGGTGGCGCACCACCGACAGGTCATGGGCAATGAACAGGTAGGTGAGGTGGAATTCCTCGCGCAGGTCCTCGAGCAGGTTGATCACCTGCGCCTGGATCGACACGTCCAGGGCCGACACGGCCTCGTCGCAGATGATGAAATCGGGGTTCAGCGCGAGCGCGCGGGCGATGCCGACACGCTGGCGCTGGCCGCCGCTCATCTCGTGGGGATAGCGGTCGGCGAACTTGCTGGGCAGGCCGCACACGTTGAGCAGATCGCGTGTGCGCTTGGCGCGGCCCGGCGCGTCGGCGATCACCCGGTGGACCATCATCGGCTCGCTGATGATGTCGCCCACCTTCATGCGCGGGTTCAGCGAGCTGTAGGGATCCTGGAAGATCACCTGGATGCGCTGGCGCACGGGGCTCAGCTGCTTCTCGTCGAGCTTGGTGAGGTCCACACCGCAGAACTCGATGGCACCGGAGGTGGCCTTCTCGAGCTGCAGGATGCAGCGCCCGGTGGTGGTCTTGCCGCAGCCCGACTCCCCCACCAGCCCCAGCGTCTCGCCGCGCTTGATCTCGAAGCTGACGTCGTCCACCGCCTTCACGTTGGCGATGGTGCGCTGGAACACCATGCCCTCGGTGACCGGAAAGTACTTCTTGAGGTTCCTGACCTTGACCAGGGTCTCGCCGCGTTCCACGTCCTCGAAGTGGATGCCCTGGCGAACCGTGTCGACGGCGGCGCTCATGAGGCGGCCTTCATGCGCAGCTTCTGGAGCTCGTCCTTGCCCAGGTCCTGCTTGCGCCAGCAGGCGCTGTACTGGTACTCCTGCACCTCCTCGAGCGGCGGGAACTCGGTGTCACACTTCTCGATGCGCCAGCGGCAGCGCGGACGGTACGAGCAGCCGTCGTCGAGGCGCGTCAGGTCCGGCGGCGAGCCCTCGATGGGGATCAGCTTCTGGCCGCGGGGCAGGTCCATGCGCGGCACCGAGTTGAGCAGCCCGATGGTGTAGGGGTGCCGCGGCTCGTGGTAGATCTGCTGGGCAGTGCCCTCCTCCACGATCTTGCCCGCGTACATCACGTTGACCCGGTCGGCATAGCGGGCCACCACGCCAAGGTTGTGGGTGATGACGATGAGCGCCACGCCCAGCTCCCGGGTGAGGTTCTTCATCAGCTCCAGGATCTGCGCCTGGATGGTCACGTCGAGCGCCGTGGTGGGCTCGTCGGCGATGATGAGCTTGGGGTCGCAGGACAGCGCGAGGGCGATCATCACGCGCTGGCGCATGTCGCCGGAGAGGTGGTGCGGGTACTGGCGCAGCCGCCGTGCCGGCTCGGAGATGCCCACCTTCCCGAGCAGCTCCACCGCACGGGCGTCCGCCTCCTCCTTGCTGATGCCGAGGTGCAGCATCATCGTCTCGGTGAGCTGCAGGCCGATGGACAGCACGGGATTGAGCGACGTCATGGGCTCCTGGAACACCATGCTGATCTTGCGCCCGCGCACGTGGCGGATCTCCTCGTCGGAGAGCTTCAGCAGGTCCTGGCCCTCGAACAGGATCTCGCCGCCGACGATGCGCCCCGGCGGGTTCGGGATGAGGCGCAGGATGGACAGGGCGCCCACCGACTTGCCGGATCCGGACTCGCCGACGATGGCGACGGTCTCGCCCGCCTCCACGTCGTAGGTGACGTTGTCCACCGCCTTGACGGTGCCGGCGCTGGTGCCGAACTGGGTCTGGAGGCCCTTGACCTCGAGCAGCTTTGCCACGGGGAATTCCTTGCGTTATTCAGGCGCCGATTTGGTGCGTGGGACGCGTTCGGCGCTCTCTCTCCTCGGCCGGCAACCCTACGGTTCACGGGTGGAAAAATCAATCAGAAGAAGCCGATTCCACGATATGAAAATTCAGGCGAGGGACCGGCGCTGCTGCAATGCACCATCCGGCACGACCGGCAACGCGCTGCGGCAAGGCGGCGGGCCACGTCGCCCGCGCCACCCGCCGCGGTGTATCTTGCGCGCGCCCTTGGCCAACGACACGCGCCCCGGCGGGGCGGGAGGCATTTCACATGAGCAGCGCAGTCGCCAGCCCCCGGACCCGGGATCCGCAGGCCGTCGTCGCCGAACTCGTCACCCGCGCCCGCGCCGCCATGGGCGCCTTCGCCGACGCCGATCAGCAGCGCACCGACGAGGCCGTCACGGCGCTGGCCTGGTCCATCTACAAGCCCGAGAACGCCCGCGCGCTGGCCGAGATGGCGGTGGCGGACACCGGCCTCGGCAACGTGGCCGACAAGGTCACGAAGAACACCCGCAAGACCTTCGGCACCCTGCGCGACCTGTCGCGGGGGAAGTCGGTGGGGGTGATCGAGGAGCTGCCGGAGCTCGGCATCGTCAAGTACGCGAAGCCCGTGGGCGTGGTGGCGGCGGTCACCCCGTCCACCAATCCGGCGGCGACGCCGGTGAACAAGGCCATGATGGCCATCAAGGGCCGCAATGCGGTCATCGTGGCGCCCTCTCCCGCGGGCCATGCCACCACCGCCCGCACCGTGGAGCTGATGCGCTCGGAGCTGGCCCGCATCGGCGCGCCCGAGGACCTGGTGCAGGTGCTGCCGGCGCCGGTGACCAAGGAGCTCACGAACGCGCTCATGGCCGCCTGCGATCTGGTGGTGGTGACCGGCTCCCAGAACAACGTGCGCGCCGCCTACTCCAGCGGCACGCCCGCCATCGGCGTCGGCGCGGGTAACGTCCCGGTGATCATCGACGAGAGCGCGGACCTGGACGACGCCGCGCGCAAGATCTGCGCCTCGAAGACCTTCGACAACGCCACCTCCTGCTCGTCGGAGAACTCGCTGGTGATCCTGGACGCCGTCTACGACGAGGCGCTGGCGGCGCTCGAGCGCGCCGGCGGCTGGCTGGCGGACGCGGCCGGCAAGGCGGCCATCGAGAGGACGCTCTGGGTGGACGGGCGTCTGAACCGCAAGGTGATCGCCCGGGACGCGGACGTGCTCGCCCGGGAGTCGGGGCTGCCGGCGGCAGCGCAGGAGGCGAAGTTCTTCATGGTGGAGGAGGACGGGGTGGGCAAGGCGCACCCGTTCTCCGACGAGAAGCTCGCCCTGGTGCTGACCGTGTACCGGGCCGCGAACCTGGACGCGGCCATGGATCGGGTGCGCGAGATCCTGGAGTTCAAGGGCAAGGGCCATTCCTGCGGCATCCACACCCGCGATCCCGACAATGCCCGCAAGGTCGCCGAGGAGCTGGACGTGGTGCGGGTGCTCGTCAACATGGCCCACACCTTCGGCAACGGCGGCGGCTTCGACAGCGGGCTCAACTTCACCCTGTCCATGGGCTGCGGCACCTGGCAGGGCAACAGCATCAGCGAGAACCTGTCCTACAAGCACTTCCTCAACATCACCCACCTGTGCCGCCTGATCCCCGAGGACCGCCCGGAGGAGGAGGAGCTGTTCGGGCGGTACTGGGAGAAGTACGGCCGATGAACTTCACCGAGGCCGCCGCCAAGCCGCTGCTGCGCGCCGCGGGCATCGCGACTCCCGACGGGCAGGTGGCCGCAACCCCGGACGAGGCGGCCGCCGCGGCCGGCGCCGTCGGCGCCTGCGTCGTCAAGGCCCAGGTCCCCGCAGGCAAGCGCGGCAAGGCCGGCGGCATCCGGCTGGCCGCCACCCCCGACGAGGCGCGCGCCCACGCCGGCGCCATCCTGGGCATGACCATCGGCGGGCACCCGGTGGACACGGTGCTGGTGGAGGCACAGATTCCCATCGAGCGGGAGCTGTACGCCGCCGTGCTCAACGACCCGGCCAGCCGTTCGCCCGTGGTGATGTTCTCCGCCGTGGGCGGCATGGACATCGAGGCCATTGCCGAGGCCCACCCGGAGCAGCTTCGGCGCACCCCGGTGGACATCCGCCGCGGCTTCGCCGCCGAGGACGCGCGGGCGCTGCTGGCCGGCGCGGATCTGGGCGGCCGCGAGGACGCCGTGGCCGACGTGCTCGTGCAGCTCTACCGCGCCTACGCCGGCAACGACGCGGAGCTGCTGGAGGTGAATCCCCTGTGCCTGGTGGCCGGCGGTCGGGTGATGGCGCTGGACTGCAAGTTCACCCTGGACGACTCTGCCTTGAAGCGGCGCGAGGCGCTGGCCGCCGGCGGCACGCCGGACCGGCTCACGGACCTCGAGGCCCGCGGCCAGGCGCTCGGACTGAAGTACATCGCGCTGGACGGCGACATCGGCGTCCTGGCCAACGGCGCCGGCCTCACCATGACCACCATGGACGTGATCAGCCACCTGGGTGGGCGCCCCGCCAACTTCCTGGAGATCGGCGGCGAGGCCTACACCAAGGCCACGCCGGCGCTGAAGCTCGTGCTGGACAATCCGCGGGTGAAGGCCCTGGTGGTGAACTTCTGCGGCGCCTTCGCCCGCACCGATGTCATGACCGCCGGCGTGCTGGACGCCATCGATGAGCTCGCGCCCACGCTGCCCATGTTCTTCTCCATCCACGGCACCGGCGCCGCCGACGCCCGCGCGATGCTGCATGAGCGCCTCGGCGTCGAGGCGTATCCCACCATGGACGAGGCCATCGCGGCGGCCATCGCCGCGGCACGGTAGTCGCGTTGGATGGGCCTGGGGAATGAACCGCGGAGGCACCGAGGACACAGAGAAGACGCGGCACCAGGACGCGTTCGGTACTAACCACAAAGACACAAAGAACACAAAGGCCAGGAAAAGGAAACAGAAGCTTGGCAGGGCTTCGAAGCCCTCCTCACTTCACGTCATTCTCCGGATGTCTTCGTCCCTGGGTGGGCGCGTGTAGCACGCAAGAGCCCTATCTGCCCCTTGTGTCCTTTGTGGCTCAATCAACAAGAGCTGGAGACCGCAAAAAGTGATCATCCGGGCCACTGACCGCGTGCTGGTGCAGGGCATCACCGGCAAGCAGGGCACCTTCTGGACCGAGCGGATGCAGGCCTACGGCACGCGCATCGTGGGCGGGGTGAACCCGAAGAAGGCGGGCAGCGAGCACTGCGCGGTGCCGGTGTACGTCAGCGCCGTGGAGGCCATGGCGGGTTCGGGCTTCGACGTGAGCGTGCTGTTCATACCGCCGCTGGGGTGCAAGGCAGCGGCGCTGGACGCCCTCGAGGCCGGGTGCCGGCGACTCGTGATCCTCACCGAGCACATCCCGGTGCACGACGTGATGCACGTGATGGCCGCGGCGCGCGAGGCCGGGGCGCGCATCCTGGGGCCCAACACCGCCGGACAGGTGACGCCGGGGGAGTGCTTCGTGGGCTTCATGCCGGCGTTCGAGCGCGACATCTTCACCCCGGGGCGCGTCGGCGTGATCTCCAGGAGCGGCAGCCTCGGCACCCTCATCTGCCTCAACCTGGTGCAGGCGGGCTTCGGCGAGTCGGCCTTCATCGGCATCGGCGGCGACCCCATCATCGGCACCACCACCCGCGACGCGCTCGAGATGCTGGACGCGGATGCCGGCACCGACGCGGTGGTGATGGTGGGCGAGATCGGCGGCGCCATGGAGGAGGACGCCGCCGCCTACGCGGCCGGCATGGGCAAGCCGGTGGCCGCCTTCATCGCCGGACGCGCCTCGCCGCCGGGCAAGAAGATGGGGCACGCGGGCGCCATCGTGATGGGAGATCGTGGGACCTGGACGTCGAAGCACGCCGCGCTCGAGGCGGCGGGGGTGAACGTGCTGGACACGCCGTCCCACGTGGGCCCGGCAGTACGCGAGATGCTCGCCTGAGCGTGCAGGAACGCGTCGCGACCTGACGCGGTGACGACGCGCGCGTCGCGACCCCCTCGCCCTGCCCTCTCCCCCCGGTGGGGGGAGAGGATGGCCAGCAGAGCGGCGGCGCGATGTCTTCTGCTCTCCCCGCACCGGGGGGAAGGGGTCAGGAAACAAGGCGGCGGCGCGAATTCTTCTTCCCGCTCGTTTCCGCTCGTGGGGAGAGGGTCGGGGTGAGGGGCGATGGTGACCCACGTTGCTCCTGTTCTCGATCCGTGAACGTGTCGAACGCCGCGCCGGGCGCGGGTTGCCGGTCATCAATGGGTGGCGCACAGTAGCCGCCATGCCCGTGGGAGCCCGGTCATGAACTCCGTCGCGTCGTGGTTTCAGAATCTGGGCGCCACCGCTGGCGACCTTGGCGATCGCCTGATCGCCTACCTGCCCAGCCTGCTGGGCGCGCTGGTGCTGCTTGCAGTCGGCTGGATCGCGGCACGCCTGGCGCGGCGCATCACCACCTCCCTGGGCGACGGCCTCAACCGGCTGCTGGACCGCGGCCTGCGTCGCGGCGCCCTCGGACGCGCACGCATCTCTGCCCGGGGCCTGCGCCTCGCGGGCAGCGTGGTCTTCTGGCTGGTGGTCCTGTTCTTCGTCGCGGCGGCCACCCGCGCGGCGCGCCTGGATGCCTTCTCCGCGTGGCTGGACCGGGTCCTCACCTACCTGCCCACGCTGCTCGCGGGCGGCCTCATCATCCTCGCCGGCTACCTGGTGAGCGCGCTGGTACGCGACGTGACCGCCGCTGCGCTGGCGCCCACCGGCGCGACCTACAGCGCCACCGCCGGGCGCGTCGCCCAGGCGGCCACCTTCCTCACCGCCGTGATCATCGGCATCGACCAGGTGGGCATCGACATCACCTTCCTGGTGACCATCATCGCCGTCGTGCTCGCGGCGGTGGCGGCGGGGATCTCGCTGGCCTTCGCCCTGGGCGCGCGGGATCTCGTGAGCAACCTCCTCGGCGCGCACTATCTCCGCCAGCAGCTCGAGCCCGGCCAGCCGGCGCGCATCGACGGCATCGAGGGCGAGGTGCTGGAGATCACCGCCACCAGCGTGGTCATCGGCACCGACGAGGGCCGCCTGTACGTTCCCGCCCGTGTCTACCACGAGCGTCACGTGCTGCTGATGACGCCGCGCGAGGAGGACCGCGCGGATGCCGACTGAGGCGCGCTTCCGGCTGACCCTCGCCTACCTGGAGCGCCGGCCCGCCGCGGCGGCGCGGGTGCTGCAGGACCTGGACACCGCCGATGCCGCCGCCCTGCTGACCTCCGTGCCGGTGCGGGTGGCCGCGCTGGTCATGAGCGAGATGCCGGTGTGGGCCGCTGCCCGCTGCACCGAGCTGGTGCCGCCGGCGCGGGCCGGGGCCATCCTGCGGGAGCTGCGCTACCAGGACGCCACCAGCGTGCTGCGCCAGCTGCCCGCCACCGTCCGCGGTCCGGTGCTGGCCGAGCTGCCGCAGCGCCTGGCCCGGGACTTCCGCCGCTCGCTGGCCTACCCGCGGGCTGTGGTCGGCGCCTGGATGGATCACGGCATTCCCTCGTTTCCGCCAGAGACGCGGGTGGGCGACGTGCTGACCTACGCACGCCGGGCCCGTGCCGAGATCCTGGACCACGTGTTCGTGGTGGACGGCGCGCGGCGCTACGTTGGCAGCGTGAGCCTGGCGCGGGTGCTGCGCGCCGGCGAGGCAGCCACCCTGCGCGACATCGTCGAGCCGCGGCCCGAAGCCCTGTCGAACCGGGCCGCCATCCACGCGGTGGCCGGTCTGACCGCGTGGGATCACTTCGCCACGCTGCCGGTCACGGGGCGCACCGGCAACCTGCTGGGCGGACTGCGCCGCGCCAGCGTGCGCGAGGCCCTCGAGGACGAGGGGGTGGCGGCCCCCGGGACACGCGCGGCGCCGGCCATGGTGTCGCACCTGCTGGCGGCGTTCGTGGTGGCGCTGGCGGAGCTCGCGCGCCTGGCCATGGGCACCGTCGAGCCCGATCGCGGGAACCCGTCGTGACCGGGGACCTGAACCGGGCGGCCAAGGCGCTGGACCGCCGCTATTGCCTGGATCATCCCTTCGACGCCGCGCGCCGCGTGGAGCACATCGGTGCCCGCGCGTCGGCACCGGCGCTGGCGGAGCAGCCGGCAACGGTGCTGGTGCCGCTGGTGCGCCGGCTGTCCCCCGGGGTCGCGGCAGAGCTGCTGGACGCGCTGCCGGACGCGCTGGTGAAGGACCTGCTCACGGAGATCCTGCCCAACGAGGCGCTGCGGGTGCTGGCGCCCATGGAGGCGGCAGCGCGGGATCGCTGCATCGGTCTGCTGGACCCGCGGGTGGCCCGCGACATCACCGCGCTCATGGCCTACCCCGAGGACAGCGCCGGGCGGCTGATGGACGCCCGGGTGACCGCTTTCCGCGGCACCACCACCGTGGCCCAGGCGCTGGCGGCGCTGCGCCGCGCGCGCTCGCGCACGGCGCGCAGCCTGTTCCTCATCGACGACGACAACCGGCTCACCGGCAAGGTCACCATCCAGGACGTGGCCGTGTCGGACCCGGCCACGCCGCTCTCGGCGCTGGCGGAGCCCATCGCCGCCGCCGTGAGCCCGCTGGATCCCGGGGAGGAGGTGGCCGAGGCGCTGGAGCGCCACCGCCTGGCCGATCTGCCGGTGGTGGATACCGACGGGATCCTGCTCGGGGTCGTGTACCACGCCACCCTGGTGCAGGCGATCCAGGAGGACGCCACCGCCGACATCCAGACCATGGTGGGCGCGAGCCGCGACGAGCGCGCCCTGTCGCGGCCCCTGTTCGCAGTCATCAAGCGCCAGCCGTGGCTGCAGATCAACCTGCTCACCGCCTTCCTGGCCGCGGCCGTGGTGGGCCTGTTCGAGGACACCATCGCGCGCTTCACCGCGCTGGCCGTGCTGCTGCCGGTGGTGGCGGGCCAGTCGGGCAACGCCGGCGCCCAGGCGCTGGCGGTGACCATGCGCGGGCTGGCGCTGCGCGAGATCACGGTGCGCCACTGGCCCACGGTGACGGTGAAGGAGGTGCTGGTGGGTCTCGCCAACGGCGTGGCCGTGGCCGTCACCTGCGGTCTCGGAGTGTGGGTGTGGAGCGGGTCCGTGGGCCTGGTGCTGGTGATCGCGGCGTCGATGGTCCTGGCCATGGTGGCGGCTGGCTTCGCCGGCGCCCTGGTGCCCATCGTGCTCACGCGCCTGGGCCAGGACCCGGCACAGGCCTCGTCCATCGTGCTCACCACCGTCACCGACATCGCCGGCTTCTTCTCCTTCCTCGGCATCGCCACCGCCCTGTCGGCGCTGCTGTGAGGGCGGTGCCGTGACGCCGCCGCGCCCGGCGCTGGACGCGCGTCCCGTGGCGGTCACAATGTGGCGGCCGCAATCCGTATGCCTCGAGGACGCGCGATGAAAGCCATCCAGGTCACCCGCTACGGCGGCCCCGAGGTGCTGGCGCTGCATGACGTGGGGGTACCCGCGCCCGGCGAGGGCGAGGTACGGGTGAAGGTGGCCTACGCGGGCGTGAACTTCATCGACGTCTACACCCGCAACGGCCTCTACGCGAGATCCCATACCTACGCCAACGCGCCGCCGTTCACTCTCGGGCGCGAGGGCTCGGGTGCCATCGACGCCGTCGGGCCCGGGGTCGCCGGCTGGGCGGTGGGCGATCGGGTGGCCTGGTGCCTGGCGCTCGGGTCCTACGCGGAGTACGCCTGCGTGCCGGCCTGGCGGCTGGTGAGGATCCCGGAGGGCTTCAGCCGCAAGGTCGCCACCACGCTGATGCTGCAGGGCTGTACCGCCCACTACCAGACCCACTCGCTGTTCCCCCTGAAGCCCGGGCACAGCTGCCTCATCCATGCCGCATCCGGCGGCGTGGGCCGCATCATGGTGCAGCTCGCGAAGCTCAGGGGCGCGCGGGTGTTCGCCACCGTGGGCTCGCCGGAGAAGGCGGACAAGGCCCGGGCGCTGGGCGCGGACCACGTCATCCTCTACCGGGAGGAGGACTTCGCCGAGGTGGTGCTGCAGGAAACCTTCGGCGAGGGCGTGGACGTGGTCTACGACTCGGTGGGCAGGACCACCATCGAGGGCTCGATCCGCTGCTGCGCGCGGCGCGGCACCGTGTGCAACTTCGGCGCCGCCTCGGGCGCCGTCACCGCGGTGGATCCGCTGGAGCTGGCCGAGGCGGGCTCGCTGTTCTTCACCCGCCCCCACATGGCCGACTACATGCGCGACGCCGAGGAGGTGGGCTGGCGCGGCGGCGAGATGCTGGCCCACGTCGCGGCGGGGCGGGTGGACGTGGCCATCGATCGCGTGCTGCCGCTGGCGGACGCCGCCGAGGCGCACCGGGTGCTGGAGGGACGCGGCACCACCGGCAAGCTGCTGCTCGCGGTGTGATGGCGGGGTCCGCTTGGAGGGGCTGAGCGCCGCTGCCGTCGCCTGGTGCGCGGCGACCCTGGCGCTGGCGGGCACCGTGAAGGGGATCACCGGCATCGGCATACCGCTGGTGTCCATCTCGCTGCTGCCCTTCGTGCTCACCATCCCCCAGGCCGTCGCGCTGCTGCCGGTGCCCATCGTGATGGCGAACCTGTGGCAGGCGCTGGCGGGCGGCTACCTGCTGCTCACCTGTCGGCGCCATGCCCCGCTGCTGCTCGCCATGGCGACGGGGACGGTCATCGGGGGCGGGCTGCTGGCGGGCATCGACCAGCCCTTGCTGATGGTGATCCTGGGCGCAGTGGTGCTGGTGTTCGCCGCCAGCGAGCTGTCACGGCTGCGACTGCGGGTGCCGCTGCGCCACCACCGCGCCGCCGGCGCCACCGTGGGCCTGGCGGGCGGCGTGCTGGGCGGCATGTCCAGCATGTTCGGCCCGCCCATCCTCATGTTCCTGGTGTCCCTGGAGCTCCCCAAGGAGGAGTTCGTGGGCACCGTGAGCAGCATCTACCTGCTGGCCGGCCTGATGCTGGGCGCCACCCTGGCGGCCTACGGCGTCGCCGGCCCCGCGGAGTTCGGCTGGTCGGCGCTCGCCACCCTGCCCCTGTTCGCCGGACTGATGCTCGGCCAGCGCGCACGGCGCCACGTGAGCGAGCGGCTGTTCCGCAAGGCGCTGCTGGTGCTGCTGCTGCTGATCGGCGCGAACCTGGTGCGGCGGGGACTGGGTTGAGAGCTGCGGGATGCTCGCGACGGAGAGCGGGTGCCGCCTGCCGCCCCACGGAGGGGAAGCGGGTGCCGCCTGCCGCGACCGTGCGCGCCATGGACGGCGCGCTCGAGCCCACACGGACGTGTTCACGGCGAGTCGCGTCCGGCGGTGCC